>DATCYP010000044.1:0-40444 GCA_036526375.1 Gaiellaceae bacterium | reverse complement strand
GCGCTCGTCGACGGGGTGCCGCGGACGCTGTCGCTGCTCGAGATCGTCCGGCACTACCTCGACTTCCAGCGCGAGGTCGTCACCCGGCGCTCGAAGGACGAGCTGCGCAAGAACGAGTCCCGAGCGCATGTCCTCCAGGGTTATCTCATCGCGCTCGACAACATCGACGCGATCGTCGCGCTCATCCGTGCCGCGCCCGACACCGACGCGGCGCGCACGCAGCTGATGGAGCAGTTCTCGCTCTCCGAGATCCAGGCGCAGGCGATTCTCGACATGCAGCTCAGGCGCCTCACCGGGCTGGCGCGCAAGGAGGTCGAGGACGAGTACAAGGACAAGATGGAGCGGATCGCCGAGCTCCGCGAGATCCTCGGCGACCCGGCGAAGATCGACGGCCTGATCAAGGAGGAGCTGCTCGAGATCAAGCAGACCTACGGTCGCAGCGACGACCGCCGCACGGAGATCGTCGCGGCCGAGGAGGAGCTCGAGCTCGAGGATTTGATCGCGGAGGAGGACATGGTCATCGCGATCACGCGGTCGGGCTACATCAAGCGGCTACCAGTGACGACGTACCGCGAGCAGCGGCGGGGCGGCATCGGCGTGATGGGGATGGAGCTGAAGGAGGACGACTACATCGAGCACCTGTTCGTCGCCTCGACGCACGACTACATCCTCTTCTTCACGAACGTCGGCAAGGTCTACCGGCTCAAGGTGCACGAGCTGCCGCTCGGCTCCCGCCAGTCGAAGGGCCGCGCGATCGTCAATCTCCTCCCGTTCCGGCAGGAGGAGCAGGTGCGGGCCGTGATCCAGACCCGAGACTTCGAGGAGGCGAAGTACCTCGTTTTCGCGACGAAGAACGGCGTCGTCAAGAAGACGGAGCTCGCCGCGTACAACACGCCGCTCAAGGCCGACGGGATCATCGCGATCAAGATGCGCGACGGCGACGAGCTCGTCGGGGTACGCCACTCGACGGGCGACGACGACATTCTCATGGTCTCGAGGAAGGGTCAGGCGATCCGCTTCCACGAGACCGACGCAAGGCCGATGGGCCGCGACACGTCCGGGGTCGCCGGCATGAAGCTCCGCAAGGGCGACGAGGTCATCTCGATCAACATCGCGGAAGACGACGCCGACCTGCTCGTAGTGACCGAGAACGGCTTCGGCAAGCGCACGCGCGTCGGCGAGTATCCGGTCAAGGGCCGCGGCGGCATGGGAGTGAAGACCGTGCAGTTGAACGAGGCGCGCGGCTACCTCGTCGGCTCGCGCGTCGTCCGCGACGGTTACCAGGTGATGCTCATCTCCACCGCCGGCACCGTGATCCGGATTCCCGTCGAGGAGTTCAAGCGGCTTGGCCGGTCGACGCAGGGCGTGATCGTGATGCGGCTGCGCGGCGACGAGGAGACGGTCTCGGCGCTCGCACCGGTCGTCGAGTCGGACGAGACGAACGGCGACGCCGAGCCGGCGGAGCCCGCGGAGGCATAAGCGCCCGCTCGCTTACCGCAGCGCACTCTTCCAAAAGGAGCCCGCGCCCTTTATAACTCGCAAGGGGTCAGCACCCGACGCGGTGAGGGCAAATGGCGGTAAGCCGGCAGGTCGATCTTCTCGAACCCATCAATCTGGCCGAGCACCTCGACAAGGTCGAGCTGTACCTGGGCCAGGTCTGCCAGATCGCGGGGATCTCGAAGATGCAGCTCGACTACTGGACGAACAAGGCCCAGATCCCCACGAAGGGCAAGAAGCAGCGGATCTACGACATCGACGCCCTCGAGACCGTGATGCTGATCAAGCAGGCGAAGGACAAGGGTCTGAACCTCGGTGCCGCGATCGAGGCGGCGCGGAACTTCCGCGAGCAGCGCCCCGTCGGCGGCTAGCCGGGCCCGGGCGGCCGGCGGATCGTGTGGAGGCGCTGCCAGTCGTCGTAGCGGCGCTCGAGCTCGCGCAGGATCGCGGCGAGCAGCGGCGCCCGCTGCCACTCCCGGCCGGTCTCCTGCCGTAGCGAGGTTGCCGGCTTCGGCGTGTCCGTCGGCAGCTCCTCGACCGTCTGGTTGACGTTCACTCCGATCCCGAGGGCGACTCTGCCGACGCTCGCCTCCGGCAGGATCCCGGCGACCTTGCGGCCCTCGACGAGGACGTCGTTCGGATGACTCAGCCCCGCTTCGACGCCGGTCTCGGCCCGCAGCGCCGTCGCGACGGCGTCGCCGGCGACGAGTGAGAGCTCGGGCCACAGCGCCATCGGGGGGCCCGGCCGCAGCAGGACGGAGAAGAGAAGCGCGCGACCTGCCGGTGCCTCCCAGACACGGCCGAGCCGGCCCCGTCCATGGGTCTGGTGGTCGGTAGCCACCGTCGTGCCCTCGGTCTCGTCGGCATCGAGCAGGCGCTGGGTCGACGCGCACTCCTCGACGAAGCGATACGGCCGTCCGAGGCGTCCCTGCAGCAGCGGCTCGACAGAGCCGGGAGAGAGATCCGACACTCGCATCTAGACTACTGCGGCCGTGGGGAGGATCACCCAGCCGCTGCGTGAGCGCGGCCTCGACTATGCGAGCCTCAGCGACCCGATCCTCGTCACCCGCGCGAAAGCCGGCGACGGCCGGGCGCTCGAGGCGCTGTGCGTTCGGCACGCGCCCCGGGTCGAGCGGCTCGCGCGGCATCTCCTGCGCGACCCGGAGGACGCGCGCGATGCGGCCCAGGACGCGCTGGCCAAGCTCTGCGTGCGCCTGCGTCAGTTCCGCGGGGAGGCGCAGTTCTCGACCTGGCTCCACCGCCTCGTCGTCAACACGTGCCGGGACGTGGCCGAGCGCCAGCGGGCGCGCGTCCACGATCCCCTGCCGGAGGAGCTCGGGGTGGATCTCGAGCACGATCCGACGCGCGGCGTCCGCATCACCGAGCTGCGCCGCGAGCTTTGCGACTCCCTCGCCGACATCTCGCCCGAGCAGGCGCAGGTGATCGTCCTCAAGGACGCTCTCGGTTACACGTTCGAGGAGATCGCGTCCGCGGCAGGCATGCCGGTCGGGACGGCGAAGTGCCACGCGCATCGAGGCCGCAGCCGGCTGCGCGAGCGGCTCCAGCAGCGCGACGTGGCATGAGCGCCCCGGCAACGCCGTTCGGCCGGGAAGCGATCGAGTCGATCATCCCGCACCGGCCTCCGTTCCTGCTCGTGGACGAGGTGGTCGAGCTCGACCCCGGCCGCCGTGTGCGCGGGCGCTTCCTGGTGCCGGAGGACGGCTGGTGGTTCCAGGGCCACTTTCCCGGCCGTCCGGTGATGCCGGGAGTGCTCACCGTCGAGGCGATAGCCCAGTGCGGCGCGGTCGCCGTTCTCGCTGACGAGGCGAACCGCGGCAAGATCCCCTTCTTCGCCGGCATCGACGACTGCCGCTTCAAGCGGGTCGTAGGCCCCGGCGACATGCTCGAGCTCGAGTGCGAGTTCCTGCGCGTGCGCGGGCCGATCGCGAAGGGCCAGGGCCGCGCGACCGTCGGCGGTGACGTCGCCGCGGAGGCCATGCTGACGGTCTTCGTCGGGAGCGAGCAGGAGTGATCGGCGACGCCCGCACCGACGCCCACGTAACGATCACGGGTCTCGGGGCATACGCGCCCGAGCGGGTGATCACGAACGACGAGCTCGCGCAGATGGTCGAGACGTCGGACGAGTGGATCGTCGAGCGCACCGGCATCCACGAGCGGCGGATCGCAGCGGACTCCCAGGCGCTGTCGGACCTTTCGCTCCCTGCCGCGCAGCAGGCGCTCGGGCAGGCGGGCAGCGACGGAACGGACGTCGACCTTCTGATCGTCGCCACCGTGACGCCCGACATGATGTTCCCCTCGACGTCGGCGATCCTCGCCGACCGGCTCGGCGCGAAGGACGCGGCTGCGTACGACCTCTCCGCCGGCTGCACGGGCTTCATGTACGCGGTCGCCCAGGCCTACGGGATGGTCGCCGCGGGGCTCTCCCGGCGTGCGCTCGTGATCGGCGGCGACGTGCTCTCGCGGATTCTCGACTGGAGCGACCGGTCGACGGTCGTCCTGTTCGGGGACGGAGCGGGAGCGGTGGTGCTCGAGCCGGCCGACGAGGCGGGCTTCCTCGCCTTCGAGCTCGGCGCCGACGGCGCGGGGGGCGAGCACCTCTGGCTGCCGGGCAGCGGCTCCCGCCGGTTCGAGGATCCGGACAAGTTCGTCAAGATGAACGGCCGCGAGGTGTTCAAGTTCGCGACCCGCGTCCTCGTGTCGTCGGCCGAGGCCGTGCTCGAGCGCTGCGGCACGCGTGTCCAGGATGTCGACGTCTACGTTCCCCACCAGGCGAACGTCCGCATCATCGAGCACGCAACCAAGAAGCTCGGGATCCCGTCGGAGCGGGTGGTGATCAATGTCGACCGATACGGCAACACGTCCTCCGGCTCGATCCCGCTCGCGCTGGCGGAGGCGCAGAAGGACGGCAGGCTGCAGCCGGGGAGTCTCGTGCTCATGACGGGCATGGGCGCCGGCCTCACGTGGGGAAGCGCGCTCATGCGCTGGACGGCCGCGGCATGAGCAAGGTCGCCTTCTGCTTCCCGGGCCAGGGCTCGTTCGAGGCCGGCATGGGCCGCGACTTCGCAGAAGCGGTGCCGGCGGCGATGGAGGTCTTCCGGCGCGGCAGCGCGGCGACCGGCCTCGACCTCGAGCGTCTCTGCTTCCACGCCGACGCCGAGGAGCTGCTCGACACCGAGGTGCAGCAGCCGGCGCTCGTCGCGACGTCGCTCGCGGTGCTCGCCGCGCTGCGCGAGCGAGGCGTGGAGGCGGACTTCGTGATCGGCCACTCGGTCGGGGAGTTCGCAGCTCTGGCCGCGGCCGAGGCGATGACGCTGGAGGAAGCCATGGCGCTCGTGCGCGAGCGCGGCCTGGCGATGGCCGACGCCGCTGCGCGGAATCCCGGCTCGATGGCGGCGATCCTCGGTCTCGCCGACGAGGTGGTGGAGGCGCTGTGCCGCCGCATCCTCGGCGTGTGGCCGGCGAACTACAACTGTCCCGGCCAGATCGTCGTCTCGGGCGAGAATCTCGCCGTGGACGAATGCATCGAGCGGGCCCAGAGCGAGGGAGCCCGCAGGGCCGTGAAGCTCAAGGTCTCGGGCGCGTTCCACTCGCCGCTCGTCGCGCGCGCCGCGGACCGGCTCCGCCCCGCGATCGAGAAGGTGCGCTTCCAGGAGCCCGCCTTCCCGTTCATGTCCACGGTGACCGCCCGCGTCGAGTCGGCGCAGCGCATGGGGCCGCTCCTCGTCGACCAGCTCACGGCGCCCGTGCGCTTCACGCAGTCCGCGACGGAGCTCATGCGCGACGGCGTGCGCACCTTCGTCGAGGTCGGGCCGGGCAACGTGCTCTCCGGGCTCGTCAAGCGGATCGACCGCAGCGTCAAGGCCGTCTCGGTGAACAGCATCGAGGCGCTCGAGCGGCTCCCCGAGCTGCTCGCCGACTCACGGTGAGCTTCGCGTCCCTCGAGGGCAAGCGCGCCCTGGTCACGGGTGCGTCGAAGGGAATCGGCCGCGCGATCGCGGAGGAGCTCGCCCGCGCCGGCGCCGAGGTCGTGATCGGCTACCGCACCGGCGCCGAGGAGGCGGAGGGGCTGGCGCGCGAGATCGAGGGCCGCGCCGTCCAGGCCGACGTCTCGAGCGCCGAGGAGGCTGCGCGGCTCGTCGAGGAGGCCGGTGACCTCGACATCCTCGTCAACAACGCCGGCCTCACGCGAGACGGCCTGCTCGCGCGGATGCCGGACGACGACTGGCGCATCGTGCTCGAGACGAACCTCTCCTCCGTCTTCTACACGTGCCGCGCCGTCTGCCGGCCGATGATGAAGAAGCGGGCGGGCTCGATCGTCAACGTCTCCTCGATCGTCGGCGTGCACGGCAACTGGGGCCAGACGAACTATGCGGCTTCGAAGGCCGGGATCATCGGCTTCACGAAGTCGCTCGCGCGCGAGCTCGGCAGCCGAGGCGTCCGCGCCAACGTCGTCGCGCCCGGCTACGTGCGGACGCAGCTCACCGGCGTCCTGCCGGAGGAGGCGACGTCCGCGATGCTCGACAACACACCCCTCGGCCGGCTCGGGGAGCCGAAAGACGTGGCCGGCGCTGTACGCTTCCTCTGCTCCGACGACGCATCGTTCATCACGGGGGACGTGCTGCTCGTCGACGGCGGACTTGGGATGTAGTGAGCGCGAGCAACGGTTCTCTCAACGGACGCAGACGCGTCGTGGTCACCGGCCTGGGCGCGGTGTCGCCGCTCGGGCTGAGCGTGGAGGAGTCGTGGTCCAATCTCCTCGCCGGCGAGTCCGGCGCGGCCGAGATCACGCAGTTCGACCACTCCGACTACAAGGTGCACTTCGCCTGCGAGGTGAAAGACCTCGACCCGACGGAGTGGGTAGACCGCAAGGACGCGCGGAGGATGGACCGCTTCACGCACCTGGTCCTCGCGGCTGCGCGCCAGGCGGAGGCGGACTCCGGGATCGACATCGCGAAGGAGGCCGACCGCATCGGCGCCTCGATCGCGACGGGCATCGGCGGCCTCCGCTCGTTCCAGGAGTGCTACGACACCCTGATCACGCGTGGGCCGGACCGGGTCAATCCCTTCGCGATCCCCGCGATCATCCCGAACCTCGGCGCCGGCTGGGTCTCGATCGAGCTCGGTACGCGCGGACCGCTGGGCTCGCAGTGCACGGCCTGCGCCGCGTCGAACATGGCGATCGGCGACGGGCTGGACGCGATCCGGCTCGGCCGCGCCGACGTCATGCTCTGCGGCGGGACCGAGGCTGCCGTGAACGAGGTCGGGATCGCCGGCTTCGCCGCGATGCGTGCGCTGTCGCTGCGCAACGACGATCCCAAGCGCGGCTCGCGTCCGTTCGACGCCGAGCGCGACGGGTTCGTCATGGGCGAGGCGGGCGCGGTCGTCGTGCTCGAGGAGCTCGAGCACGCGAAGGAGCGCGGGGCCACGATCTACGCCGAGGTCTCTGGCTACGGGCTCTCGTCCGATGCGAAGCACATCACCGAGCCCGATCCCACCGGCCCGGTGAATGCGTTCAGGATGGCTCTGCGCGACGCGGCCGTCGACCCCGGCGAGATCGACTACGTCAACGCGCACGCGACCTCGACCCCCGTCGGCGACTCCTCCGAGACCCAGATGCTCAAGTACGCGCTCGGCGAGGAGAACGCCTACAAGACGCCGGTCTCCGGCACGAAGGGTGCGACGGGCCACTGCCTCGGCGCCGCCGGTGCGATCGAGGCGACGTTCACGATTCTCGCGATTCGCGACGGGAAGCTGCCCCCGACGATCAACTACGAGGTCGAGGATCCAACTTGCGACCTCGATTACGTGCCGAACGAGGCGCGCGACGCCGACGTGAAGGTCGCCGTGTCGAACAGCTTCGGCTTCGGCGGTCACAACGCCTGCGTCGTTTTCAAGCGCTTCGAGGACTGAGCATCCGCGCTCGATAGGCTCGCGCCGATGGAGCGCTGGGCGAGCTTCGACTGCTACGGCACGCTGATCGACTGGAACGGCGGCATCGGCCGCGAGCTCGAGCGGCTGTTCGGAGCGGCGCGCGGCGGCGGGCTGCTGCGCACGTATCACGAGCTCGAGCCCCAGATCCAGCGGGAGGATCCGGGGAGGACCTATCGCGAGGTGATGGCCGTCACCCTCGCGCGCCTCGGCGCGCCCGCCGACGAGGAGGACGCGCTCGGCCGCTCGCTGCCGGCCTGGGATCCGTTTCCCGAGGCGCCGGCCGCCCTCGAGGAGGCGCGCAGCCGCGGGTGGCGGCTCGCGGTCCTCTCGAACACCGACCGCGACCTCCTCGATGCGTCGCTGGCCCGGATCGGCGTCGAGTTCGACCTGGTCGTCGTCGCCTCCGAGATCGGCTCCTACAAGCCGGCGCCCGGTCACTGGGACGAGTTCTTCGCGCGCAGCGGGGCCGACCGCGAGTGCCACGTCCACGTCGGCGCAAGCCTCTTCCACGACGTTGCGCCTGCGGCGGCCCTCGGCCTCCGCACGGTCTGGGTCAACCGTCTCGGCGAGGACGCCGAGCCGCAGCCGGACGTCGAGCTGCACAGTCTCGCCGGCCTCGCGGACGGGCTCGACTCCCTCGTGCCATGAACGTCCGGCCCGCCACGACCGACGACCTGGCCGTGTTGGCCGACCTCTTCGGATCGGTCGAGGAGGCGGTGAACGGACGCCCGTCCCGGCTCGATGAGGCCGCCGTCGAGGGTTGGCTGCACACGATCTCGTTCGAGACCAACACCTGGCTCCTCGAGGAGGACGGACGGTTCGTCGCCGGCGCGTTCGCGCAGGCGTTCGGGCCGCGCGGCAACTGCGCCGGTGCCGTCCGGCCCTCGGCCTGGGGGCGTGGCGTCGGCACGCAGCTCGCCGAGCTCATGGAGTCGCGGCTCGCCGCTGAAGGGGCGGAGCGGATCCACACGTGGACGGTGGCCGGCGACTCCGCGGCTGACGATCTCTTCCGCGGTCGCGGCTATCGGGAGGCGCGCCGCTTCTGGGAGATGGCGATCGACTTCGAGGAGGAGCCGCCGGAGCCCTGCGTCCAGGTCGAGCCCATCGCGGAGGAGGAGGCCGAGAGGTTCCACGCGGCTCTCGAGGAGTCGTTTGCCGGTCACTGGGAGCACGAGCCGGAGTCGTTCGACGAGTGGTGGACGCGGCAGCGGCGGAGATCGAACTTCGACCCCTCGCTCTGGTTCGTGATCCGGGACGGCGACGAGATCGCGGGCGTCGCGCGCTGTGAGGCCCGGCCGTCGACCGGCTGGGTCGGCGCGCTCGGCGTCCGCCCCGCGTGGCGGGGCCGCGGCTACGGCCGCGCGCTTCTCCTCCACAGCTTCCGCGAGTTCCGGCGCCGCGGGCTGACGAGCGCCGGACTCGGCGTCGACGCCGCCAACGCGACCGGTGCGACGTATCTCTACGAGAGCGTCGGCATGCACGTCGAGGAGGAGAACGTCGTGTGGGGGAAGACGCTCGGATGAGCCTGCTTCGCGCGCGCTGTCCGGACTGCCGCACGCTGACGGCTGTCGCGGTCGACGACGGCTACGAGTGCCATTCGTGCGGCCGTTCCTTCGCGGCCGGGCTCGTTCGCGTGCCGCGCGCGTGGGGCGACGGCGGCGAGGTGATGGTCGAGGCGGCGTCGCTCGCGCTCGACTACCCCGAGGTGGCGGTGGTGGAGGAGGAGACGCTCGCGCTGCAGACGCTCGCGGTCGCCTCCGACCTGCCGGCGCACCCGATCGTCCTCGGCGGATGCTGCTGCTCCCACGTCGGTGCGGTGGAGGGGCTGCACGCGCGGCACGGCCGCATCGCCGTGCTCTGGCTCGACGCCCACGGCGACCTCAACACGCCCGAGACCTCTCCCTCCGGCAACGAGTGGGGGATGCCCCTGCGGATGCTGCTCGACCGCGGCGCGATCGCCGCGGAGGACGTCGTTCTCTGGGGGGCGCGGGACCTCGACCCGCCCGAGGAGGAGTTCGTCGCGGCCGCCGGGATCGGCGACGATCCGGACGCGCTGCTGAAGCGTGCGGATGCGGTCTACGTCGCGCTCGACTGCGACGTCCTCGATCCGGACGAGCTCGCGGTCTTCATGCCCGAGCCCCGCGGTCCGTCGCTCGCCGAGGTCGAGCGGCTCCTCGAACGCGTGCGGGACAGCGGCAAGCTCGTCGGCGTCGGCTTCACGGGCCTCGCACCCGACCCGGCGAACGTGGAGAAGGTCGAGAGCCTCGCGGCAGCGCTCGGCTACTAGACCGCTACGCAACCTCCCTCTGGAGGCTGAGGTCTAAGCTGCTGACGTGGCCAAGATCGACGTCTCGGTCGAGACCAACGACCAGCCGAGTCCTCCCCCGAGTCACCCGAACACCTGCCCGACCTGCCACTCGCACTACCGCGACGACGAGCTCGAGCGGAGCGTGTGGGTGTGCGAGCAGTGCGGGCATCACTTCCCGATGCGGGCGCGGGCGCGGATCGCCTCGCTCGTGGACTCGGGGTCCTTCGCCGAGGAGGCCACGGAGCTGCATTCCGAGGATCCGCTGGGCTTCTTCGACCTCCGTCCCTACACCGAGCGTCTCGCCGAGGCCGAGATGAAGACCGGCCTGGCCGACGCGATGGTGATCGGCCGCGCCGCGATCGAGGGCCGTCGGTGCGAGCTCGCCGTGATGGACTTCGCGTTCATGGGCGGCTCGATGGGCAGCGTCGTCGGCGAGAAGCTGTCGCGCGCCTGCGACTCGGCGGCGGAGGCGGGTATGCCGCTCGTCACCGTCACGAGCTCCGGCGGCGCGCGCATGCAGGAGGGAATCCTCGCGCTCATGCAGCTGCCGAAGACCGTGGCGGCGGTCGAGGACCTGCGCGACTCCGGGCAGGCGCTCCTCTGCGTGATGGCGCATCCGACGACCGGCGGTGTCCTCGCGAGCTTCGCGACCCTCGGAGACGTGGTGCTCGCGGAGCCGAACGCGCTCATGTCGTTCGCTGGCCCGCGTGTCGTGCAGGAGATCACGCGCGAGAAGCTCCCCGACGACTTCGGCCGGGCCGAGCAGAACCTCCGCTACGGCCAGATCGACGCGATCGTCCCGCGCCCCGAGCTGAAGCCGACGCTGTCCCGCCTCCTGAGGCTGTTCGATGCCCCCGACTGAGCACGAGCTGCGGTTGCGTGAGCGGCTCGGGCGGCTGAGGAACCTCCCGCTGCTCGGCGGCACGCGGATCTCCGGCGAGCTCGAGCGGCTGCAGCGCCAGATCGCCCGGATCGGCGAGGAGGCCACCGACGAGGAGATCTGGCGCAAGGTCGAGCTCGCCCGCCACGACGAGCGGCCGTACACGCTCGACTACGTGGAGCGCCTGCTCGACGACTGGTTCGAGTTGCACGGCGACCGGGCGCTCGGCGACGACGGCGCGATGATCGCCGGGCTCGGCAAGCTCGACGGACGGACCATCGTCCTCGTCGGCCAGCAGAAGGGGCGCGACATCCACGAGCGCGCGAGCCGCCGCTTCGGGATGCCGAACCCGGAGGGCTACCGCAAGGCGTGGCACGCGATGGAGCTCGCCGACCGCCACGGGTTCCCCGTCGTCACGCTCGTCGACACGCCGGGCGCCTATCCGGGCGTCGTCGCCGAGCAGCACGGACAGGGCGCCGCGATCGCGCGCTCGCAGTCGATCATGGCGCGGCTGAAGGTGCCGACGGTGGCCTGCGTCATCGGAGAGGGAGGCTCGGGCGGGGCGATCGCGATCGCGCTCGCAGACCGGGTGCTGATGCAGGAGAACGCGATCTACTCCGTCATCTCGCCCGAGGGCTGCGCGGCGATCCTCTGGCGCGACGCGGGCCAGGCGAAGAAGGCCGCGGCGGCCTTCCGGCCCGACGCCGTCCACTGTCTCGAGCTCGGGGTGATCGACGAGATCGTCTCCGAGCCGGTCGGCGGCGCGCACATCGATCCCGACATGGCCGCGCGCCTCCTCGGGCAGGCGGTGCGCGAATCGCTCGCCGAGCTCGAGGGGATCCCGGGCGAGGACCTCCGCCGCCGCCGCCGCGCCCGCTTCCGCGCGCTCGGCGTCTTCGCCTGAGCAACTTGCGACAGTTTTGCGCAGATTAGTGGCGGACCGGAGGCCGCGCTGTCCACAGCGTCCACAGGCTTATCCCCGCCATGTATTCGTTGTGTAAACGGCAGACATACGACTTGAAACCAGGAAACGGGCCGCCGCCGGCCGTTTTTCGGTCCTCCGCGGAGGGGAGGACGCCGCCATGGCGCCCCGTCCGATCTGGAGCGGAACGATCTTTTTCGGCCTCGTCAGCATCCCGGTCCGGATGCTCACGGCGACGAGCTCGAGGGAGCTCCGGTTCCACTTCGTCGACCGGCATGACCTGGAGCCGGTCGGCTACGACAAGGTCCGCAAGGACACGGGCGAGCACGTCGACCCGGACGACGTCGTGCGCGCGTTCGAGCTCGAGAAGGGACGGTTCATCCCGATCGAGCCGGAGGACCTCGACCGTCTCGACGTCGAGCTCACGCACTCCGTGGACATCTGTGACTTCGTCTCGCTCGACGAGATCGATCCGATCTACTTCCGGCAGGCGTACTACCTCGTCCCGCAGGAGGGCGGCGAGAAGCCGTACCGGCTGCTCGTCGAGGCGCTGGAGGAGACGGGACGCGTCGGCATCGCGAAGGTCGTGATCCGGAACAAGCAGCACCTCGCGTGCCTCCGTCCGTACCAGAAGGCGCTTGTCCTCGAGACGATGTACTACGCCGACGAGGTGCGGCGGCCGACGGAGGTAGCGGGCGAGGCCGTCGCCGAGGACGGGCTCCGAAAGGCCGAGGTCGAGATGGCGAAGTCGCTCGTCGAGAACCTCAGCACCGAGTTCGACGCCGAGCGCTACGACGACACCTACCGCTCCGAGCTGCTCGAGCTGATCCGCTCGAAGGCCGAGGGCGCTCCGCTGCCCGAGCCGCGCGAGGAGGCGGCGCCGGTCGTCGACCTGATGCAGGCGTTGCGCGAGTCCGTCGAGCGGACGCAGCGCTCACGCGCTAGAAACGCTTCGTGAGCAAGAAGCTCTCGGAGTACGAGCGCAAGCGAGACCGCAAGCAGACCCCGGAGCCCTTCGGCGGGAAACGGCGGCAGCCCGAGGCGTTGACGTTCGTCGTGCAACGGCACGACGCGCGGCGGCTCCACTACGACTTCCGCCTCGAGCGCGACGGCGTCCTCGTCTCGTGGGCCGTGCCCAAGGGCGTGCCGCTCGAGCCCGGCGAGCAGCACCTCGCGGTCCACGTCGAGGACCATCCGCTCGAGTACGGGAGCTTCGAGGGCGAGATCCCGAAGGGGAACTACGGCGCCGGCACCGTCGAGATCTGGGACCGCGGCACGTACGAGCTGCTCGAGGAGAAGCGCGACGGCGGCCTCACCGTGCGCCTCCACGGCGAGCGCCTCGACGGGACGTGGGCGCTCGTACCGGCGCACCTGTCCGGCGACGAGAAGAACTGGCTGATCCTCCGCAAGCGCGACGACGGCCCGAGGTCCGGCCGTCGCGTCTACCGACCGATGCTCGCGACGCTGACGGAGGAGCTGCCTCGCGGCGACGGGTGGCTGTTCGAGCCGAAATGGGACGGCTACCGCGCCCTCGGCTACGTCCGCGGCGGCGAGGCGAAGCTCGTCTCGCGGAGAGGCAACGACTTGACGCAGCGGTTCGCTCCCGTGGCCAAGGAGCTCGTGAAGGCGCTCCGTACGCCGGACGCAGTCGTCGACGGCGAGGTCGTGGCGCTCGACGCCGACGGGAAGGCGAGCTTCTCGGCGATGCAGCAGGGAAGCCTCCGGCTCGCCTACGAGGTGTTCGACGTGCTCGAGGTCGACGGCGAGCCGCTCGTCGACCTGCCGCTGACCGAGAGAAGAGCTCGGCTCGAGAAGGTGCTCGCGCCGAACCCGGTCGTTCAGCTCTCCGGCTCGTTCGAGGACGGCGAGGCGCTGCTCGAGGCTGCGACCGAGCAGGGGCTCGAGGGCGTGATGGCGAAGCGCCCCTCGTCGCGCTACTCCGAGGGCGGTCGGGGTCGTGACTGGCTGAAGATCAAGACGCACGGGCGGCAGGAGTTCGTGATCTGCGGCTACACGAAAGGCCAGGGTCGGCGCAGCGGCAGCTTCGGCGCGCTCGTGCTCGGCGTCCATCGCGGCAAGGAGTGGGAATGGGTCGGGAACGTCGGGACCGGCTTCGGCGAGCGCATGATCGGCGAGTTGCTCCGGAAGCTCGAGCCGCTTCGGCGCGAGGAGTCGCCGTTTCCTGTCGTTCCGAAGATGCCGAAGGTGCGGAAGGGCGACGTCGTGTGGGTCGAGCCGAGACTCGTCGCCGAGGTCGAGTTCGCCGAGTGGACGCACGACGGACACCTGCGCGCGCCGTCCTTCCAGGGACTTCGCGACGACAAGCCGGCCGAGGATGTGCGGCGTGAGCGCCCGGTCGAGACCAAGAACGGGGCGGTCAAGCTCTCCAACCTCGACAAGCCGTTCTGGCCGGACGACGACCCGAGCGGCGGGATCACGAAAGGCGACCTGATCGACTACTACCGCGCGGTGGCGCCGGTCGTCGTTCCCCACCTGAGGGACCGGCCGTTCACGATGCGCCGCTATCCCGACGGCGCCTACGGGAAGGCGTTCTTCCAGAAGGACGCGCCGAAAGGGATGCCGGAGTGGATCCCGCGCTTCCACGTGCAGGTCTCGACGCGCGAGCGGCCGCCGCGCCGCAGGTGGATCGACGCGCCGCTGGTGAACGACGAGCGGTCGCTGCTGTGGATGGTGAACATGGGCTGCATCGACCTCAACGCGTGGTACTCGCGCGTCGACAGGGCCGACCGCCCCGACTTCGTGCTCTTCGACCTCGACCCGTCGCCGGACGTCGGCTTTCCCGAGGTCGTGCAGGTCGCGCTCCTCGTCAAGCAGGCGCTCGACGCGCTCGGGCTCGCCTCCTTCCCGAAGACATCGAGCGCCGAGGGCATGCACGTACTCCTGCCGGTGGAGCGGCGCTACACCTACGCGCAGACGCGCGAGCTCTGCGAGATCGTGGCGGGCGCCCTCGCCCGCACGCATCGGGGGCTCGTGACGACGGAGTGGTCGAAGGCGAAGCGGCGAGGCGTCCTGATCGACGCGAACCAGAACGGCGAGGGGAAGACGATCGCGTCGGTCTACTCGGTGCGGCCGCGCCCGGGCGCTCCCGTGTCGACGCCGCTCCGCTGGGAGGAGGTCGACGAGTCGCTCGACCCGCGGCAGTTCACGATGGACGTCGTGCTCGAGCGGGTCCGCCGCCACGGCGACCTGTTCGAGGGTGTCCTCACGACGCGTCAGAGGCTCGAGCCGGCTCTTCGGGCACTGCGGTGACCGGGCCCCGTCACTCGGCTAAGGGATGCGCCTCCTGCTGCCGATGAGATCCTGAGATGGTGGGGCACTGGTTCCATGCTGCGGCGGACTTCGCCATGACCTACATGCCGCTGGCGTTCCTCGTCCTCATCGTCGTCATGGTCTGGCTGCTCTGGAAGACGGTCGGGATCATGCCGCGCACGACCCCGGCGAACATGGTCCAGGGCAGCAGGTCGAAGACGAGCTGGTCCGACGTGGCCGGCGTCGAGGAGGTGCGCGGCGAGCTCATGGAGGTCGTGGACTTCATGCGCGACCCGAAGCGCTTCCAGCGGCTCGGGGCGAAGGTGCCGAAGGGCCTCCTCCTCTACGGGCCGCCCGGCACCGGGAAGACGCTCCTTGCGAAGGCGGTCGCCCACGAGTCGGGCGCGAACTTCTACAGCGCCTCCGCCTCGTCGTTCGTCGAGATGTTCGCCGGTCTCGGCGCGGCGCGCATCCGCAAGCTCTTCAACGAGGCGCGGAAGAACGCGCCCGCGATCGTCTTCATCGACGAGCTCGACGCCGTCGGCGCGCAGCGCTCCGGACACGGCTTCAACCGCGAGCAGGATCAGACCCTCAACCAGCTGCTCGTCGAGCTCGACGGCTTCGAGGGCGCCGAGCAGGTGGTCGTGATGGGCGCCTCCAACAGGATCCAGGATCTCGACCCGGCGCTGCTTCGCCCCGGCCGGTTCGACCGTCAGCTGCTCGTGCCGCCCCCCGACCTCGCCGGCCGCGAGGCCATCCTCCGCGTCCACACACGCGGCAAGCCGCTCAACATCGACGACGTCGATCTGGGGACCGTCGCGCGCCAGACCTCGGGGCTGACAGGCGCGGAGCTCGCGAACATCTGCAACGAGGCGGCGATCAGCGCCGGCCGCCGCAGCGACCTCACGATCAACCAGGCGGACTTCGACTGGGCGCTCGAGCGGGTCGTCGCGGGCCTCCAGCAGCGCAAGGTGCTGACCGAGAAGGAGCGCCGCATCCTCGCCTATCACGAAGGCGGCCACGCGCTCATGTCGCATCTGATGAACGAGCTGTCGCCGCTGCAGAAGGTGACGATCGTCGCGCGCGGCGACGCGCTCGGCTACACGTACCACCTGCCCGAGGAGGATCGCTACCTCCACACGAAGGAAGAGCTGATCGACTGGATGATCGTCACGCTCGCGGGGCGCGCCTCCGAGGAAGTCGTCTTCGGGCACGTCACGAACGGGGCGGCGAACGACCTCGAGAAGGTGACGTCCCTCGCCCGCTCGATGGTGTTCGAATGGGGAATGTCGGACAGCGTCTCGTCACGGACGATGCGCGCCGACAACTACGCTCTCTCGGAGGAGACGAAGCGCCTGCGCGACAGTGAGCAGGCCCGGCTCACGGACGGCGCGTACGAAGAGGCGCTGCGCCTGATCAAGAAGCACCGGGCGTCGCTCGACCGGCTTGCCGCCGCGCTGCTCGAGAAGGAGACGCTCGTGCGCGAGGACGTGCTCGAGATCCTCGGCGGCATCGAGCCGGAGTCGCGGGCATCGGAGACGGTCGGCGTCCCTCAGGTGGTCGCCGCCAAGCCCGGCGAACTGCCTGCGTAGCCCCGTCTAGCCGCCGAGCTTCGAGATGTCGAGCGCCCCGCTCGGCGCCGACAGCGAGACGTGCTTGTTCCAGTCGCCGAACGTGATCGTCCCGGAGACGCCCTTCTTGCCGCCGACGATCGCCACCGGGTACGGCGTGCCGGTGGCTGCGACGTAGAGCTTGCTGTTGTCCGACGTGTCCCGGATGGCCACCACGTCGGCGCCCTTGTACGTCGTCTTGCCGTCGTTGACGAGCTTGCCGTGGCTCGAGCTGACCTTGCCCAGCAGCAGGCCGACACTCGTCAGCGGCAGGAGCGAGTGGAAGCGCGGGTTGGTGATGGACGCCTTGAGCCACTTGCCGCGGATGAGCTGCGCGATCGCGGCGCCGGCGAAGTGCTTGTAGAACTCGTCGCTGCCGCGGATGTAGGCGACGTCGCCGATCCGGATCAGGTCGAACTTCAGACCGTTCGTCGACATCGATCCCTTCGCACCCTTGCCGCGAGTCGTGGAGAGGTCGAGGGTGATCGGCCCGGCGTCCGACTCGACGTTTCCCGAGACGTGCGCGGAGCTCGCCTTCGTCGCAGCGGCCTTGGCGTCGGCGAGCACGCGCTCGGGCGGCTTCGATGCCTCGCCGTTCGGCTTCGCGGCCTTGCCGTGACCGCCGCAACCGGCGAGCAGCGCGACCGTCAGGACGAGGGCGAGGGCCGGGGCACGCATCGTCGTGGCGAGTCTTTCAAATACGATCGCTGCATGGAGACGCCGAGGTCGGTGCATCACGTCGGTCTCGCCGTCGAGGATCTCGACGGCGCTCTCGACACGTACGAGCGCCTCTTCGGCGCCCGGCTGGAGCATCGCTCGCGCGTCGAGGCGCAGGGCGTCGAGGCGGCGTCCATCCGGGTCGGCGAGAGCAGGCTCGAGCTCCTGGGGGCACTCGGCGAGGACACGCCCGTCGGCCGCTTCCTCGCGAAGCGCGGGCCCGGGATGCACCACGTCGCGTACGAGGTGGAGGACATCGGCGCCGCCCTCGCGCATCTCTCGGATGCGGGCGCGGAACTGATCGACGAGACCCCCCGCCGCGGTATGTTCGGCCTCGAGGTCGCCTTCGTTCATCCCGATTCCGTCCACGGCGTCCTCTCGGAGGTGGTCTGCGCCGGTGGCTGACGAGCGCGTACGGATCGAGATCGGCTTCGCGGGAGGGCAGATCGTGGCCAGCTTCGTCGAGGCACGCTCGGCGGACGAGCTCGAGTCGGCGCTCGGCTCGACCGGAGCCGGCAGCCCGGTGGTCGTGCTCGAGACGGAGGACGGCCCCCTGCACGTGGTGGTCGCGCAGATCGCGTACTACAAGCGGATCGTCCGGGCCGGCCGCGTCGGATTCGGCTCCTAGGGCCGGCGCCCGAGTTAGCTCAAGTGGGGTCTCGGGGAAACGAAGGGGGGATGGCTTCTCCCACCGAACGTGTGGCCGCGAGCGAGTCGACCGAGCACGTCCGCGAGCTCGTCGCACGCGGCCAGCAGGGCGACCGCGACGCGCTCGAGGAGCTGTACCTCATCCATTTCGACCGCATCTACAGCTACCTCCACGTCAGCGTCGGCAACCGTCACGACGCCGAGGACCTCACGACGCAGACCTTCCTCAAGATGCTGGAGAAGATCGGCAGCTTCAAATGGCAGTCGGCGCCGTTCTCGGCCTGGCTGTTCCGGATCGCGCACAACCTCGCGATGGATCATTTCCGCGCCCGCCGCCGCTGGCAGCCGGAGGAGGAGGTTCCCGAGCCGCCGGGCGAGGAGGAGCCGTCCGCCGAGCTCACGGCGATGCGCACGATCGGCCGCGAGTCGATGCTGAAGCTGATCGAGGACCTCTCGCCCGAGCAGCAGCAGGTACTGACGCTGAAGTTCGTCTTCAACCTTCCGAACGCGGAGGTGGCCGCGATCCTCGACAAGACCGAGGGTGCGATCAAGTCGCTCCAGCACCGCGCGCTCGTCTCGCTCCAGAAGCAGATCGCCCAGCAGCAGGAGGCGTAGCGCCCGCTAGCCTCCGCCCGTGGCGCTGGAGGTCGGGATCGTGGGGCTGCCCAGCTCGGGGAAGACGACGCTCTTCCGCGCGCTCACCCGCGCCGAGACGCACGACTCCGGCAAGGAGCACGTCGGGATGGCGCAGATCCCGGACGAGCGGCTCGACCGGCTCGCGGAGACGGTCGGCGCGCGGAAGGTGACGCCCGCGGCCGTGCGCGTCGTCGACGTGCCCGGCACCGGACCGCAGCTGCTGGGCAACCTGCGGCAGGTCGACGCGCTCCTCGTCGTGCTCGACGGATTCTCCGGCACGCGTGCTCCGGCGGACGACCTCGAGACGCTGAAGCTCGAGCTGCTCGTCGCCGACCGCGACCACGTCGAACGGCGGTTGGACCGGGTCGGGAAGCAGGCGAAGTCGGGGGATGCGCGCCTCAAGGCGGAGGCGGCCGATCTCGAGCGGCTCCTGGCGCACCTCGATGCGGGCCGGACGCTCGCGGAGTGGGAGGGCGAGCTGCCGCCAGAGCTCGAGCCGCTCACGACGAAGCCGCTGCTCGAGCTCGTGAACGGTGCAAGCGGCATCGACCTCCAGCTGGAGGCGGAGCTCGCGGAGCTCGCGCCCGAGGAAGCCGCGGAGTTCCGCAGCGGCGGCGAGTCCGCACTCGGCGAGATCGTGCGCAGGCTCGCGGAGACGCTCGACCTGATCACGTTCTTCACCGCGGGCGAGAAGGAGACGCGCGCGTGGACGCTCCGGCGGGGCGAGTCGGCGCTCGACGCCGCGGAGACGATCCACTCCGACATCGCGCGGGGCTTCATCCGCTGCGAGGTCGTGCGGTGGGACGATCTCGTCGCCGCGGGCGGCCACGCGGAGGCCGCCCGCGCCGGGAAGCAGCGCCTCGAGGGGAAGACGTACGTCGTCGAGGACGGCGACGTCCTCAACGTCCGCTTCAACGTCTAGAAGGCGCCGGCGGGTCGTACGCCCCGCCGGCACGCTGCCACTCAGCAGCAGTCGTCGCCGGTGCAGCAGTCGCCGCCCGGGCAACAGATGTCAGCCGCCATCGCGTCCTCCTTTCATCGATCGACATCGATACACTATATTGAGATGGATCGATGAAGACGTTGCCCGTCCTTTGCTGTGGCCCCGCGACCGAGCCTCTCGACCCCGAGGCGAGCGAGACCCTCGCCGCGCGCTTCCGCGCGCTCTCCGATCCGACGCGCGTTGCGATCGTGAACCGGCTCGCCTCGACGGAGGAGTGCTGCGTCTGCGACCTCAATGCGGCGTTCGAGCTCTCGCAGCCCACGATCTCCCATCATCTGAAGGTGCTGCGAGACGCCGGCCTCGTCGAGTCGAGCCGCCGCGGCACGTGGGCGTACTACCGGCTCGTCCCCGACGCGGTGCGCGAGCTCCGGCATACCCTGGGCGGATGAAGGCCCTCTTCGTCTGCGTCGAGAACGCGGGCCGCTCCCAGATCGCGCAGGCTCTCTACGAGCGGCGCGGCGGCGAGGCGCGCTCGGCGGGGTCCCGGCCGGCGGACGAGCTGCACGAGGCCGTCGTCGAGGCGCTCGAGGAGGTCGGGATCGACGTCTCCGGCCGCACGCCGAGGGCGCTCGAGCGGGAGGACGTCGAGTGGGCGGACTTCGTGGTGACCATGGGCTGCGGCGACGCGTGCCCGGTGCTCCCCGGGAAGGAGTACTTCGACTGGAACCTGCCCGACCCGGCCGGGCTGTGCCTCGAGGAGGTGCGCGAGCTGCGCGCGGTGATCGAGGATCGCGTGGCTAGCCTCCCGCTGTGATCAAGACGACGCCGGCGAGCGCGACGAGCACTCCCGCATCCTGCGTCCGCTGTACCCGCTCTCCGAGTACGAGCCGCGCGAGCAGCACCGTCACCACCGGGTAGAGCGACGCGAGCACCGAGACGACGCTGAGCAGGCCGTGTGTCGACGAGGCGGCGGCGAAGAACGCGTTCCCGCCGGTGTCGAGGAAGCCGATCGCGACGAGCCCCGGCCAGTGCGTGCGCAGGCCGACGGGCCGGATCCGGCGGGCGAGGACGACGGCGAGGACGAGCGTCACCGACGTGCAGCGGAAGAGGAATGCCGGCCACAGCCAGTCGTGGGTCGAGGCCGCGTGCATCGGGACGTAGTACCCGCCGAAGGCGAGCATCGCGAGCGCGGCCCAGCCGACGCCGGCCGCGACCTGCCTGCGCTCCGGCCGCAGCTCGAGCGACGCGGCCACGCTGCCGCCGACCGCCGCGACGAAGCCGAGCACCTGCAGGCCGTGGACGTGGTCGCCCGTGACGGCGACGCCCCAGATCACCGGAACCCCGGCCGCGACGGCGGCGATCGGGGCGACCACGCTCATCGCGCCGGTCGCCATCCCGCGGTAGAACGCGAACAGTCCCATCGTGCCGAAGACAGCCGCGAGCGCCGACCAGGCCACCTCGTCGCCGGGAGCTCCCGTCCCTCGAACGGCCACGGCGATACCGAGCGCGGCGAGGCCGAACGGTTGGGATGCGGCCAGCACCAGCAGGCTGGGCAGGGCCCGCGCCTTGATGCCGCCGAGGAAGTCGCCGAGACCCCAGCTGACGCTGGCGGCCAGTGCCAGGAGAGCGGCTCCCAAACCTAGTCGGGCACCGGCCGCGTCGCCGCGACCGCGTCGAGCTGGTTCGCGTGGTAGAGGACGGCCGCCTCGGCGGTCCGGGCGGCGCGGGAGTCGTGGTGGCAGGCGACGGCGTGCAGCAGCTCCGCCGGGGCGCCGAGCTCCTCGAGGGCTCGCAGCCCGAGGTGGACATGTCCGAGCAGCCGCCCCTCCTCGGTCGGCGCGAACACAGGCGGAGGGCCGAGCTCGCGAGTCCTCCCGATGTCGTGGACGAGCGCGGCCGCGAGCAGCAGGTCGCCGCGCAGGCGCGGATGGATCTGCGCGAGCTCTCGGCAGAGGGTCGCCACCCCGACCGTGTGCTCGAGCAGACCGCCGGCGTACGAGTGGTGGCCGTCGGGGGTCGCCGGATACGACCGCAGCGGAGCGCCCGCGAGCGCCCGCGAGACGACGCTGCGGAGCGCCTCGTCGTGCACCTCGCCCACGAGGAACTCGAGGAACCCGTCGAGCTCGTCCGCGTCTCGCCGCAGGCCCGGCGTCAGTCCGGCCGGATCCACCCCCTCGGCCGGCTCGAGCGTCCGCACCTCGACCTGGAGCTCGTTGCGGAACCGCTCGACGCGGCCGAGCACGCGGACGGCGTCGCCGGCGTCGAAGCGTCCGTCGAGCAACTCGACGTCGTTCCAGACCCGTGCGCCGATCCGTCCGCTCGCATCGACGAGCTCGAGTGCGAGGTAGCTCGAACCGTTGCGGGTGCGCAGCCGCTCTTTGCGCGCGACCGCGTAGACGCCCTCGATCGTGCGGTTCTCCTCCAGCTCGGCGATGGCGGTCACGACGGGGAGTTTCGCATGGCGGGGTAACGGGGTACCGGGGCGTGATGGCGGTTGCATTGCGCCAGAGCAAGCGGTTCGACGCGTCGAGCCCCGTCACCCGTTACTGGCTCGCCAACTGCGTCGGTTTCTCGCTCGCAGGTGGGGGCCATGGCACGGTCGAGCGGATCCTCGCGGACATCAATCCGCACGATCCCTCCCTGCTTGAGGTGCGGACGGGGCGCCATCGCGTTCGGCGTGTGCCGACGTCGGCGGTCATCGCCGTCGTTCCACAGGAGCAGGTGCTCGTCGTCGACCGCCGCCGACGCCTCATGCCGGACCGGAAGCGAGATTTGAGCCTGCGCCTCCGCTGGAGCGTCCGCGTTCTACGGCGCGTGCTCGTGGTGGGGCTCGGGATCCTCGCGGCCCTCACGTCGGATCTGTTTCGGCTCGGCCGCCGGGCCTGGACACAAGGGTCGCCCGCGGTCGCCCGCACGAGCCGAAGAGGCGGGAGCGAGGCCGCCCGGTTGGTACGGTCAGTGCCGTGGCAGTCGTACGGCCGTTCCGCGCGCTCCGCTACGACGAGGCTCTCGCAGGCCCGCTCGAATCGCTCGTCGCACCGCCGTACGACGTCATCGGGCCGGACGAGCGGGAAGAGCTCCGGGGACGGAGCCCGTACAACGTCGTCCACCTGACCCTCCCCGACAGCGAGGAGGAGGCAGCCGCGAGTCTCGCGGAGTGGCGCAGCCGGGGAGTCCTCGCCCGCGATCCCGAGCCGGCCTGCTGGTGGCTCGCGCAGGAATACGTCGGCCCGGACGGCGTCTCCCGGCGACGCGAGGGCTTCGTCGCCGCGCTCCGGCTCGAACCGTACGACAACCGGGTCGTCCTGCCGCACGAGCGCACGCACGCCGGACCGAAGGAGGGCCGGCTGCGGCTCCTCCGCGCCACGCGGGCGCAGCTCGAGCCGCTCTTCTTCCTCTGGGACGGCACGATCGAGCTCGACGGCCTCGGCGGGCCCGAGCTGGAGGTCGACGAGGGCGGCGTCGTGTCGCGGCTCTGGCGGCTCGACGCGGAGTTCTCCGACGCGCTCGTGGAGGAGCTCGCCGACGCCCAGCTCCTGATCGCGGACGGCCATCACCGCTACGAGACTGCGCTCGCCTTCCACGCCGAGGACGGCGGCGAAGCCTCGGCCTGGCTTCTCGCGGTCATCGTCCCCACCGGTCAGGAGGGGCTGACGATCTTCCCGACCCACCGCGTCGCACAGAGCGCAGGCTCCGGCTCCGGCACGCCGATCGAGCCTCCCCGGGAGCACCTCCCCGGGCCGGTGCTCTACCGCGAGGGTCGCTACGAGCTGCTCTCCGGCGACGGCTTTCTCGACCCCGAGGTCGTCGAACGGCTCGCACCGGGCGGCGTCACGTACACGCCGCGGCGCGAGGAGGCGGTCGCCGCGGTCGACAGCGGCCGGGCGGAAGCGGCGTACCTTCTCCGCCCGACGCGCATCGAGGACGTCTGGGACGTCGCGCGCCGCGGCGGCGTGATGCCTCAGAAGAGCACGTTCTTCTATCCGAAGCTCACCTCGGGCCTCGTCATCCTGCCGCTTGACTGACTGGCTGGAGCTCTGCCGCGCGGCCGTCGCGGACGTCGACGCCGTGCTCGAGCGGCTGCCCACGCGGGCGGAACGCGAGCCGGTCGTCGGCGAGGGGCTCGGCGGGGACGAGACGACGGCGATCGATCAGGCCGCGGAGGAGGCGATCATCGCGCGTGTGCGCGCGGCCGCGGGCGCGATCGTGTCGGAGGAGGTCGGCCGCGTCGGCGGCTCGGCGCTGCCGCTCCTCGTCGTCGACCCGATCGACGGCTCGCTCAACGCCAAGCGCGGCATCCCGTTCTTCTCCATCTCGATCGCGGTCGCGGAAGGCGAGACGATGGACGACGTCGTCTTCGGCTTCGTCCACGACTTCGGCTCGCGCGAGGAGTGGGTCGCGCGGCGAGGCGAGGGAGCGTGGCTGAACGGGGCGCCGCTCGGCGCGGTGCGGCCGAAGGACGAGGTCGAGATCCTCTCCTTCGAGGCGACGAGGACGTCACTCGTCGCGGAGGAGGCGCCCAAGGTCGCCGACCTCGCCTACCGGCTGCGCATCATGGGCTCGCTCGCCCTCTCCCTCTGCCACCTCGCAGCCGGCCGCGTCGACGCCGTCTGCTCTCTCAAGCCGGCCCGCTCGGTGGACATCGCGGCCGCGCAGCTTCTCTGTAGTGAGGTGGGGCTCGCACTCGATCTGTTCGACGTCGAGGAGTCGTTCGGCGCTGCGCCGCTCGACCTCGAGCAGCGTTCGCGCGTGGTCGCCGCGGGAACGACCGCGGTGTGCAGGCGAATCGCCGACGCCCTGTCCGCATAGGCCTCTCGGGCTGGAACTACGCCCACTGGCGCGACGGCGTCTTCTATCCGCCGCGGTTGCCGGCGTCGCGCTGGCTCGAGTTCTACGCCGAGCGCTTCGACACGGTGGAGGTGAACTCGACCTTCTACCGGCTGCCGCGCGTCGACGCGGTCGCGCGATGGCTCGAGCAGACGCCCGAGGGATTTCTCTTCTCGGTCAAGGCCTCGCGCTACCTCACGCACATCAAGCGGCTGCGCGACCTCGGTCCCGGGCTCGAGCGCTTTCTCGAGCGCATCGAGCCGCTGCTCGGCTCGCCGAAGCTCGGGCCGCTTCTCTGGCAGCTGCCCCCGACGTTCCGGCGTGACGACGAACGGTTGGCGGACGCGCTCGCGCGGCTGACGCCTGAGCTGCGGCACTGCTTCGAGTTCCGCGATCCGTCCTGGTTCGTGGAGGACACGTATGCGCTCCTGCGGGAGCACGGCGTCGCGCTCGTGATCGGCGATCGGCCCCAGGTGAACGCCTTTCAGACGCACGAGCTGACCGCGGACTGGACGTACGTCCGCCTCCACGCCGGGACGCGCGGGCGGCGGGGCAACTACGCCGAGTCGGAGCTCCGGGCGTGGGCCACGCGGCTACGCGACTGGAGCCGGACGCACGACGTCTTCGCGTACTTCAACAACGACTGGGAGGGGTTCGCGCCGCGGAACGCCGCGCACCTGGGGCGGCTGCTCGCGCGCTAGTGGTGCTTGGCGGCTGGCACGCGCGCGCTCGGCTTCGAGAGGGCGACCGTGCTTCCGGCCGCGTTGGCGGCGGTGACACGAAGGCGCAGCCGATGGCCCGCGTCGTGCTTCGTCAGCTTGTACGTCGAGTGCGTCGCATGGTGGATGCTCGAGCAGTGTCCGCCGTGCGCGTTGCAGCGGAGCCACTGCACGTTGAAGCTCGCGGGCGAGTACGTCCAGGCGCCGTGGCTCCCGGACAGCTTCTTTCCGACCCTGGCACGCCCCGAGATGTGGGGCAGACTCGTTGCGGCCGGGACGTCGATCACGACCGCCGTCGCCGCCGAGGCCGTGGGCGCCGACGCGCCGTTGACGTTCGTGGCGCTGACGCTCGAGCGCACGATGTGGCCGCCGTCCGCGGCCGTCAGCTTGTAGGTGGTCGCCGTGGCGCCGGGGATGTTGACGCAGCTCGTGCCGGAGCAGCGCTGCCACTGGTCGTGGAAGCCGGTCGCCCCGCCGTTCCACGCTCCCGCCGACGTCGTGAGGGTGTGGTGGACGAGCGCCGATCCGGTGACGACCGGAAGGCTCGTGTTGCCCGGCGTGGGAAGCCAGTAGATTGCGTACGTCGTGTTCGTGTGCATCACCGGGCCTTTGTTGTAGGGAAGCTGCTCCTTCACGTTGGCCGCCGAGACGGTCCCATTGGGACGCTGGATGCAGCCGCTGTCCGTGTTGCTGTACTCCTGCTGCAGGTCGTAGCGGTGGCCGTTGATCACTTGGTTGTAAGCATCGATACCAGGCGTTCCACCCAACTGTGTCCCAAAGATGTAGGCACAGAGATCTCCGTTCTCGTTGGTGTCTGCGGCGATCCAGGCGTTGCCGAGCGGGTCGGTGATCGCCTCGTTGTGCTCGTGGCTGATCGTGTTGATCGTCGTCTCCGCATCGACGTCGTTGTTCGGGAAGCCCTGGTCGCGCAGACTCGGGATGCCCTCGGCGGTGCACTCCCCCGGGGGTAGAGGCCCCATGTATGGCTCGTTGGCATAGATGACTTGCTCGCCGCTCGAGTCGACGAAGTTGTTGTGATACGCGCAGAAGAAGTTCGTCGAGCATGGGTTGTTGTTGGAGGCTGCGCCCGCGAATTCGCATGAGCCGACACCGTTGGGCGTCATAAGGAAGAACATGTGGTTGAGGGCGCTGGTATCACCATGCCAAGCCTTCGCGGTCAGCACGGTCTGGATCTCCTCCTGAAGCTGCGTGTCCGTGAGGCAGTACGTGTCGACGCCGTCGTCGCAGCCGTTCGGAGGGAGCGGGTCATGTGAGATAGCCGCACCGCCGAATGTCGACTCGTACTGGATGTGCACGGCGCCGGGGTTGTCGAAGTACTGGGTCGCGACGGAGTAGACGTTGTCGGTACGGCCGCTAGCTGCGGCCACGTCCTTGAAGTATTGGTTGATAAGGCGCTCGTAGTTCGCGTCGAACGTGAGCGTCGCGGGAGCGACCGCTCGGATGGCGCCCGCCTTCGGCAGCGCGTGCCCTACGGGGGCGCTGGAGTGGCTGAGGTGTGGAACGACGCCGAGGATTCGTGTGCGCACCGGGCCCGCCGCGTTCCCGCCCGACGCCGTGACGACGAGCGCCAGGGTCGCGAGCACGAGAAGCTTGGTCAAGCGCGCGGCGATTCCGCTCATACCTCGAACAGAGTGCCCGAAAAGGACAGGACCTGCCGGAGACTCAACGTGTCTTCAGCGCGGCGGCCTCGCGGTCGAGCTTGCGCAGGGTCGCCTCGAAGGACGCCACCGAGCTGCCGAGGCTGCCTGCGTCGTCCTCGAGCCGCGTCAGCCGCTGTTCGAGATAGGTCGTCTGGCTCGTGATGTAGCCGGGGTCCAGCTGGTCGGAGGGCGTGGTCGTGAGATACGTGCCGAGCGTCTTGAGCTCGCCGGCGATCCGGGTGGCGGCGGCGTTGAGGGAGCCCGCCCCGGCCGAGATCGAGGTGGCGGCGCCGCGCGACGCGGCGGCCTCGACTCCCACCTTGCCCGCGGCCTGGAGAAGAGCGCGCTCGGACGCTGCCGCTGCGGCTGCGGACGCGCGCGCCGCGGCCAGCGAGGTCCGCAGCGTGCCGATCCTCTGCTCGAGCCGGTGCGTGCGGGCGGTTGCGGCCGCGAGCGCCGTTCGCGCCGCCGTGTCGCGCTGCGCCTGGTGGCGCCAGCCGATGGAGAAGCCGGCGGCACTGACGAGTCCGCCGCAGACGAACGCGAGGCCCGTGAGCAGCCAGACCGAGCGCGGTGGCTTCCGCCGGTCCGTGCGAGGAGTCATCTGCGCAAGCGGCGCCGACCGTTCCTTGAGAAGGGGCCAGCGAGCCTCGGTCGTCGAGTCGGAGGTCATCGGCGAGCGCTTCGCCGCGGGGACGCAGCCTCCTGCTAACGCCGCCTGTTGCGCAGCGTCCACCACATCCGCAGCGGGAACATGCCGAGCAGCGGGGCGCGCCGGCCGAGCTCGCTGCGATCCTCGCGGTCGAACGCGGCGGCGTAGCGCGCGGCCTCCTCGGGGCTCCCGTACTCCTTCGACCCCCCTGCACCGCAGCCGCGCTCGCACATCCATCGCATCGTCGGCCCCTCCGCTCGGAAGCGATACCGGTGGCCGATGAGCCGGCAGCTCAACACGCAGCCGAGCGTAACCCCCTCCGGCGCAGCCTCGTTGAGGATCCACATGAGCGCCCAGACCGCGAGCGTCGAGACCGGCCGCATCGAGACGAACATCCCCGCGCGTCTCGACCGGCTGCCGTGGGCGAAGTTCCACTGGCTCGTGGTCATCGGCCTCGGGACGGTCTGGATTCTCGACGGCCTCGAGGTGACGATCGTCGGCGCGATCGCGCCGCGCCTCACGGAGGGCGGCAGCGGGATCGCGATCTCGACCGCGCAGATCGGCACGGCGGCCGCGTTCTACGTCGGCGGCGCCTGTCTCGGTGCGCTCTTCTTCGGCCAGCTGACCGACCGCTTCGGCCGAAAGAAGCTCTTCCTGCTCACGCTCGGCGTCTACATCCTCGCCACGCTCGCCACGGCGGCCTCGTGGACGGCCTGGTTCTTCTTCCTCTGCCGCTTCCTGACCGGCGCGGGCATCGGCGGCGAGTACGCCGCCATCAACTCCGCGATCGACGAGCTGATCCCGGCGCGCGTGCGCGGCCGCGTCGACCTGATCATCAACGGCTCGTACTGGCTCGGCGCCGCCGCCGGCTCCGCGGTCGCGATCCTGCTGCTCGACAAGTCGCTGCTCTCCGCGAGCGTCGGCTGGCGCATCTCGTTCTTCCTCGGCGCGCTGCTCGGCCTCGGCGTCCTATTCGTCCGCCGCAACGTCCCCGAGAGCCCGCGCTGGCTCTTCATCCACGGGCGCGAGGAGGAGGCGGAGTCGATCGTCCGCAGCATCGAGCAGACCGTGGCGCGGGAGGAAGGCGAGCGACTCGACGAGCCGGACAGCTCGATCACGGTGCGCCAGCGTGAGTCGATCCCGTTCCGCGAGATCGCCAAGACCGCGTTCCAAACCTACCCGCGCCGCGCCGTCCTCGGCCTCGCCCTCTTCATCGGCCAGGCGTTCCTCTACAACGGCGTCACGTTCAACCTCGGGACCCTCTACTCGACGTTCTGGAAGGTCTCCTCGGGCTTCGTTCCCGTCTTCCTCATCGTCTTCGCCGTCGGCAACTTCCTCGGTCCGCTGCTGCTCGGCCGGCTGTTCGACACCGTCGGCAGGAAGCCGATGATCGCCGGCACGTACCTCGGCTCGGCGGCCGTGGCGGCGATCATGGCCGCGCTGTTCACCGGCAACGCGCTCGGCGGCTCGGCGTGGACCTTCCAGGCGTTCATCTTCGCCACGTTCTTCCTCGCTTCCGCCGGAGCGAGCGCCGCGTACCTCACGGTGAGCGAGATCTTCCCGATGGAGACGCGCGCGCTCGCAATCGCCTTCTTCTACGCCGTCGGGACCGGGATCGGGGGGATCATCGGGCCGCTGCTGTTCGGCAACCTCATCGCCTCGGGGAATCGCGGCGAGGTCGCGGTCGCGTTCTTCGTCGGCGCCGCGGTGATGGCGGTCGGCGGCATCGTGGAGCTGTTCTTCGGCGTCAAGGCCGAACAGGTGCCGCTCGAGAACATCGCCAAGCCGCTCACGGCCGAGGAAGCGGAGCAGATGCCCGAGCGCGAGCGCGAGGGACGTCGGCGCTACCGGCCGGGGCCCGGGCTGGAGTATCCGTACTACTCGCCGGGCCTCGTCGGGACCTCGCTCCGCCGGCCGACCGCGCTCACCGAGCTGCAGCGGGAGGTCGAGGCGATCGGACGCGCCGTCGACGAGGGCGGCCCGATCTCCCGCGACGAGCTCTTCCGCGACGTCGGGGCGCGACGCTGGGGGCCGGGCCGTTTCCGCCGTGCGCTCGGCGAGGCAGTGGCCACGGGCCGGATCCGGCGGACCGGTCGGGGCCGCTTCGAGCCCCCTGAGCCGGGCACCTAGACGCTACGCTCGCTGTCGTGGAACCGTCGCGCGACGAAGTCCTGAAGGCTCTCGAGCAGGTGATCGACCCGGAGCTCCGGCGTCCGGTCACCGAGCTCGACATGGTGCGCGACGTCGAGATTCACGACGGCGTCGTTGCGTTCACGATTGTCCTCACCGTCGCGGGCTGCCCGCTGCGCGACTCGTTCGAGAAGCAGGTCGAGCAGGCGGTCGCGGGCGTGGCGGGGGTGACGGGGGTCGAGCTCTCGTTCGACGTCATGACGCCCGAGGAGCGGCAGGCGCTGACGCAAAAGCTGCGCGGCGGCGCGCCCGAGCGAGACGGTGTGATCCGGCTGCCGGCCGACTGCCGCGTGCTCGCGGTCGCGAGCGGCAAGGGCGGCGTCGGCAAGTCCTCGCTCGCCGCGAACCTCGCGGTCGCGCTCGCGCAGGCCGGCCACAGCGTCGGCGTCCTCGACGCGGACATCTACGGCCACTCGATCCCGCACGTGCTCGGCATCCGGCAGCGGCCGATCGCGGTCGACGAGATGATCGTGCCGCCCGTCAAGGACGACCTGAAGCTGATGTCGATCGGCTTCTTCCTCGACGGCAACGAGCCCGTCATGTGGCGCGGGCCGATGCTGCATCGCGCGCTCGAGCAGTTCCTCACGGACGTCCACTGGGGCGAGATCGACGTGCTCGTCGTGGACATGCCTCCCGGCACGGGCGACGTCTCGATCTCGCTCGGCCAGCTCCTCCCGCACGCCGAGGTCGTCGTCGTGACGACGCCGCAGAAGCTCGCTCAGGACGTCGCGGCACGCGCCGCGGCGATGGCGCAGAAGACGAACATGCGGCTGCTCGGAGTGGTCGAGAACATGTCCGGCGACGTCTTCGGAACCGGCGGCGGAGAGGAGCTCGCGCGCGAGCTCGGCGTGCCGCTGCTCGGCACGGTGCCGCTCGACCCGGCGCTGCGCGAGCAGGGCGACGCGGGCGCCCCGGTCGTCTCCGCGCAGCCGGAGGCCGTGTCGGCGCAGGCGATCGTGGCCATCGCGCAGGAGATCGAGGCGCTCCGCCGCGAGCGCGGCGGCATCGTCAAGTCGCTGCCGCTCGTGGGCTGACCGGACGCCGCTCGGGCGTGGCCGCGGCCGCCTTCTTCGATCTCGATCGGACGCTCCTGCGGCGGTCGTCCGCCCTGGCTCTGGCGGGCTCCCTCCGCGAGCGTGGCCTCATCTCCCGCCGGCAGATGGTGCGCGCCGCCGGCTGGCAGCTCCTCTTCGTCGCGCGCGGTGCGAGCCACGAGGCGGTGCAGCGAGCTGCGGAGCATGGCTTGCGCGTCCTCACGGGCCACACGCCGGACGAGCTCCGCGAGCTGGTGGCGGAAGCGTTGGAGCCGGTGCTCAGGCCGCTCGTCTACGCAGAGTCGATGCAGCTGGTGGAGCAGCATCGTGCCCGCGGCGAGCGCGTCTACATCGTCTCGGCCACGCTGCAGGAGATCGTCGACGCGATCGCGGCGGATCTCGGCTTCGACGGCGCGCTCGGCACGATCTGCGAGGTGCAGGACGGGCGCTACACCGGCAAGGCCGTGCGGTCGCTCCACGCCGAGGCGAAGGCGGAGGTCGTGCGGGAGGTCGCGCAGGAGGAGGGCCTCGACCTCGCCGAGTGCACCGCGTACTCCGACAGCCACACCGACCTGCCGTTCCTCGAGGTCGTCGGGCACCCGGTTGCGGTCAATCCCGACCGTGCGCTGCGCCGCATCGCCTCGGACCGCGGCTGGCCCGCTCTCGAGTTCAGGATGCGCCGTGCAGCCTGAGGAAGGGCTCGCGCGCCTGCAGGCGCTCGGCTTCGGGGAGGACGACGCGCAGGAGCTGTGGGCGCACTTCGACGGCGCCGAGCGGCGCGGCAAGCAGGGCCACGGCCACGCACGCATTCCCTGGCTCGAGGGCCTCGAGGGCTACGACCCCTCGGCGGAGCCGGCTCTCGTGGAGGAGGACGAGGGCTTCCAGCGCTGGCACGGTGGGGGCGCGATCGGCTACCTCGTGCTCGGCCGAGTGGTTCGCGCCCAGCTCGAGCGGCCGCCCGCGCACGCGCGTCTCGTCGTGTGCGAGCGGACGTTCCCGACCGGGATGCTCGGCCATCACGTGCGCCGGCTCGCGGGCGGCGGGCTCGTCGCGCTGCTCACGGCGACGTCGCCGCGGCGGCTCGGGCATCCGGCCGGTGGCCCGAAACTCGCAGGCACGAACCCGCTGGCCATCGGGATCCCGAGCAGTGCCGGCGACCCCGTCGTGGTCGACGCCTCGATGGGCGCCGTGACGTGGGGGGACGTCGTCGCGGGTCTCGCGCAGGAGGAGGAGCTCGTCCCGTTCGGCGGCGAGCAGGCGCACAAGGCCTTCGCCCTCGCGCTCGGGCTGCAACTGCTCGTCGACGCGCTCGTGCGCGACGAGGGCCACGGCGCGGTCATTCTCGTCGCACGGCCGGAAGCGGATCCGGTGCCGGCGCTCCGCGAGCTCGCCGCGGGTGTGCGCCTCCCGGGCGACAGCTAGTGCGCCGTTGCGAGCAGTCGCTCGCCGCGGGCTCTCGCGGCTTCGGCCTCCGCCAGCCCACGGGTCGCGAAGAGGGTGCAACCCGGGGTGTCGCACTCGCACGCGAAGTCGAGCTCGCCGGAGGGTTCGACGCCCATCGAGTCGTTGTAGGCACGCCACTGGAACATCCGCGCGTCGTTCTCCTCCCGGCGGCGGCGGGAGACGTCCCCGTGCGGCGCTCCGATCCACTCTCCGAGCAGCGGCTCGAAGTGCCGCTCGACCGTCGGCAGCGTCTCGGTGACGTCCTGTACCTCGGCGATCCCGAAACCGTGTGTTGCGGCAGTCGCGCGCAACCGCCGCACGAGCTCCTCGTCGCGGGCTAGCCGGTTGCGGCGGCTCTGCTCGGGATCGCGCACCCTGCTCGAGACACCCGAGCCACGCGCCCGGACGAGCGCCTCCTGCGTCCTGCGTGGCGCGACGACATAGAGCACGTGCTGGGGCGACGCTGCGAGGGGCGCGACGAGCTCGGGCAGGAGCTGCGGCCCGTCGACGATCACCGGCGCCTCGTCCTCCAGCCCCAGGACGTCGCCGAGCACGAGGGGGAATCGCTCGCGGCTCTTCTCCTCGAACCAGTCGGCGAGCTCCTCGGGCGTCATGTCGACCCAGATCTCGTCCAACGTCCTCGGCTCCTCCGGCAGGCGCGGCGCGTGCGCGAAGTTGTAGGCGTCGAACGAGTAGAGCCGCAGGTCGTGGCGGCGCGCCAGCGCCCGCGCCGCGGTCGTCTTGCCGACGCCCGACATGCCGCCGAGCCAGAAGACCCGTGCGAGCCGGCCGCGGTCGCTCAAGCGTCGGCTTGCGGAAACTGCGGATCGTCGCGGATCGAGGCGAAGTCCTCGTCCGTCTGCGCGTACTCGCGGAAGCGCTCGTCTGCCGCGACGGCCTGGCCGAGCAGCTCGAGCGCCGTGTCGCTCTCCCCGGCGAGCGCCTCGACACAGGCGAGGTCGTAGAGGATCGGCGCGCTGCCGGGCTTCTCCTCGAGGGCCTCGCGCAGGAGCCGCCTTGCCTCGTCGTACCGACCGGCGCGGATGTGAGGGCTCGCGAAGAAGGTGTACTCCCAGGCGGACACCTCGTGCGGCGCGCCGGGCTTGCCGCCGACTGCGAGGACCGCCGCGTCGTCGGTCAGCGCGACGCCGGCCCGGCGGAGGGAGGGGTCGCGCACGTGGACGAGCTGACCCGGGCCGAGCTCGTGGTCGTTTCCGTCCACGGTGAAGCGGACGCGGCCGCGCAGGACGAGGTACATCTCCTCGTGTCCGAGGGTTTCCTCGGTGTGTTCCTCGACGATGTGGCCGCTCGCCCCCGGCGTGTACGCGTTCGTGCCGAACGCCCGGATGCCGAAGTGCCGGCGCACGGGCCGCCACACGAAGCCGTCGGGCATGACGATCCGGTCGAGCTCGTCGATGTGGGCGATGTTCATGCCAGCAGCTCCTGGAAGCGGGGGTCGTCGCGGAGCGGGTCGAGGTCGCCGTCCCCGCGGAAGTACTGCGCAGACCGGCCCTCGGCGTCGAGCTCCTTCGCGCGGCGCAGGTGCTCGAAGGCGGCGTCGGGGTTGCCCGCCAGCGCCTCGAAGCAGCCTGCGTTGTACGACGTCGGCCAGTAGTCGGGCTTCTCCGCGATCAGCCGTGCCATGATCGTCCGCCCCTCCTCGGAGCGTCCCGCCTGCCGGTACGTGTTCGCCAGGGCGAACGAGTCCCAGCCTCCGGCGTTGAACGGCTCGCCCACGCTCCCGCCCACTGCGAACACGATCGTGCCGTCCTCCTCGGCGACCGCTGTGCGGAAGACCTCGGGCGGCACGAAGACGAGCGTGCCGGGGGGAGCATCCGCCTCCTCCTCGCCGACGGTGAACCTGGCGCGTCCGCGCACGACCGCGTACAGCTCCTCGTTGCCGCTGTCCTCGGTATGCGGCGGGATCAGCTGCGCACCGCTGTCGGCGACCCACGCGTTGACGCCGGCGGGCTGGAAGCCGAGCGTGTGCCGCACGGGGATGAGGGTGCTGCCGTCGTGCGATGCCGTCTCGACCTCGTCGAGCGACAGGATCTGGTAGCCGTCGCTCATTTCCCGCTCCGGCGCCGGCCGGGCCGCCGCCTCCGCTCCTTGGTGAGCTCCGTCGAGCCTACGCTCACGAGCTCGCCTCGCGCAGGGCGTCGAGGACGACGGGGTCGACCGCGTCCTCGCCGTCGACGCGCTCCTCGAGGTTCTCGACTGCGGCCCAGGCGCCCAGCGTCTCGTAGCCGAGCCGGGCGAGCCGCTCGTCGACCTCCGCGCGGAGCTCGCCCTCGACCGGCAGCCAGTCCTCGCGCGGGCTGACCTCGAACAGGCGCTGGTGCAGCCCGTAGATGCGGCGCAGCTCCTGGATCGGCCGCTCGTGGTCGTCGACGCGGAGGCTGACGAGGATGTCCGACAGGCCCGCATAGCCGCCGTCACGCTGCACGACGAGGACGGCGGCCGACTGCTGCCCGCGCCGGTCGCCTCCCGCCGCCTGCGCCGCGGCGAGGCACTCGATCAGCCGCTGCACGAGCGACAGCTGCGGGTTCTCCTCGAAGGTCTTCGCGAGCGCGGCCACCGTCTCTTCGCCGACGAGGATGTTGCCCTGCGCCGCGTGGCAGGGGCCGGTCAGGTGCCCGGCCCAGTCGTTGCATTCCGGTCCCGTCCAGCTCGCGCTGCCGCCCTGCGCGTCGACGACTCCGAGCTGGCGCTCGTCGCGTCCCTCGTCCTCCGACGTCAGCCGCTCCACGACCTCGCCCGCGCTCAGGCCTTGGCGGAGCAGGGAGAGCCCGTTCGGGCCGTAGCTCGGGTTCGCGTACGCCTGCGTCGCGATCGCTCCGACGCCCGGCTCCGCCCAGGGCACGACCGAGCCGACCGCGAGGAACTTGGACTGCACCGCGACGCCCCACTGCTGCGCCTCGAGGTCGCAGCCGACGATGGAGTACGTCGCGACGACCGGCTCAGCCATAGGTCAGCTCCGTCAGATCGAGCTCGAGCAGCTCGCGCCTCTCCTCGGGCACGAGCACCGCCGCCACCTCGGGCCGCGCGAGCGCCGCGCGCACCTCCTCCGCGGATCCGGCGCGGACGACCACGGGCCGGCCCGCCTCGAACGCCTCCGCGATCGCCCGTAGGTCGCCGACGCCGTCGACGACGAGCGCTTCCTCCGCCGGCACGGCGGCATCACCCTCGACCGCGAGCTCCGGCACCCGCCGGCCGCTCCCGCCCCACCAGCGCTCCCTCATAGAGTCACGGAGTCGCCGGGCTCGATCTCGTCCACCTGGACGTCCGGCGCGAGCTCGCGGAGCTGCGCCGGCGTCCCCGCGAGGAGCGGGAACGTGCCGTAGTGGCAGGGGACGCAGCGCTTCGTCCCGAGCAGCTCGAGCGCCACGGCCGCCTCGCGCGGATCCATCGTGTAATGGCCGCCGATCGGCAGGATCGCGACGTCGGGCGAGTACAGGCGCCCGATGAGCTGCATGTCGCCGAAGACGCAGGTGTCGCCGGCGAAGTAGAGCTTCGTCCCGCTCTCGACCTCGGCGACGATGCCGCACGGCTCGCCCATGTACTCGCCGTCGTTGTTCGAGCTCGAGTGGTGCGCGTTCGTGAGCGTGAACTTGACGCCCGCCGCTTCGACGGTGCCCCCCTTGTTCGGGTCGAGGACGTTCTCGAGGCCCTGCTTGCCCTGCAGCCAGCCGGCGAGCTCCACCGGCGCGACCACGGTGCAGCCGTGCTTCCTGGCGAGCTCGACGGTGTCGCCGACATGGTCGCCGTGTCCGTGCGTGAGCGCGATCACGTCGATGCGCTCGGGCTCGAGCTCCGACTCCGGGCACTTCGGATTCCCGTTCAGAAAGGGGTCGACGTAGACGCGCTTGCCGCCCGGGGAGTCGAACCGGAAGGTCGAGTGGCCGAGCCAGGTCAGGGTCGTGTCAGGCATTCGTGCTCCTTGTACTGGGTCGCCGCGAGCCTACTGAGGAAGGACCATCCGATGCGACCGTGAACCTACGTGTCGTGGGTTCGCGGCTCCTGCCCCTGGTGCTCGCGACGGCTGCTCTTGCGGCCGGGGCAATGGACCTCCGCGGACTCGCTCTGTGGCTCGGGCTGCTGACGGTTCCCGCGGCAGCGGCTGCGGCCTTCGTCGCCGTCAGCGACGCGCTCGAGGGACGCCCCGCGCGCCTGCGCGCCGTGACGGGCGGCATCGCGCTCGCGCTCGTCGTCGTCGCCTCCGCCGCCCGTTCGAACGCGCCGACCGGAGCCGCTCCGTCTCCGCTCGCCACGTGGGCGCTGCTGCTCGCGCTGCTCGTGTACGGCGTTCCGCTCGTCGCCTGGGTGCTCGAGCCGGTGCGAGTCCCGCGCCGGACGCGCCGGCCGCGCCGCCTCCGTCCGGCCGAGGTGGACGAGCTCCTCTCCCGCGCCGCTTAGTGGGGCGGCACCCCGCCGCGGCCCGGCAGGGTGCCACCACCGTTCACTCGGTGCTCAGTGGCGCGCGAAGTGGAAAGCCACCACGCGGCTGGAGGACACGCCGCTGGTCACCGGTTCTCCCTGCTTCCACGCGCGGACGAAGACCGCGAGCAGGTGCTGGCGCCGGCTCACAGGGAACCCGGCCTGCCGCGACTCCGTCAGCACGACGGTGCCGTCGGCGGCCGTCGCGGCCTGGCCCACGGCGAACTGGGCATAGGGGATCGCGGTCGCGAAGACGCTCGCCCCCTGGACAGGGCGACCGCCGCACGCCGTGATCTTGACGTGGAGATGGATCGCGTTCGTCGAGCGCCGCACGGCCGGCGAGACTGCCGCCGAGTCGATGGAGAGGCGCGCCGGCGGCGTCAGCGAGGCGATCTGGATCGCGCCGCTTCCGGGCGGACACCCGCTCGGCGGTATGACCGCCGTAGCGGCGGAGGCCGCGGTAGTGGATCCGCTGCTGTTGTGCGCGGTCACGTTCATCCGAAGCGTGTGGCTGATGTCGCTGACCGTGGGTGTGTAGATCTTGGCCGTCGCGCCCCCGATGGGCAGGCAGGCGGCTCCGGCGGAGTTGCACCTGGTCCAGGCGAAGTGGAACGACGTCGGACTCCCGGTCCACGTCCCTCGCGTTGCGACCAGTGTCAGTCCGACCTCTGCCGTGCCGGAGATGGTGGGCAGGGTCTTGGGCCTGGGCTTCGCGTTGGCTGCGGCGTTTCCGGCTCCCGGCTGTCCGATGACGGCGCCGAGCACTACGCCGGCCGCGACCGCAAGAACGAGTCCGAGCCGTGTTCGCATCAGGTGGCCTCGTAGCATCGCCCGCTCCTTGGTCGTCGATTTGGGCGGAGTCGTACCGGACCGCGCGCCGGCGGGAACGCCCAGGCGCACCGAAATTGCACGCTCTTTTCAGAGGGCTTTCAGAGAGGCAACGCGCTCGCCGCATGCCGCGCCAGATCGATCAGCGGCTGCACCGCGAAGAGCGAGCCGAAGGAGACGACGAGCGCCGCCCCGACCGCGATCTGGAGGAGGCTCTCGCGGGCCGGCGCGCCGCCGGTCACCGCCACTCCGCCGCCCGGCTGCACCTGGAGCTCCGCCGACGGGCGCATGTACATCGCCCGCACGATGCCGAGGTAGTAGTAGAGGCTGACGAGCGTCGCGAGCACGCCGACGATCACGAGCCAGACCCAGCCGTGGCGGTATGCGGCCGCGAAGACGTAGAACTTGCCGACGAAGCCGCCGCCGAGCGGCAGGCCCGCGAAGCCGAACATGAAGAACCACATCGCCACGCCGAGGAACGGCCGCTCCCAGCCGAAGCCTGCGAGGTTCTCGAGGGTCACCGGCACCCCTAGCTCGCGCTCCCTCGCGGCGACGATCGCGAACGAGCCGAAGGCCATCGCCGAGTAGGGGACGAGGTAGTACATGAGTGCACGGCCGCCGAGCGCGCTCCCGGCGCTGAGGCCGATCAGCATGAAGCCGGCGTGCGAGATCGAGGAGTAGGCGAGGATCCGCTTCACGTTCCGCTGCACGAGCGCCGCGAAGTTGCCGATCGCGAGCGAGGCCGTCGCGACGATCGCGAAGGCCCAGCTCCACAGGCGCGCGTCGTGCGGGAACGCCGTCGTCATCAGGCGGAACGTGAGGAGGAGCGCCGCCACCTTCGTGGCGGACGACATCCAGGCGGTCACCGTGGTGGGCGCGCCCTCGTACACGTCGGGCGTCCACATGTGGAACGGGGCCGCCGACATCTTGAAGCCGAGGCCCGCGATGATCAGCGCGATCCCGACGACGACGAACGTGTCGCCCGTGATTCCCCGCGCCGCGACCTCGCGGGCGATGCCGTGGAACGAGATCGTCCCCGTCGCGCCGTAGACGAGCGCCGAACCGAAGAGCAGCGCGCCTGCGCCGAACGAGCCGACGATGAGGTACTTCAGTCCCGCCTCGAGCGAGCCCTCGAGGTCGTAGTCGATCGCGCACATGACGTAGAGCGCGATCGAGAACCACTCGAGCGAGAGGAAGAGCGTCATGAGGTTCGCCGCGCCGACGAAGAAGGCCATGCCCGCGGCCGAGGCGAGCAGGAGCGCGAAGAACTCCGCCACGTGATCGTCCCGGCGCGTGGGATCGGCGTCGCGTCTCCAGCCCGGCACGTGCTCCACGGCCACGAGCGTCGTCGCGAGCCCGACGCCGCAGAGGATGATCTGGCCGAGCATGGTCCAGCGGTCCCGGTAGAACGCGCCCGCGCCGATCGTGTGCCCGTGGGCGCTGTCGACGTAGAGCCAGATCGAGAGGACGATCCCAGCCGTGAAGCCTACGGCGGCGAACCCCGCGGCGGCGAGGCGCCGGACGGCGCGCGGGACGAGCACGGCGCAGAGGAGCGCGAGGAAGGACGCGCCGATGAGCGCGAAGACGGGGGAGAACCCGAACCAGTCGATGTGCGGCGTCTGCAGCGTCACTTGAACTGGCCCTTCACGGCCGCTGCCGGACTCTGCCCGAAGAACGAGTGGTGGCTGATCCCCGCCGGCCACACGGAGAGCGCGAGCAGCACTCCCACGAGCGGGACGACGAGCGCGAGCTCGCCCGGCCGCAGGTCGAGCGCCTCGTCCGCGACCGTCGAGCCGCGCGCCTCGTGCAGCACCGCGGAGATCAGCCGCAGCATGTACATGGCCGCGAGCACGATCGCGCCGGCGCCGATCGCCGACCACCACCACGCGCGCTGGAACACGCCGGCCAGGATCAGGAACTCTCCCGCGAACGAGGCGGAGCCGGGCACGGCGAGCGAGATGATCCCGACGGTCATCAGCAGCGTCGCGAGCGCGGGCCGTCCTCGCGCCATCCCTCCGAGCAGCCGGAACTCGCCCGTCGTCGTCCGTCGCTCCACGGCGCCGGCGATGAGGAACAGCGAGGTCGAGATCAGCCCGTGCGCGATCATCTGCAGCACGGCGCCGTCGAAGCCGAGGTCGGTGCCGGCGAACAGGCCGAGCGCGATCAGGCCGGACTGCGCGAGCGAGGAGTACGCGACGACTCCGCGGAAGTCCGCCGAGCGGAAGGCGAGCAGCGATCCATACACGAGCGCGGCCGCGGCGAGCGCGAGCACCGCCGTCCGGTAGAACGAGGTCGGGTCGGGGAACTTCGCGATCGCGATTCGCAGCATCCCGTACAGCCCCGCTTTGGCGATCACGCCCGAGAGGACGGCGCTCACCTCTGGCGGCGCCTCGCGGTAGGCGTCCGGCAGCCAGCCGTGGAACGGGAAGAGCGGCGCCTTGATCACGAACGCGACCATGAAGCCGAGGAAGAGCCAGCGGCTCGCGCTCGCCGGTCCGTCCACGAGGTCGAACGTCCCTGCCTGCAGGCCGTAGACGACGATCGCGGCCAGCATCAGCAGCGAGCCCGTCATCGTGTAGATGACGAACTTGATCGTCGCCTCCATCCTCCGCGCACCGCCCCAGACGCCGATCAGGATGTACAGCGGGATCAGCATCGCCTCGAAGAAGGCATAGAAGAGGATCAGGTCCTGCGCCACGAACACGCCCACCGTGGCGCCCGTGAGCAGCAGCATCAGCCCGAAGTAGGCGCGCGGGCGGTCGCGGCCCACCCAGAAGCCGTAGCCCAGGCAGGCGGCCATGGCGACGACGGTGAGGCCGACGAGCCAGAGCGAGAAGCCGTAGACGCCGACGTGGTACGAGACGCCGAGGTCGCCGAACCAGTTCGCGCGCTCCTCCATCTGCAGGCCCGAGCGGGCGAAGTCGAAGCGCGCGACCTGCTCGATCCAGAACCCGACCTCGGCGAGCGCGAAGAGCATCGCGAGGCTTCCGGTCGCATAGCGCGACAGCGGCAGCAGCCAGATCAGCAGCGCCCCGGCGATCGGCAGCCAGATCAGGATCGAGGTGAGAGCGGTCGCGCTCACTTGGCGATCAGGAAGGCGAGGACGACGCCCGCGGCCCCCGCCGCGAGGAAGAGGACGTAGGTGCGGAGCAGCCCGGTCTGGATCCGGCGCACGAGGCCGCCGGTCTCGAGCGTCGCCTCACCGAGGTCGGTGCCGGTCTGGAGCACGACGGGCTCCTCGAACTCGCGCCGCAGGAGGGCGGCCGTCCA
>DATCYP010000043.1:0-51018 GCA_036526375.1 Gaiellaceae bacterium | reverse complement strand
GAAGACCGACGAGAGCTTGTCGAACGTCAGCTTCCCGTCCGGCGCCGGATACCGCGCGGCGCGGCCGCTGCGCAGGAGCGGCTGCTCGGCGTCCGGCTCGGCGCGCAGCTTTCCGACGGCGAGGCGCCCCTTGGACACGGTCATGGCGCTCGCGAGCGCCCCCCCGACGAAGAAGCCGCGGCCGAAGACCTGCCGCATGTCCCGCACCTCGTGCAGGTCCTTCGCGATGTAGCTGCCGCGCACGGCCTCGTCGTACGACCGCAGCGACTGCGCGGGCGTCGCGCCGCGCTGCAGCGCCGCGAACGCCGACTCCGCCGCGAGCCGTCCCGACTCCATCGCGTAGTGGACGCCCTTCAGCCGCGGGATGTTGACCATGCCGACTCCGTCGCCGCAGAGGAGCAGGCCGGGCGCGTGCAGCCGCTGCGGCAGCGAGTGGAAGCCCCCGCTCGGGATCGTCTTCGCGCCCCACTCCACGCGCTCGCCGCCCTCGAGGATGCGCCGGATCTTCGGGTGCGTCTTGAGCTCCTGGAGGAGGTCGTGCACGGAGAGCGACGCGTCGCGGTAGTCGAGCCCGACGACGAGGCCGATCGTGACCATGTCCTCGCCCATCGGGTAGATGAACGAGCCGCCGAACTCGCGGTAGCGCTTGCCGGCTCGGAGCGGCCAGCCCATCGTGTGGATCACGCGGTCGAGCGGTTTCGCGACCTTCCAGACCTCCTTGACCGCGAGCTCCCACACCTGCGGTTCCTCGCCGCGCAGGGAGAAGCGGTCGAGCGCGACGCCGGTGAGGTGGCCCTGCGTTCCCTCCGCGAGCACCGTCACCTTGGCGACGAGGTCGGAGCCTGCCTCGAAGTTGCCGAGCTCGCCGCCCTCGCGGTTGCGGCCCTTGTCGCCGGTGCGCACGCCGACGACGCGGCCGTGCGAGACGAGAAGCTTCTGCGCCGCGGTCTCGGGGAGGATCATCGCGCCGCCCTCCTCGGCCCGCTCCCCGAGGAAGCGGCCGAGCTGCGAGAGCGAGAAGATCCAGTTGCCGTGGTTCCGCATCGGCGGCGGCGCCGGGATCGGGAGCGCCGAGCGGCGCGTCAGGACGTAGACGGACTCGCCCGGGACCTCCCCGTACGAGGGCAGCTCGTCCATCCGCAGGCGGTCCCTGAAGAGACGGCGCAGCGCCCGCGGGTCCACGACCGCGCCCGAGAGCAGGTGCGAGCCGGGCTGCTTGCCCTTCTCGAGCACCGCCACCGGCACCTCGCCGAGCCGCTCGGCCATCGCCGGATGCTCCTCGAGCAGCTGGCCGAGCCGGATCGCGCAGGCCAGGCCCGCCGGGCCGGCGCCGACGATCAGCACGCCGACCGCGATCCGCTCGTCCACCGGGTCGGTCGGCTCGGCGATGTAGTCCTTCGCCGAGAACGGCGGCGGGAAGTTCGACGGCCTGCTCATCCTTTGCGGGCGCGGACGAGCTCGGTCAGCCTGGGCACGATCGCGTGCAGGTCGCCGACGACGCCGAGGTCGCTGAACTCGAAGATCGGCGCGTTCGCGTCCTTGTTGATCGCGACGATCGTCCCGGAGCTCTGCATGCCGACCTTGTGCTGGATCGCGCCCGAGATGCCGAGCGCGACGTAGAGCTTCGGGGACACGGTCTTACCGGTCTGGCCGATCTGGGCCGAGTACGGGTACCAGCCGGCGTCGACGACCGCGCGCGTCGCGCCGACCGCACCGCCGAGCGCCTTCGCGAGCTCCTCGGCCAGCGTGAAGTTGTCGGGCGAGCCGAGGCCGCGACCGCCTGCGACGATCACGTCGGCGTCCTCGATCGACGGGCCGCTCGACTCCTCGGCGTCCTGGCCCACGAGCCTGACGGCAGTCGAGTGCTCCGCGTACGCCGGTGAGACCTCCGCGATCTCGGGCTCGCCGCCGCCGGTCGGCGCCGCGTCGAACGAGCCGGCGCGGAAGAGGGCGAGCCGGGGCGTGCCGCTCCAGCCGACGTCGGCGTAGACCGAGTCCTGCAGCGCGGGCCGCTTGCCGACGAGCTCGCCGTCGCGGAGCTCGAGGTCCGCGAGATCCCAGTTGAGTCCCGCGTCGAGCCGGGCCGCGAGCCCTGCCGCGACGTCGGCCGCGAGGACGGAGTTGGCGAAGAGGACGGTGTCGTAGCCGCCGTCCTCGACCGTCTGCGCGAGCACGTCGACGCGAGGCTGCGACAGCGGCTGCGCGACCTCGCCGTCCTCGCAGACCCAGACCTTCGCCGCGCCGAACTTCCCCGCCTCGGCCGCGAGCGCCCGCGCTCCCTCCCCGGCGATCACCGCGGCGACGTCGCCGTCGCCGAGCGACGCGGCCTTGGCGAGCACGCCGAGCGAGCCCTTCTGGAGCTCGTCGCCGTGGTGCTCGAGGAAGACGAGCAAGGTCATACGAGCCTCTTCTCCGCGAGGAAGTCGACGATCGCCTGCGCCGCGTTGCCGTCATCCTCGATCTTGCGGGCATCGCCCCGCGCGGGCGGGTCGCCGAGAGCGAGCACCGTCGTGCGGGAGCCGGACTCGCCCGCCTCCCCGGCGTCGACGCCGAGATCGGCGAGCGAGAGGACGTCCTGCTGCTTCTTCTTCGCGCCCATGATCCCCTTGAGCGACGGATAGCGCGGCTCGTTGATCGCGTCGCTCACCGCGACGACCGCGGGCAGCGGCGCCTCGAGCGTGTCGTAGCCGAACTCCGTCTGGCGCTTGACGCGGACGGAGCCGCCGTCGACCGAGAGCTCCATCGCCTGCGAGACGACCGGCCGGCCGAGCCGCTCCGCGACGGCCGCCCACAGCACCGCGCCGTCGGCGTCGGACGCCTGCTGGCCGAAGAGCACGAGGTCGGCCTCCTCCCGCTCGAGCGCCGCAGCCAGCAGCCGGCTCGTTGCGACGAGATCCGAGCCCGCGGCCGCGTCGTCGGAGACGAGCACGGCGCGGTCGGCGCCCATCGCGAGCGCCTTGCGCAGCGAGTCGAGCGCCTTCTGCGGCCCGAGCGAGACGGCGACGACCTCGGTGTCCGAGTCGGCCTTGAGCCGCAGGGCCTCCTCCACGGCGTTCGCGTCGAAGTGGTTGAGCGCTCCCTCGCCGGACCGGTCGAGCCGTTTCGTCGACGGGTCGAGGCGGCCCGGCCCCTCGGGCACGTGCTTGACGCAGACGGCGATCCTCATCCCGGCGGGATGCTAGTGATGTGGCCGCGCGCGGTGGATCACATGCGCTGCTCGAGCGCGAGCACGTCCTTCACGAAGGTCTTGCTCACCTTGTACAGGCCGTGCTTCCGCACGGCGCGCTCGCCCTGGTACCAGCCCGCGAGCGCGAGCCGCTTGTCGCCGTGGAAGTCGTGCAGCAGGTGCGCGAGGTAGGCGACGCCGGCGCGGACGTTGCCGTTCGCGTCGTGGTGCAGGCGATGTCCGATCAGGACCGTCTCGGCGAAGCGGAAGGTCGACGGGAGCAGCTGCATGATCCCGCGGGCGCCGACCGGCGAGACGAGGTGGTTGTTGAAGCCGGACTCCATCCAGGCGAGGGCCCGGACGAGGTGGACGCTGACGCCGTAGTGCGCGGCCCAGCGGTCGAGGAGCGAGCGGACCGTGGCGACGCTCTGGGTGCGGTACGCGACCCGGGTCGCCTTCGGCGTGCCGTGCCGGACGTGCGGCACGCGGAGCCGGGTCCCGATCAGGAGCACGTGCGAGGGGTCGAGGTGGTTCAACCGGGCGAGCTTCGCGACCGTGGTGTGGTAGTGCCGCGCGATCTCGGTGAGCGTCTCTCCGGCGCGGACGACGTGCTGGCCGGCGGCGAGGACGCGGTGCCGGTGGTGGTGGCGCGCCGTATGAACCTTGACGGCGATCGGGCGCGCGAGCGGCACGGGGTCGCGCCGGACGAGAGCGGCGAACGTGTGCGGCCCGACGACGCCGTCGCGCCGCAGGTGGAGGCGCGCCTGCATCACGCGCACGCCGTGGAGGGTCGGTTCGTCGTAGTACGCGTTGATCGGGACGCTGATCCCCTGGTGGACGAGCAGGAACTGGAGCACGGCGACGTCCCAGCCGAACGCGCCGCGATGGAGGGTGCGCGCGCCGAAGAGCGGGCGGCCGAGCGGCCCGAACGCCTCGCGTGTGCGCGCGTCTGCGAGGCCGGTCACGGGGAGTCCCTCGAGTCGCTGGAAGTCGCGGACGGCGGCGACGGTGGCCGGCCCGGCGATCGCGTCGATCGGGCCGCGGTAGAGACCCTGCGCGCGCAGCGCCACCTGGAGCCCGGCCGTCTGCGGGTTCCGGCCCGAGGACGCGGACGCTGCAGGCGCAGCGGCCACGGCGACGGCGACGAGGACCCCGAGAAGAAGGATGCGCGACCGCATGGGGTCCCGAACTACGAGCCGTGCGCCGCGAATCCTCCTGTGCTTTACCTACCGCTGAAGCGGGGGGCGCGCTTCTCCGCGAAGGCGGCGAGGCCCTCTTTCGCGTCCTCGCTCGCGAACAGGTCGCCGAACTCCTGGGCTTCCCGCTCGAGCGCGCCGGGCGAAAGGTTGAGGAGGCGCTTCGCGACGCGGAGCGCGACGGGGCTCTTCGCCGCGAGCTTCCCCGCGATTTCGAGCGCGTGCTCGAGGACGGGATCGGCGATCGCGTTGACGAGGCCGATCCGGAGCGCCTCCTCCGCGTCGACCGGGCGGCCGGTGAGGATCAGCTCCTTGGCGACGCCCACGCCGCAGACGCGCGCGAGGCGCTGCGTTCCGCCCCAGCCCGGCACGATGCCGAGGTCGACCTCCGGCTGGCCGAGCCGCGCGTTGTTCGAGGCGTAGCGCAGGTCGCAGCCGAGCGCGAGCTCGCAGCCGCCGCCGAGCGCGAAGCCGTTGATCGCGGCGATCGTCGGCTTCGGCATCTCCTCGAGCAGACGCGCCGCCTCGTGGCCGAGCGCGCCCCACTCCTTCGCCTCGTCGGGGCCGAGGCCGCTCATGTACTTGATGTCCGCCCCGGCGACGAAGGCGCGCTCGCCGGCGCCGGTGAGGACGACGACGTGCGCCGAGTCGTCGTCGGCGAGCTCCCGCAGCCGGTCTCGGAGCTCGGTCAGCGTCCCGACGTCGAGCGCGTTGAGCGCCTCCTGCCGGTCGATCGTGACGACGGCGACCGCGTCGTGGCGGTCGACGAGGACGCTCACGCTGCGACGGCGCCCTTCAGGAAGTCGACGATCTCGGTCGTCGGCGCGCCCGGCCCGAAGACGCCGGCCACCCCGAGCTTCCTCAGCTCGTCGGCGTCGTCGTCCGGGATCGTCCCGCCCACGACGACCACGACGTCCTCGACGCCGTTCTCGCGCAGGAGCTCGAGGATGCGCGGCACGAGCGTCATGTGCGCGCCGGAGAGGATCGAGATGCCGACCGCGTCCGCGTCCTCCTGGATCGCCGTCTCGACGATCTGCTCGGGCGTCTGGTGGAGGCCGGTGTAGATGACCTCCATTCCGGCGTCGCGGAGTGCGCGGGCGATGATCTTGGCGCCGCGATCGTGCCCGTCGAGGCCCGGCTTCGCGACGACGACGCGGATCTTTCCTGCCACGGCCCGGAGCCTAGCTCGTCAGAAGACGGGGGTTTCGCGCCACGTGCCCCACACGTCGCGCAGGGCGTCGCACATCTCGCCCATGGTCACGTACGCGCGCGAAGCGGCCATGATCGGCTCCATCAGGTTGCGGTCCTCGTGCGCAGCGTCCTCCTTCAGCCGCGTCAGCGCCGCTTCGGCCGCGGCGGCGTCACGCCGCGCCCTCACTCCTTGCACGCGCTCGATTTGCTTCTGCTCGAGCGCCGGGTCGATGCGGAGGATCTCGACCGGCTGCTCGTCCTGCTGCTCGTACCGGTTGACGCCGACGATGACGCGCTCACCGCGCTCGACCTCGGACTGGTAGCGGAAGCTCGCCTCCGCGATCTCGCGCTGCATGAAGTTCTGCTCGATCGCCGGGACGACGCCGCCGAGCTCCTCGATCCGCTCGAAGTAGTCGTACGCCTGCCGCTCGAGCTCGTTCGTCAGCTGCTCGAGGTAGTAGGAGCCGCCGAGCGGGTCGATCGTGTTGACGACGCCCGTCTCGTGCGCGATCACCTGCTGCGTGCGCAGCGCGAGCCGAACCGCGTGCTCCGTCGGCAGCGCGAGCGCCTCGTCGAAGGAGTTCGTGTGCAGCGACTGCGTCCCGCCGAGCACCGCCGCGAGCGCCTCGATCGCGGTGCGGATCAGGTTCACCTCGGGCTGCTGTGCCGTCAGCGACACGCCTGCGGTCTGCGTGTGGAAGCGCATCAGCCACGAGCGTGGATCCTGCGCGCCGTACTTGTCGCGCAGCTGCCGCGCCCAGATCCGCCGCGCCGCGCGGTACTTCGCAATCTCCTCGAAGAAGTCGAGATGCGCGTTGAAGAAGAAGGAGAGGCGCGGTGCGAAGGCGTCGACGTCGAGCCCGCGCTCGAGGCAGGCCTCGACGTAGGCGAAGCCGTCGGCGAGCGTGAAGGCGAGCTCCTGCGCGGCGTTCGAGCCCGCCTCGCGGATGTGGTAGCCCGAGATCGAGACCGGGTGCATGAGCGGCAGCCGCTCCGCGCACCACTCGATCATGTCCACGACGAGTCGCATGGACGGCGCCGGCGGGAAGATCCATTCCTTCTGCGCGATGTACTCCTTGAGGATGTCCGTCTGGACGGTGCCGCGCAGCCGCTCGAGCGGGACGTCCTGCTCCTCCCCGACGCAGGCGTAGAACGCGAGCAGCATCGCCGCGGGCCCGTTGATCGTCATCGAGGTCGAGACCTCTCCGAGCGGGATCCCGGCGAACAGCGTCTCCATGTCGGCGAGCGAGTCGATCGCCACGCCCTCGCGCCCGACCTCGCCGAGCGAGCGCGCGTGATCCGAGTCGTAGCCCATCAGCGTCGGCATGTCGAAGGCCGTCGAGAGCCCGGTCTGGCCGTGCTCGAGCAGGTAGCGGAAGCGCGCGTTCGTCTCCTCCGCCGTCCCGAAGCCGGCGAACTGCCGCATCGTCCACAGCCGGCCGCGGTACATGGAGGGGTAGACGCCGCGCGTGAAGGGGTAGGCGCCGGGCCAGCCGAGGTCGCGCTCGTAGTCGAGATCGGTGTTCTCGGGCGAGTAGAGCGGCTCGTTCTCGACGCCCGAGATGGTCGAGAACAGCTCTCCCTCCCGCTCCGGCGTCGTCTCGTACCGGCGCCGCCACTCCTGGGCGCCGCCGGTCTGCTCCTCGCGGTCGGTCGTCGCCATCCGGCCTCGAAGTCTAGAGCGGATGCCTTTTTCGACAGCGTTTTCGACACGGAGCATTGGGGGGCGATGACGCCCGGCTCCGCATGGCCGGGCGTCATTCGCTCTGGTCCTAGCCCTCTACAACGGTCCCGCCGAGGACGCAGTTGTCCGGTGGGAACGAGATGGCGTTGGTCTCATCCTGGAATTCGAACGTCAGGATCTTGCCGGAGCCGGTCTGCCAGACGAGCCGCCCCATGACGTTCTCGCTGTCCGGGATGCCCGCGTACATGTTGACCGTCCCGTCCGACGGGTTGAAGCTGAACCGCTCGAAGCCAAACGGGTTGGCGCCGCTGTCGTCGGTTGTGATCAGCTTGAGGATGCCCCCTTCGGAGGTACTGGCGCTGAGCGTCTGCGCCTCGCTCGAGGCGCAGCCGTGAGTGACGGTCAGGCCGGCAAGTGTGAAGAGCGTCGTCGTCGTCGTGCCGGAGCTCGGCACTGCGATGTTGATTGCAATCTTCTTCACGGTCATGTGGCCAACCGTCGTGGCGTCGCCGGCCGTCGTCGCGCTGTCGGCGCTGGTTGCATGAGTGGCGTTCGTCGCGTTGGTCGCGTTCGTCGCGTTGGTCGCGTTCGTAGCGCTGTCCGCGCTGGTCGCGTGCGTTGCGTTCGCTGCGTTCGTCGCGCTGTTCGCGGTCTTTGCGTGTTTGACGCTAAGCGTCGGAGCGAGCTTCTTGATCAGCTTCGTATCCGCCTTCTTGTCGCCGTGCTTCGCTGTGCTGGCCGCAACCGCTGTGCCACCGAGCACGAGGCTCAGAGTGATCATCGAGATCACGAGCCCGGGGCTCGGCAGGCGAAGTCTGCGTTTGAACATGCGGGAAACCTCCATTGCGTCGTCGATGCAGGTCGGCAGCCTGTCAGGCGGAGAAGACGGCGCCGCAGATGGTGAGCCGCTTGCGACCTGTTGCTGCCGCCAGCGGTGGCCATGTCACCCTCTGATCCTGAGGGATGCCCTCGGTAGGAGCATCGTTCGCAACACCTTGCGCGTCAAGGTCCCTGGCGCTCCCCCCCGGGACGCCAGAGCGGCTCGTCGCCGCCGGCTTCCGCGTTCGCGGCGCGCGCGAGCACGAAAAGGAGGTCGGAAAGCCGGTTGAGATAGACGGCGGCGAGCGGGTTCGTGTCCGGAACGGAGAGGACGACCCGCTCGGCGCGGCGGCAGACCGCCCGCGCGAGGAAGAGCCGTGCGGCGCGCTCGCTCCCGCCCGGCAGGACGAAGCTCTTCAGCTCGCGCAGGCCCGCATTCGCCTCGTCGATCTCCTGCTCGAGCCGGCCGACCGCGTCCTCGGTGATGCGCAGCCGCTGGTCGCCCTCGACCCACGGCACGGAGAGGTCGGCACCGAGGTCGAACAGCTCGTTCTGGATCCGGTCGAGGCCGCCCGCCCAGCCGACGAGCGAGTTGAGCTCGTCCACGTCGCCCATCGCGGCCACGCGCGGATCCAGCTTCGACACCCGTGAGCCGTCGCCGAGGCTCGTCAGCCCCCTGTCGCCGCCGCGCGTGTAGATGCGCGTCAGACGCACGGGCTCGTCGCGCTTGCGCATGCCCCGTAGCCTACGGCGATGATCCGGCGCGCGACCGCCGAGGACGTCGAGGAGATCGTCGCGATCTTCGAGCCGTCGTTCGCGCTGCTCGACTTCCTGCCACAGCTGCACACGCACGAGGAGCACCTCGCCTGGTTCGGGAGCCGTCTGCGCGAGGACGAGGCCTATCTCCTCGGCCGCGGCTTCGCGATCCTGCAGGGCGACTGGCTCACGCACCTCTACGTCCATCCGGACGAGATCGGAAGCGGCGTCGGCCACGCGCTCTTCGAGCACGTCACCACACTCCGGCCCGAGGGCTTCCAGTTCTGGGTCTTCCAGCAGAACGAGCGCGCGCGCCGCTTCTACGAGGCGCACGGCGCCGTCGCCGTCGAGTTCACCGACGGCGACGGGAACGAGGAAAAGACCCCCGACGTCCGCTATCGATGGACGTCCGGCAGCTAGCGGACGGGCTGTGGCGGTGGACGGCCCCGCATCCCAATGCGGCCAACTGGCCCGACTGGGGGCCGCCCGTGCCGCCCGACGTCGGCTGCGTCTACTTCGAGGCGCCGGACGCCGTCGTCCTGATCGATCCGCTCCTCCCCGCCGGCGAGGAAGAGAAGTTCCTCGCGTACCTCGACCGCGACGTCGAGCGGCTCGGCCTTCCCGTCTCGGTGCTCCTGACCGCCGCGTGGCACGAGCGCAGCGCGTCGATCCTCCGCGAGCGTTACGGGGCGACGGACCAGGTGCCGGAGAGTGTCGAGCGCCACCCGATCGAGGGCGCGCCCGAGGAGCAGCTCGCGTACTTCATCCGGCCGCACCGGGCGCTCGTGGTGGCAGAGGTCTTCGTGGGCGACGGGCAAGGCGGCCTCGCCCTCTCGCCGTCCCCCGCCCTCGAAGACCGCGAAGCGCTCGACCGCTCGCTCCGCGCGATCGCCGAGCTACCGATCGAGCTCGTGCTCGTCTCGCACGGCGAGCCAGTGCTGAGAGACGGACGCGCCGCGATCGAGCTAGCTCTCGGCTAGCGCGCGCTCCTGCAGCCCGAGGATCGAGCGGGCGATGACGAGCCGCTGGATCTCGCTCGTCCCCTCGTAGATCTCGGTGATCTTGGCGTCGCGGTAGTAGCGCTCGACCGGGAACTCCTTCGTGTAGCCGTAGCCACCGAGGATCTGGATCGCCTCGCCCGTCTGGCGGCGCGCCATCTCCGAGGCGAAGAGCTTCGCCTTCGCGCCGGCCTCCGTGTGCGGCCGGTCGTTCTGCTTCAGCCAGGCGGCGCGATGGACGAGGAGCCGCGCCGCGTCGATCTCCACGGACATGTCAGCGAGCTTGTGCTGGATCGCCTGGAACTCCGAGATCGGCCGCCCGAACGCGTGCCGCTCCTTCGCGTACTCGCGTGCGACGTCGTAGGCGGCCTGCGCGATCCCGACCGCCTGCGCGGCGATCCCGATCCGGCCGCCGTCGAGCGTCGCCATCGCGACGTGGAAGCCCTTCCCCTCCTCGTGCAGCAGCCGGTCGGCGTCGACGAGCGCGTCCACCGCGATCGAGTTCGTCGTGGACGAGTTGAGGCCGAGCTTCTCCTCGCGGCCGGTGACGCGGACGTCGTCGGCATCGAGCACGAAGGCCGAGATGCCGCGCGCGCCGGGCGTGTCCGGATCCGTGCGCGCGAAGAGGAGGAACGTCCCCGCGTACTCGGCCGTCGAGATGAACTGCTTCGCGCCGGAGATGCGCCAGCCGCCGCCGCCGCGCGTGGCCGACGTGCGCAGCGAGCCGGCGTCCGATCCCGCCTCCGCCTCCGTCAGCGCGAACGCGCCGATCAGCTCGCCGCGGGCGAGCGGCGGGACGAAGCGGGCGCGCTGCTCGTCGGTTCCGAAGCGGAGCAGCGGGAGCGTCACGGCGCTCGTGTGCACGGCGACGGTGACGCCGACACCCGCGTCACCGCGGGAGAGCTCCTCGAGCACGAGCATGTACGAGAGGAAATCGGCGCCGGCGCCGCCGTACTCCTCCGGCACGCAGACGCCCATCAGGCCGAGCTCGGCGAGCTTCCCGAAGGCGTCGCGCGGGAAGTGGTGGTCGCGGTCCCAGCCGGCGGCGTGCGGCTCGATCTCGGCACGGACGAACTCGCGCGTGAGCCCCTGGATCTCCTTCTGTTCGGCGGAGAGCTCGAAGTCCATCAGCCGTAAGCGTAGAAACCGCGGCCGGACTTGCGGCCGAGCCGGCCGGCCTCGACGTGCTCGCGCAGGAGCGGGCACGGCGCGTACTTCTCGTCGCCGAGCCCTTCGTGGAGCACCTCCATGATCGCGACGCACGTGTCGAGCCCGATCAGGTCGGCGAGCGCGAGCGGCCCCATCGGGTGGGCGAATCCGAGCTTCGCGATCGTGTCGATCGCCTCGGGCTCGGCGACGCCGTCGTGCAGCGCCCAGACGGCCTCGTTGATGAACGGCATCAGGATCCGGTTCGAGACGAACCCGGGAAAGTCGTTCGCGACCGCCGGCGTCTTCCCGAGCTCCTCGGCGAGCGAGACGATCGCCGTCGCCGTCTCGTCGGAGGTCTCGCGCCCGCGCACGACCTCGACGAGCTTCAGGACGGGCACCGGGTTGAAGAAGTGCATGCCGATCACCCGGTCGGGACGCGAGGTGACGGCGGCGAGCGACGTGATCGGGATCGACGACGTGTTGGAGGCGAGGATCGCGCCGTCGGGCAGGAGCTCGTCGGCGCGGCGGAAGACGTCCTGCTTGACGTCCGCGTCCTCGACCACGGCCTCGATCAGCAGGTCGGCCGGCACGAGGTCGTCGGCCGGCTCCACGCGCGCAAGCACCTCGTCGGGGTCGGCGCCGCCCTTCTCCGCGAGCTTCTCGAGGCTGCGGCGCATCGTCGCGAGGCCGCGCTCCGTCGCGCCGGGGGCGGCGTCGTGGAGCGAAACGCGCCTCCCGGACGCGGCGACGACCTGCGCGATTCCGCCGCCCATCTGGCCGGCGCCGACGACGAGGACGTGCTCGAAATCCATGCCGCGCGGACGTTATAGGGTCGGACCGTGGCCACGATCGACGTCAACGGGGCGCGCCTCTGGTACGACGAATCCGGGGAGGGGCCGGTCGTCCTGCTCCTGCACGGCGGGCTCGGCGACTCGGGTCTGTGGCAGCCGGTCGTGCCGTTGCTGGCCGAGCGGTTCCGCACGATCCGCAGCGACCTCCGGTTCTACGGACGCTCGACCGGGCCGTTCGTGCCGTGGTCGTGGCAGGACGACGCGATCGGCGTCCTCGACGCGCTCGGCGTCGAGCGGGCGGCGGTCGTCGGCCTCTCGCTCGGGGGCAAGCTGGCGCTCGACATCGCGCTCGCGCACCCCGAGAGGCTATGGGCGGTCGCGGGCGTCGCCCCGGGCCTCGGCGGCCACGACGCCGACGCCTACAGCGAGGAGCAGGACGCGCGCTACGAGGCGGCGGACGCCGCGGGCGATCTCGAGGCGGCGATGGAGATCGACTTCGAGGTCTGGGCGCCGCTCGGCGCGGACGAGCGGATCCGGCAGCTCTGGCACGCGACGCCCGAGGCGAACGCGTTTCCCGAGGGGCTCGAGCCGATCTCACCCGAGGGCGCGCCGGCCAACGAGCGGCTCGGCGAGCTCGCCGTACCCACGCTCATCGTCACCGCCGCACACGACCCAGCGGGGATGCGCGAGATCGGGCGGCTCGTGGCGCGCGAGGCCCCCGACGCGCGCCACGTCGAGCTCGACTCCGACCACTACCTGACGCTACGCGAGCCCGAGCTCCTGTCCGGCGTGCTCGTGGAGTTCCTCGCGGCGGCGGCGCCGCAGGAGTAACGCCCCGGCGCAGGCGAGCACGAGAGCCCCGCCGATCCCGCCTGCCAGCCAGCCCCAGGGGAAGCCGCCGCCCGGATAGGAGATGCGCCACGTGCCCACGGCGACCCGGAGCCACGGACGTCCGCTCCGCCGGTGCGCAACGAGCGTCCGGTCGCCGTCTCGCAGGGAGAGGACGATGTTGTAGAGGCCCTTGTTCGCGGGGAGGTCGATGCAGTACGCCGCCGCACGGACCGTGTCGAGCGCGTGCACGAACGGCTCGCCGGACGGCTTCTGGTAGAGCGTGTACACCCAGCGGCCGTCGGCGCTCGTCGTCCGGGTCATCGCATAGCCGGTCATGGTCTTCTCGTCCTCTGACCGGTCGGCGATCTTGCCGGGCATGAGCCGGCTCGTCCGCATGTCGTAGCCGCGCACGATGTAGTGGCTCACATCGCCGGAGCCCGAATGCGCGTACTGGATCAGGTACATCCGGGACGCGTCCGGCGAGAGCGCGTCGAAGGTGAAGCTGCCGTTCAGCGTGATCGTCCGCAGGACGCGCATGTGCCTGAGGTCGACGACGAGGAACCTGCTCGGCGTGGTGAACGGTTGCCCGCTCGAGGCGAGGACGAGCGTCCGGCCGTCGCCGGAAAGCCCCTGGCCCGTCTGGACGGCGCTCCCGATCGTCGGGGTCCCCCAGAACCCCTTCAGCCGGATCCAGTAGTCCACCTGGCCGCCGGCCACCTTCTCGAGGAGCGTTCCGCGGGTTCCGTCCGAGACGGTGACCCAGTGCACCGACCCGTCTCGGCTCGCCACACCCGGGCCTCCCTGGACGACGTACGTGGGTCCGTCCGCCAGGGCAGCGGGCGCGACGACGAGGGCGCCGACGACAGCGGCGAGAACGAACGAGAGCCTGCGCATCGCTTCCTCCTTCGGGTGACACCGCTGATACGCCGCGGCGCCCGTTGGAGGTCCGGCGCCCTCAGACCTCGATCAGGAGCGCGTCGCCCTGGCCCCCGCCGGAGCAGATCGCGGCGAGGCCGAGGCCGCCGCCGTTGCGGCGCAGGTCGTGCACCATCGTGCCGAGGATCCGGCCGCCGCTCGCGCCGATCGGGTGGCCGAGCGCGACCGCGCCGCCGTTGACGTTCGCCGTCGCAGGGTCGGCGCCGAGCATCGCGAGCGAGTTGAGCGCGACGGAGCAGAACGCCTCGTTCACCTCGACCCGCTCGACGTCGCCGATCGAGCGCCCCGCCTTCTCGAGCGCCTGGTTCCCGGCGTTCGCGGGCGTGCGCGCGAGCCACGCGAACTCGTCCGCGACGTAGCCCTGCGACACGATCGTCGCGAGCGGCTCGAGCCCGCGCCGCCGGGCGAACTCCTCCGAGCAGACGACGACGCACGAGGCCCCGTCGTTGACCCCGGGCGCGTTGCCGGCGGTCACCGTTCCCTCGGGATCCATGACCGGCTTGAGCGAGGCGAGCTTCTCGATCGAGGTGTCGCGCCGCACCGACTCGTCCGCCGTCACCTCGCCCACGGGGACGATCTCGTCGTCGAAGCGGCCCGCGTCCTGCGCCGCCGCGGCGCGCTCGTGCGAGCGGAGCGCCCACGCGTCCTGGTCTTCGCGGGAGATGCCGAGCTCGCGGGCGACCCTGGCCGCCTGCTGCACCATGTGGAGGTCGTCGAAGGTGGAGCGGAGCCCGTCCCAGACCATCAGGTCGAGCAGCGTCCCGTCGCCCATCCGATAGCCCTGGCGCGCCTTCGGGAGCGCGTACGGCGCGTTCGTCATCGACTCCATGCCGCCGGTGACGACGAGCTCGACGTCACCCGCGCGGATCATGGAGTCCGCGATCTCGACCGCGCGGATCGAGGAGGCGCAGACCTTGTTCACGGTGTCCGAGGGAACGTCGATCGGGATCCCGGCGCCGACCGCGGCCTGCCGCGCCGGCGCCTGGCCGGCGCCGGCCTGCAGCACCTGGCCCATGATCACGTAGTCGACCTCGCGCCCCTCGAGGCCGGCGCGCTCGAGGCCTGCTTGGATCGCGATCGCGCCGAGCTCGGTCGCCGGATAGGCGGCGAGCCCGCCGCCGAGCCTTCCGAACGGCGTCCGCACCGCCGAGACGATGACGCTCCTGCTCATGCTGCCAAGTTAGCCCGCGAAGCCGGTTCCGGGCTCGAGCCTGAGCGCGAAGGCGGCGAGGAGCCGGACGGCGCCCTCGATGTCGGCGAGGTCGACCGTCTCGATCGGCGAGTGCATGTAGCGGAGCGGGATCGAGACGAGGCCGGTCGGCACGCCGCGCCGGCTGAGGTAGACGGCGTCGGCGTCCGTGTACGTGTAGCCGCGCGAGACCTCGACGGTGAAGGGAATCCCCTCCGCCTCGGCCGTGGCGTGGAGGAGTTCGAAGACGTCCGGATGGAGCGAGGGCCCGCGCGTCAGGGTCGGTCCGCCGCCGAGGACGATCTTGCCCTCGTCGTCGTGGTCGCCGCCGCGGATGTCGCTCGCGCGGGTGACGTCGATCGCGATGCCCACGTCGGGCTCGGTCGCGAACGCAGTCGTACGGGAACCCGCGTAGTCGCCGACCTCCTCCTGCACCGCCGCGACGGCGATCACGTCACCCGGGCTTCCTCCGCGCTCGGCGATCCTGCGGGCCGCCTCGAGCGCCACGTAGCAGCCGATCCGGTTGTCGAAGGAACGCGACGCCATGCGCTCGCCCTGCAGGGCGAGCGGCGCGCCGTGCCAGACGACCCCGTCGCCCGGTCGCATCAGCCCGCGCAGCTCCTCGCCGTCCTTCGCCCCGACGTCGAGGACGAGGTCGTCGTAGTCGAGCGGCTTCCGGTCCTCGCCTCGCTTCCGCTTCTGAAAGCGGGAATGCACGACGCCGGGCACGGCGCCGTCGCGGGCGAGGACGTCGACGCGCTGGCCGAGCATCACGTGCGGGTCGAAGCCGCCGATCGGCCGCACCGCTGCGAAGCCGTCGTCGCCGAGATGCGTCACGACGACGCCGATCTCGTCGATGTGGCCGACGAGCGCGAGCGAGGGCCCTCCCGCCGTGCCCGGCACGCGCACCCAGGAGCTGCCGAGGACGTCGGACGACACCTCGCCGACCGGCTCCGCAGCTTCCCGCCAGACCGCGGCGGCAGCGCGCTCCTGCCCGGACGGACCGGGGGTCGTCAGCAGGCGTTCGAGCAACTCGGGGAGCGGCATGGCGGCCGCGACTGTACCGGTCGCTGCGGGCGCGTGATGCTGACTGCCGCGCGAAGACCAAGCAGCGGCAGGACGCAGGGAGTGCCCAGAGCGGACTCTCTGGCTACGACCGAGGACGCCGCGATGCGCCGGTTTGCAGCCGGCGGGCAGCGTCGCGCGTCCGCAGCGGCCGGTACCTCACCTGCGCCCTCTGCGTCGGCTCCGCGATAGCGTCCCGGCGTGAGGCTCCGGACGCTGCCCGACAGCTACGCGGTGGTTCGCCTGCAGCCGGGCTCAGACCTGCCGGACTGGGTGGACAAGGGCCCGTTCCGCTCGGTGACGCGGACCGATCACGAGGTGTCCGTCGTCTGCCGCGACCACGACGTGCCCGAGGGCGAGAGCGTCGACCGCGGCTGGACGGTGCTCGAGGTGATGGGGCCGCTCGACTTCTCGCTCAGCGGAGTCGTCGCGTCGCTCGTGATGCCGCTCGCGCAGGCCGAGCTACCGATCTTCGTCATCTCGACGTTCGAGTCGGACTACGTCCTCGTCCGCTCGTCCGACCTCGCGCGCGCCGCCGACATCCTCGAGGACGCCGGCCACGTCTTCGCGGCTTGACGCTCGCGCGGCGCCTGCCTACCCTGCCGCCATGACTTCCGTCCGCAACCGGTGGGCCTGGCGCACCGAGCGTGGCGGGAGCCTGCGCGCACGCTGAACCGCGCGGCACAGCCCGTCCCGCTCGAACCGGCTCCGAGAGGAGCCTTTTTCATGTCCGGAACCGAGATCCCAACCGACCTCCTCACGCCGCTCGGCGCGTACCTCGGCCTGCGGGCGGGCGCCGAGGGCTCGTTCCTGCTGGAGTCCGTCGAGCGGGGACGCCTCGGCCGCTACAGCTTCGTGGGCGCCGGGTCGCGGCTCGTCTCCTTCGAGGCGGCCGAAGCGCTCGACGAGCCGGTCGTCGGCTACCTCGGCTACGACGCCGTGGCGAGGTTCGAACCGACGGTGCCGCTGCCGGAGGACGGGCCCGGCGTGCCGGAGAGCCTCTTCCTCGTGCCGGACGTCCTGCTGCGCTTCGACCATGCGCGCGGCGTCGCGGAGCTGCTGCGCGGGGACGCGGCCGGGCCGACCGGCCCGTCGCCGCCGCTGCCCCGCGGCACGACCTCGCGGGGGCCGCTCGAGCGCGAGCCGTCGCGCGAGGAGCACATCCGCCGCGTCGAGCGCGCACAGGAGCACATCCGCGAGGGCGACGTGTTCCAGGTCGTGATCGCGCAGCGCGCGACCCGGCCCACCTCGGCGTCGGCCGTCGAGCTCTACCGAGCGCTGCGGCGCGTCAACCCGTCGCCGTACCTCTTCCTCCTGGAACTCGGGGATCTCGCACTCGTCGGCAGCTCGCCCGAGACGGTCGTCAAGTGCGCCGGCCGGCGCGCCGAGCTCAACCCGATCGCGGGGACGATCGCCCCCGGCGAGGGAGACGCGGCGACGCTCCTCGCCTCCGAGAAGGACCGCGCGGAGCACACGATGCTCGTCGACCTAGGCCGCAACGACCTCTCGCGCGTCTGCGTCCCCGGCTCCGTTCAGGTGGCGCGGTTCATGGAGGCTGAGCGCTACTCCCACGTGACGCATCTCGTCTCGGAGGTCGTCGGGGAGCTGCGCGACGGGATCACGCCGTTCGAGCTGCTGCGCGCGTGCTTCCCGGCCGGCACCGTCTCGGGCGCGCCGAAGGTGCGGGCGATGCAGATCGTCTCCGAGCTTGAGGGCCACCGGCGCGGCATCTACGCGGGCGCCGTCGGCTACTTCCTGCCGGAGACCGGGGAGCTGGACACGTGCATCGCGATCCGCACGCTGTGGCTGCGCGACGGCGTCGCGCACCTGCAGGCGGGCGGAGGCATCGTCGCCGACTCGGATCCGGCGGCCGAGCACGAGGAGTGCCTCGCCAAGCTGCGCGCGCTCGAGGCCGCGATCGAGCTGGCAGAGTCGGAACAGGACGCCGAGCCGTGATTCTCCTCATCGACAACTACGACTCGTTCTCGTACAACCTCGCGCACCTGTTCGGCGCGCTCGGCGCGGAGGTCGTCACCCGGCGGAACGACGAGCTCGACGCCGACGAGGCGGAGCGGCTCGCCCCCTCCCACCTCGTCGTCTCGCCGGGCCCCGGCCGTCCCGCTGCCGCGGGCGCCACGCCGGCGATCGTCGAACGGCTGCTGCCGAGGACGCCGACGCTGGGCGTGTGCCTCGGCCACCAGGCGCTCGTCGAGGTGTGCGGCGGAGAGGTCGGCTACGCGCGCGAGCTCGTGCACGGGAAGGCGAGCCCCGTCCGGCACGACGGGAACGGCCTGTTCACCGGACTGCCGGATCCGTTCGTCGCCGGGCGCTACCACTCGCTCGCCGCGACGCGTCTGCCGGACGTGCTCGAGCCGACCGCGTTCGCGGAGGACGGGGAGGTGATGGCCGTGCGGCATCGCGAGCTCCCGGCGGTCGGCGTCCAGTTCCATCCCGAGTCGGTGCTCACGCCGGACGGCCCCGCGCTCGCCCGCAACTTCCTCGAGGGACGATTGTGATCCAGCACACGCTCGCCCGGCTGTTCGACGGCCACGACCTCAGCCGTGACGAGGCGCGCGGGACGATGGCGGTGATCATGGCCGGCGAGGCGACGCAGGCGCAGATCGCCGGCTTCCTCGTCGCCCTCAGGATCAAGGGGGAAACGGCGGACGAGATCGCCGGCTGCGCAGAGGCGATGCGCGAGCACGTCCTCCGGGTCAGCCCCACGCGCACCGACCTCGTCGACGTGGTCGGCACCGGCGGGGACGGGGCGAACACGTACAACATCTCGACCGCCGCCGCGCTCGTCGCGGCCGCCGCCGGAGCGGCCGTCGCGAAGCACGGCAACCGCTCCGCCTCCTCGCAGACGGGAGCGGCGGACGTGCTCGAGGCGCTCGGCTTCCGGCTGGACATGGCGCCGGAGCGGATCGAGCGCTCGATCGACGAGCTCGGCTTCGGCTTCCTCTTCGCGCAGGCGCACCACCCGGCCATGCGGCACGCGGCCGCCGTCCGGCGGGAGCTCGCGACGCGTACCGTCTTCAACGTGCTCGGACCGCTCACGAACCCGGCCGGCGCGCGCGCCCTCGTTCTCGGCGTCTACTCGCCGAAGCTCGCCCGGACGCTCGCCGACGCGCTCGTCCAGCTCGATGCGACGCGCGCCTACGTCGTGCACGGCGCCGGCGGCATCGACGAGCTCTCGCCCTGCGGGCCGAACCTCGTCTGCGAGGTCCACGCCGGGCGGATCCGCGAGTACGAGCTCGACCCGCTCGAGCTCGGCATCGAGCGCTGCGACCCGAAGGAGCTGCGCGGCGGCGATCCGGCCACGAACGCAGCCGCCCTGCGCGCTGTGCTTGCCGGCGCAGACGGCGGCCACCGCTCCGCCGTGATCCTCAACGCCGCGGGAGGGATCGCCGCGGTCAGCGAGGCGGACGACATCCGCGAGGGCCTGGTGCAGGCCCGCGAGGCGATCGATTCGGGCGCGGCTGCGGCACGGCTCGACGACCTGGTGGAGTTCTCTCGGTCATGAGGTTCGCCGACGCCGTCTCGCAGCCCGGCTTCGGTGCGGTCGCGGAGTTCAAGCGGCGTTCGCCGTCGGCCGGGGACATCCGGCCGGACGCGCAGGTGGAGGACGTCGTCCCGACCTACGAGACCGCGGGCGCGCGCGCCGTCTCCGTCCTCGTCGACGACGCGTTCGCGGGCTCGCTCGACGACCTGCGCGCGGCGCGGGCCGCCGTCGACCTGCCCCTGCTGGCCAAGGGCTTCTTCTCCACCGAGGAGCACCTCCGCGAGCTGCGCGGGGCCGGCGCCGACGCCGCGCTGCTCATCCTGCGCGACCTCGACGACGCGACCGCGGCCCGGCTGATGCGCGCGGCGGACGAGCTCGGGCTCGACACGCTCGTCGAGGCACACGACGAGGACGAGCTCGCGCGCGCGACCGAGCTCGACGCCCGCGTGATCGGGGTCAACGCACGGGACCTCGGCACCTTCCGGATCGACCGCGGCGCCCAGCTGGAGCTCGTCGCCAGGGCGCCGCGCGACCGGGTCGTCGTCGCGGAGAGCGCGATCCACACGCGGGCGCAGGCCGCCGCGGCGGAGCTGGCCGGCGCCGACGCCGTCCTCGTCGGCACCTCCCTGATGCGCGCGGCCGAGCCGGGCGCGAAGCTGCGCGAGCTGCTGTCGCGGCCGCTCGTCAAGGTCTGCGGGCTGACGCGCCAGGAGGACGTCGACGTCGCGGTGGAGACCGGCGCCGACCTCTGCGGCTTCATCTTCGCCGAGGGCTCGCCGCGCCGGGCCGCTGAAGTCCTCGCGGTGCCGGAGACCGTGCTCAGCGTCGCCGTCTTCGTGGGGGAGCCCGAGGAGCGCGGCGCGGATCTCGTGCAGCTCTACGCGCACGAGGAGGGCAGGGTGCGCGGGCGCGACGCCGTTCTCCTCCGCGACGACGAGCCCGTCGCGCGCGTCGCCGACCTTCCGTGGGAAGGCGAGGATCCGGATCACTGGCGCAAGGCGCGGGGCGACGACCGGCTCGTGCTCGCCGGCCGCCTCGGGCCCCACAACGTGCGCGCGGCGATCGAGGCGGTCCGGCCGTGGGCGGTGGACGCCGCGTCCCAGCTCGAGTCCGCGCCCGGCGTCAAGGACCCCGAGAAGGTGCGCGCGTTCGTGCAGGAGGCGCGCGGATGAGCGGCTTCGGCGCCTACGGCGGCCGCTACGTCCCCGAGACGCTGGTCCCGGCGCTCGACGAGCTCGAGCGCGGCTGGCGCGAGGCGCTCGCCGACGACTCCTTCCACACCGAGCTACACGGGCTGCTGACGACGTACGCCGGACGGCCGACGCCGCTCACGCTCGCTGAGCACTTCGCGCCCGGCAAGCGCCTCTACCTCAAGCGCGAGGACCTCCTCCACACCGGCGCGCACAAGCTGAACAACGCGCTCGGTCAGGCGGTGCTCGCGCGGCGGCTCGGCAAGCGGAGGATCGTCGCCGAGACCGGGGCCGGGCAGCACGGCGTCGCCACGGCGACCGTCTGCGCGCGCTTCGGCTTCGAGTGCGTCGTCTACATGGGCGAGGAGGACATGCGCCGCCAGCGGCCCAACGTCGAGCGGATGCGGCTGCTCGGCGCCGAGGTGCGCCCGGTGGACTTCGGGACGAAGACGCTGAAGGAGGCGACGAGCGAGGCGATCCGCGACTGGATCACGAACGTCGAGACGACTCACTACCTGATCGGCTCGTGCGTCGGCCCGGCGCCCTATCCCGAGCTCGTCGCCGAGCTGCAGTCGGTGATCGGCCGCGAGGCCCGCGAGCAGATGCTCGCGGCCGAGGGGCGCCTGCCCGAGGCGGTCGTCGCGTGCGTCGGCGGCGGCTCGAACGCGATCGGGGTCTTCCACGGCTTCGTCGAGGACGCGGACGTGCGGCTCGTCGGAGTCGAGGCGGCAGGCGCGGCGTCGCTCGGAAGCGGCCGGCCCGCCGTGCTCCACGGCGCCCGCTCGTCGGTGCTCGCCGACGAGGACGGCCAGATCGCCGACGCGCACTCGATCTCGGCCGGGCTCGACTATCCGGGCGTCGGCCCAGAACACGCCTTCCTCCGCGACACCGGCCGTGCGGAGTACCTCGTCGCGACCGACGAGGAGGCGCTCGCCGCCTTCCAGGACCTCGCCCGGGCGGAGGGAATCCTCCCCGCGCTCGAGCCCTCGCACGCGCTCGCGCGCGCCCGCGACCTCGACGCCGACCTGATCCTCGTCGGGCTCAGCGGCCGCGGCGACAAGGATCTCGCGGAGGTGCTGGAGAGACTGTGAGCACCTGGGATCCCGCCCGCACGGCGGAGTACTTCGACGAGTACGGCGAGCGGGAGTGGACGCGCTTCGAGGACGGACGGACGCCGGGCCCGAGCCTCGCGACGCACATCCAGATGCTCGAGGGGTACGTCCGTCCCGGCGACCGGGTGCTCGACGCGGGCGCCGGCCCGGGCCGCTTCACGCTCGAGCTGCTGCGACTCGGCGCACACGTGACCGCACTCGACATCTCGCCGGGACAGCTCGAGCTGTTGCGGGCGCGCGTGCCCGACGTCGAGGCGATGCTCGGCGACGTCACGGACCTCTCCCGGTTCCCGGACGACTCCTTCGACCTGACGGTCTGCTTCGGCGGCCCGCTCAGCTACGTCGTCGACCGGGCGGAGGACGCGGTCGCGGAGCTCGCGCGCGTCACGAAGCCGGGCGGCCACGTCCTCGTCAGCGTGATGGGACTCGGGGGCGCCGTGATCCACTTCGCGCCGATCATCGTGGAGCTCGCCCGCCGCGACGGGCCCGCGAAGTCGCTCGAGGTCGCGCGCACCGGCTTCCTGCCCGAGGAGGAGGGCTACGGCCACCTCGCCATGCGCATGTACCTCTGGGACGAGCTCGAGGCGCTCCTCGCCGCGCACGGCGAGGTCGTCGACGGCGCCGCCGCCGGAGTCCTTCCGCACCTCGAGGCGGAGGAGCCCGAGATCCGCGCGCTGCTCGGCGAGTTCGAGCAGCGGCTCGCGCACGACCCCGGATCGCGCAGCTGCGGCGAGCACATCATCGGCGTCCTGCGTGTGGGGTAGGCGATGACCGAGCCCTCCATCGTCGTCTTCTCGGTTCCGGATCGCTTCGAGATCGACGGCCCGTACGTCGTGCGCCAGGTCGAGGAGCGGGACATTCCAGTCGTCGCGCCGGCCTTTCGCGATCCGGGCATCGGCGGCGAGAACGGGATGCCTCCGTTCGACGAGGACGAGCTGCGCGCGGTGCTGCGGGAGCAGATCCCGGACCTCCGCGCGCGCGGAGTCCTCTTCCCGTACGTGATCGAGGACGCGACGGACGGGTCGATCCTGGGCGGCGTCACGCTCCGGCACTTCGACCCGATGCGCGGAGCGATCGAGGTCGGGTACTGGCTGTTCGCGGACGCGCGCGGCAAGGGCCTGGCCACGCGCGCGGTGCGCGCGGTGGCGCGCGAGGCGTTCGCGAGCGGGCTCTGGCGGATCGAGGCGAACGTGCGGATCGGCAACGACGCGTCGGAGCGCGTCCTCGAACGCGCCGGGTTCACTCGCGAGGGAGTCAGACGCCGTCTCCTCCGACACGACGGCGAGCGCATCGACGCGACGGCCTTCTCGCTGCTCGCGGACGAATGAAGACGCTCGTCGTCTACTTGGTGGCGGAGCCGGAGACGCCGGAGCTCGCACGCGCCGCCGTCGAGGGCGGCGCGGACGTCGTCGAGCTCGGCTTCCCCTTCTCGGATCCGCTCGCGGAAGGGCCGGTGATCCGGCGTGCGTCCGAGCGCGCGCTCGCGCGCGGGATGCGGACGCGGGCGTGTCTGGACGTGCTCGCGAGGACGCGGGAGCTGCTGCCCGAGACGCCGCTCGTCCCGATGACGTACGCCGCGATCCTCGAGGCGTACGGCTACGAGCGCTTTGCGGCGGATGCCCGGGAGCGCGGCGCGTCGAGCTTCATCCTCGTCGACCTCCCGGTCGAGGAACGGCCGGAGCTGCGCAGGATCCAGCTCGTCGCGCCGACCTCGACCGAGGAGCGAATCCGCGCGGCCGCCGAGGCGACCGACGGCTGGCTCTACCTCGTCTCCGTCACCGGAACGACCGGCGCCCGGACGGAGCTCTCCCCCGCGCTGCCGGCGCTCGTGCAACGCGTGCGCGCCGTCAGCGCCGTTCCGGCCTTCATCGGCTTCGGGATCTCGACGCCCGAGCACGCCCGGGCCGCGGGCGAGCTGGCGGACGGCGTGGTCGTCGGCTCCCGTGCGGTCGAGACGGCGGAGCAGGGAGCGGACGCGCTGCGCGAATACGTCCGCTCGCTTCGCGCGGCCCTCGACTCTTAGCGACCTCTCACGCCCGGCTCAGGTCTGTCTCACCTCCGCCGGGCACGATTCGTCCCAGCGCGACCCCTTCCTCAAGAGAGCGCCGGCTCGGGCCCGGCGCCGGCCAGCCCCCCCTCGACCGCCGGCGCCGGGCTTGCCGCGCGGCCGGCCGCGACGCGCACGGGCAGATGGAGCCGGAACGCCGTCCCGCGGGGCAGCGGCTTCACCGAGCAGCGGCCGCCGTGAGCGCGGGCGACGGCGGCGACGATCGCGAGTCCGAGCCCAGCACCGCCGCGCTCCCTCGTCCGGGCACGGTCCGCCCGGGCCCAGCGGTCGAAGATGCGCGGCAGCGCCTCGGGGGGAACGCCGCTGCCCGAGTCCGCGACCTCGATCACCACGCCGCCCGTGCCGTCCGCGTGCGCCGCGAGCTCGACGGCGTCGCCGGGATCCGTGTACTTGACCGCGTTCTCGAGCAGCGCGTCGAGCGCGTCCCGCAGAGCCTCCGGGTCCGCGAGCAGACGCCCTGCGAGGTCGACGTCGAGCCGCCAGGCCCGCGGGGCCACCTCCGACCAGCGGATGAAGAGGTCGGAGAGGAAGACCTCGAGGTCGATCTCCTCGAAGGCGAAGCCCGCCTGGTCCGACTTCGCGAGCAGCAGCAGCCGTTCGACGATCCGCTCCATCCGGCCCAACTCGTCGAGCGCGACCTCGAGCTCGGGCGCGTCCGGCTGCTCGCGCCGCAGGAGCTCGAGATGCCCGCGGGCGATCGTGACCGGGGTCCGCAGCTCGTGCGAGGCGTCGTGGAGGAAGCGCTCCTGCCGCTCGAGCAGCGTTGCGCGCATCTCCGCCAAGCCCTGCACCTCGTCGAGCGCCGCCTGCCGCCGCTGCGCGTGCCACACCATCGCCAGGAACATCGCCGACATGAGCGGCACCTCGAACAGCTCGCCCCACAGCTGGATGCCGTTGAACGCGTCGGCGAAGATGCTCGCCCCCGTCGCCGCGGCGACGATCGCGAGCACGAACCACATCGTCCGCATCGACCACGTGCGGATGCCGTAGACGATCGTGAGGCTGATCCAGACGAAGTGGAACGGGACGGTCTCCCAGCTCGGCCACAGCACCATGGCGGCCCAGTTCGTCGCCGCGAAGACGGCCCAGGCGGCTTCGAGCGGGTTACGCCGTAGCCAGCCGATAGCCCGCATTCCGCACCGTTTCGATCGCCGCGTCCGGGCCGAGCTTCTGCCGCAGTCTGCGCACGCAGACGTCCACGACGTTCGAGCCCGGGTCGAAGTCGTAGCCCCACACCTCGGCGAGCAGCCGCTCCCTGCTCAGCACCTCGCCCGCGTGCAAGAGCAGATGGTGGAGGAGCCGGAACTCGCGGTCCGAGAGATCCGCGGTCCGGGCGCCCACTCCCGCCTGCCGCCGCGCGACGTCGAGGACGACGTTGCCGCCGCGCAGGACGTGCTCGTCCCCGAAGGTCGCCGCGCCGCGCAGGCGCACCCGGATCCGCGCGAGCAGCTCGTCGAGCGAGAAAGGCTTCGCGACGTAGTCGGTGGCGCCGAGCTCGAAGCCGCGGAGCTTCGTCTGGACGTCGCCCCGCGCCGAGAGGATCACGACCGGCAGCCCGGGCTTCGCGCGCTGCAGCTCGCGCAGCACCTGCAGGCCGTTGAGTCCCGGCAGGAGCAGGTCGAGCACTACGAGGTCCCAGCGCGCGCCGGTCGCGAGGTCGAGCCCCTCGCGGCCGTCTCCGGCAGCGACCACGGTGTACCCCTCGGCCTCGAGGCCGCGCGTGAGAAATGCCTGGATTCGGGCCTCGTCCTCGATGACCAGGATGCGCATCCGACCTCCCGGACCGAATCTACACCGGTCCACGATGACGTGTAAATGACCGGGAGATGACACCTTCGTCATGAGGCGGGCGCGGGCGCGCCGCCCTTGATACGAACGCGCTCGATGCGGCTCGGGGTGAAGCTCCTGCTCGTCGTCGTGGCGGTTGTCGCTGCGGGCGTCATGATCGGCTTCTACGTCTCGCACCTCACGACGCTCGCGGGCTCGCCCTCGTATTCCGTACCGGTCTCCGGCACCAAGAGCCATCCGGTCGTGAACCTCGAGTTCCAGACCGTGGCCGCCGTCGGGTCGAAGGTCAGCCGGAACCCCGACTGGGTCTCGTACCTGGTCAAGACCACGAGCGGCTGGAGGCGCGAGACGGTCTGGGACCTGCCGGCCAACGCGACCGTGCACGTCACCTGGCTCAACTTCGATGGCGCGAGCGGGCTGCGGAACCCGTACTACGGCCTGCCGCAGGGCATTGTCGGGAACCAGATCCGCGTCGACGGCAAGCCGGCCCGCTCCATCGACCCGAACGACGCGTCGCACACGTTCGCCGTGCCGGCGCTGGGGATCATCGTCGCGGCGCCGGGAGTGGCCGACAACGCGAAGAACCAGTGCGGCTACGCGACCTATGGGTGCCCGATGGCGAACGCACACCGCACGATCCAGTTCACCTTCCACACGCCGGCGAAGGGCGGGCACTTCAGGTGGCAGTGCTTCGTGCCCTGCGCGGCGGGCTGGGTCGACGGCTTCGGCGGGCCGATGCAGACGATCGGCTACATGGACGGCTTCCTCAACGTGAAGGCCTGATGGCGAGCCAGCCGACCGCAGCCACGCCGCCGAGCGACTCGACCAATCACGGTCTGCGCGTCGTCGCCGCGTGGCTCGTCCTGAGCGCTATCGCGACGCCGCTCGTCGCGATCTACGTGGGACCGCTCATTCCGCCCGGCAACGCGAGCGTACAGGGGCAGGGCCAGGTCTTCGACAACCAGGTGATGACGAGCCTCGTCACGCCGATCCTCTGCCTCATGGTCGTCTTCTTCGCCTACGGCCTCGTGCGGTTCCACGCGAACCGCAACGAGGCGATTCTCGACGGGCCGCCTCTTCGGAACGACGCCCGCGTCCAGCTGTTCTGGATCGTGATCACCATGACGATGGTGCTGTTCCTCGCCGGCTTCGGGACGTTCGAGCTCCTGAAAGACGGCTCCGGGGGCGGTCAGGGCCCGAACCCGATCGCTTCGCCCTCGGGCCACCATCCGCTCCAGGTGCAGGTCATCGGCCAGCAATGGCAGTTCACCTACCGCTACCCGTCGCTGCACGGCCTCGAATCGAACCAGCTCTACCTGCCCGCGAACACGGAGGTCGAGCTCCACGTCACGTCGCTCGACGTCATCCACTCCTTCTGGGCCGTCGAGCTCGGGGTCAAGGCCGACGCGAACCCCGGAGTCGACAACGTCGCCTACGTGGAGACGAAGAATCCGACCGTCTTCCACGTCCGCTGTGCCGAGCTGTGCGGGCTCTGGCACGGCTACATGTTCAACAACGGCTACGTCGTCAGCCGGGGCGGGTTCGACGCCTGGGCAGCGAAGCAGGAGAAGATCTTCGCCTCGATCAAGCCGTTCATGAACAGGGCACCCGACCAGGGCGGAGCACCGTACGCGCACTCGTATCTGCCCGCTCCGGGCGGCGGCCCTCCGCCGGTGAGAGCAGGATGACCGACGTCGCACTCGCCGCTCCGCGTCAGCCGCTGTGGCGGCGCCTGATCGGCTTCAACCTCCTCACGGGGATCGTCCTCGGCGTCGGCGGGTGGTACGTCGGCTGGTTCGGAGCCCACGCCATCGGCACCGGCGGGAGCCTGGGATTCATCACCGAGATCGACCAGAACGACCTGTCCGTCTACCTCGCCTACCTCGGCGGGGTCGTCGGCTTCCTCGTCGGGCTCGGCTTCCTCAACTACCCGTTCGCCCGCCTGCGCGGCTACCCCCCGTCGCTACGGGAGAAGGAGACCGGCGGCTGGACCCGCTACTTCGGTCTCTGCACCGACCACAAGGTCGTCGGTATCCAGTACCTGTGGGGCATCGGGCTCTTCTTCTTCATCGGCGGCCTGAACGCGATGCTGATTCGCACCGAGCTCCTCCGGCCGAACCACCAGGTCTTCCCGGCGGGGACCTACCTCACCCTCGTCGGCATGCACGGGACGATGATGATGGGGATGATGACGAGCGGGATCCTCGGCCCGTTCGCCAACTACCTCGTCCCGATCATGATCGGCGCCCGGCGGATGGCCTTCCCCCGCATCGAGGCGCTCACCTTCTGGATCCTGATGGCCGCCGGCGCGATTCTGACGACGACGATCTTCTTCGGCGGCTTCCCGACCGGCTGGACGGGCTACGCGCCGCTCTCGAACCAGGCGAACACCGGGATGGACAACTACGTCCTCTTCTTCGCGCTCGTCGGGATCTCGATGACGCTGCTCGGCCTGAACATGATCGCCACGATCGTGACGATGCGCGCGCCCGGCCTGACCTGGACGAGGCTGCCCATCTTCGTCTGGGGCGTCCTCTCGACGGCCGTGCTGATGGTTCTGGCGGCGCCGGTGCTCATCGCCGTGCTCTCGATGGAGGCGCTCGACCGGACCGCGAACACGAGTTTCTTCATCCCGCAGGCCGGGGGCAGCAACTACCTCTACCAGAACCTGTTCTGGGTCTTCGGTCACCCGGAGGTGTACATCCTCGCCCTGCCCGGCTTCGCGATCGTGCTCGAGCTGCTGCCCGTGTTCGCGCGCAAGCCGCTCTGGGGCTATCGGCTCTCGGTCGCCGGCCTGCTCGGCGTGTCGCTCCTCTCCTGGTTCGTGTGGCAGCACCACCTGTTCGTCAGCGGCATCAACGGTGATCTGCGCCCGTTCTACATGCTCTCGACGGAGCTGATCTCGATCCCGACCGGCTTCACGTTCCTCTGCGGGATGATGACCCTCTGGCGCGGTCGCATCCGATTCACCGTCCCGATGCTGTTCTGCCTCGCCTGGTTCTTCAACTTCCTGATAGGCGGGCTCTCCGGCGTCTACCTCTCCGACACGCCGAGCGACGTGACGACCCACGGCAGCTTCTTCTCGATGGCCCATTTCCATTACACGATCATGGGCGGGCTCGTCTTCACGTTCTTCGCGGCCATCTACTACTGGCTCCCCAAGATGACCGGCTGGCAGCTGAACGAGCGACTCGCGAAGATCCACTTCTGGACGATGTTCGTCTTCTTCAACTCGACCTTCGCACCACTTCTCGCGGTCGGCTTCCTCGGCCAGCCACGCCGGGTCGTTACCTACCCGAGCGGGCTCCAATTCCTCAACGACTGGGTCTCGGTCTCGGCCTTCTGTCTCGGCATCTCGATGCTGATCTTCCTCTTCAACCTCGTCTGGTCCCTCGGGTTCGTGAAGAAGCCGGCCGAGGCGAACCCGTGGGCCTCACGCTCGATCGAGTTCCAGCTTCCGTCTCCGGTGCCGGTGCACAACTTCGAGCGGATCCCCGTCTTCTCGAGCGATCCCTACGGCTACGGCGAGGGGCCGCCTCCGCAGCCGATCCCGGCCGGCGCCCCTGCGGGGAGCGATTGAGCATGGCCGAATCGATGGCGTATGAGGGCGCCGGCTACGAAGTCGTCGAGGAGGAGCCGCCCGAGATCCTTGGTCGCAACCTCGTCTCGGCGAGCTACCTGCTCGCCGGCGCGACCGCGTTCTTCTTCATCGCCTTCGTCTTCGCGTACTTCTACCTCCGCTCCCTCAACAACGGGAACATGTGGAAGCCGAGCGGCGTCGACGCCTCGGTCGCGTGGGGAACCCCGGTGATCGTGTGTTACGCCGCGAGCGCGCTCCTGGTGCGGCTCGGACTGGCCGATCATCGCGCGCTGCGGCGCGACCAGTGGCGGCTGAAGGGGCTGGTGGCGCTCCTGGTCGGCCTCGCCGGGCTCGTCCTTCAGGTGATCGCCTGGACGCACCAGGGCTTCGGCCCGACCGACGGCGGGTTCGCGAGCGTGTACTTCGGCTGGACAGCGTTCCTCTTCCTGTTCGTCTTCGGCACGTTGCTCTGGCTCGAGATGACCGTCGCGACGTCCTTGCGCTATCGCAACGTCGAGACCGATGCACCACCGCCTGGCCATGCTTCGGGGGATCCGCATCGCACGGCGCACGACATCCGCGACCCGCTTTCGCTCGTCCGCGGCGAGCTCGTCGGCCTCAGCTTCTACTGGACGTTCCTCGCGGCGATCGCGGTGCTGACCTGGGTCATCCTCTACCTGATCTGAGATGGACCCGCTGCCTCTCGTCGTGTGCGGGTCGGCGCTCGTGCTCTACGCCCTGGGTCGGCGAGGGAGGATGCGCGTCTGGCGCGAGCTGAGTTTCTACAGCGGCGTCGCGCTCGCCTTCGTCGTCCTCGAGCGGCCGTTCGAGACATGGGCGGACAAGTGGCTCTCGGCACACATGGCGCAGCACATCGTGCTCATGACCGTAGTGCCACCGCTCGTCGTGCTCGGCCGTCCCTGGCCGCGGATGTGGCTGCCGTTCCCGCTGTCCGCGCGACGTGCCCTCGGAGGCGCACTTTCGCGCTCGCGGTCCTTCCGGCGCAGTGCCGGCTTCCTCAGGCTCCCGTGGGTCGCGCTCGCCACGCAGTCGGCGATGATCGCCGTCTGGCACGTGCCACAGCTGTACAACGCCGCGGTGCGCGACGAGTGGATCCACGTCCTGCAGCATGTGTGCTTCGTGGCGCCGGCACTCGTGTTCTGGGGCGCGCTGCTCGATGTGCCGCCGGTCCGCGCGCGCATCAACCATCTTCAGCGCGCGATCTGGTTCGCCGCAGCGATGGTTCCGAGCTGGATCCTGGCGATCATGTTCGCCTTCGCCACAGCGCCCGTGTACACCGCCTACCCGGCGATGACCGACCAACAGCTCGCCGCCGGCGTCATGTGGGTGCCGGGATCCCTCGCATACTTCATCGCGGCGTTCGCCGCCTTCTACCGCTGGCTCGAGCCCGGCCCCTCTGAGACGCCGTCGGCCGCCGAGCCCCGACCCGAGGAGCTCTCATGGACGTGACCGCCTCTTTCCTCGCCGGCTCGATCCTCAGCTTGGTTCTGCCGGTTGCTTTGCTCGTCGCGATCACGATCTGGTGGCTGGTGGTCGTCCGCCGCCGCGGCGACGAGGACAGATAGCTACCTCGCCTGCAGATCGACGACCGACGGCTTGCCGCCGCGCGTGATCTTGAGCACGTCCCACATGCGCGCGCCCTCGTGCCCGGGCACGAGGCAGACGAACCGGTAGACGCCCTTCCTGCTCGCGCGGAAGGCGAAGCGCGCCGTGCTCCCGGCCTCGAGCCCGATGCGCGGCTGCGGCGTCGCGGCGCCGCGGAACGCCGGCCGCGTCGAGCCCGCGTTCTGCACGACCACGCACGAGTGCCGGAGAGGCCCGCGGTTCTTGCACACGACGCGGACCTTCCAGCCGCGCGGCACCGTCCACATCAGGAAGCGCGAGTAGCCGTCGAAGTTGAAGCCGCCGTTGTCACCGTCGTAGGAGGCGACCAGGGTGATCGTGACCCGGTGCCGGGCGGCGTCGACCGCGAGGAACCTGTGCGGCGGCGGTGGCGGCGCCTTCGCCGCAAGCAGGAGGGCAGCGACCCCGGCTGCGATCACCGTCCCAGCATCGCAGAGACCGCATCGCCGCGCGAGCCCCGCGCAGCCGTTCTTAGCGAACGCTCACGGGTCTCTCACTCTCGTCCTAGGGATAACGGGCACTCTGGGCGGCAGAAAACGATGCAAGGAGACTCGTACAGATGACCTCTCGCCCAGTCAGCCCACGCCTGCGGCGCGTGCTCCCGCTCGCTGTCGCGGTCGTGATGGGGGCCGGAGCGGGCGCCGGCGCCTACGCCCTCACGAGCCACCGCTCGAGTGCGCCGACCACGTCCAGAGTGGTGGTTCCCGCGCAGCCCGCCTCGTCCACGTCGACCGTCGACACGCTCACGCAGCTGTACAAGCAGGACGCGCCCGGAATCGTCGACATCACCGTCGAGTCGTCGGGCGGCGGCACGTCCGGCGGCTTCCCGTTCGGCCAGCCCGGCGGGTCCCAGAAGCAGGAGGCCGAGGGCACCGGCTTCGAGATCGACTCGAACGGCAACATCCTCACCGCCGAGCACGTCGTCGACAAGGCGAATTCGATCAAGGTCGAGTTCTCGGACGGCTCGGTCGCCAAGGCGACGCTCGTCGGCGCCGACAAGTCGACCGACACAGCCGTGATCCACGTCGACGTGCCCGCCTCCAAGCTGCACCCGCTCGCCCTCGGCAACTCTTCCTCGGCCCAGCCGGGCCAGAACGTCGTCGCGATCGGCAGCCCGTTCGGGCTCGCCGAGACCATGACCGCCGGCATCGTCAGCGCGACGAACCGGACGATCACCGCGCCGAGCGGCTTCTCGATCACGGGCGCGATCCAGACCGATGCGGCGATCAACCACGGCAACTCCGGCGGCCCGTTGATCGACGCCGCGACGAACACGGTGATCGGGATCAACGACCAGATCGAGAGCGACACGAACGACAACTCCGGCGTCGGCTTCGCCGTCCCGATCAACGCGTCGAAGGCGGTCGCGCGGACGCTCATCGCCGGCGGCACCGTCAGGCATGCGTACCTCGGCGTGACCATCAGCACCACGCCCGCCGGCGCCAGGATCGGCTGCATCGTCAACAACGGCCCCGCGGATTCGGCCGGCCTGAAGCAGGGCGACGTGATCACCAGGTTCGACAGCAGGACGATCACGAACGCCGACACGCTGACCGCCGCGGTGACGCAGGCGAAGGCCGGTCAGAAGGTGACCGTCACGGTGCGCCACGGCGGCTCGACCAGGCAGATCCCGGTGACGCTCGGGACGCAGCCGTCGTCCGTCTCCAACAACTGCTCCCAGTAGGACCCGCGTTCGGGCGGCTGTCCGGGGTCTGAGCCCGGACAGCCGGCCGCGCCGCTCCGCATAGGATCGACGGATGGAGGGCGCGGCGCCGGTGCAGGACTCACGGGTGCTGCGCTGGACGCTGGTCGCGAGCATCCTCGGCTCGTCGATGGCCTTCGTGGACGGGTCGGTCGTCAATGTCGCGGTCCACTACATCACCGACGACCTCGGCGGAGGTCTCGCCGCGCAGCAGTGGATCGTCGCCTCCTACCTGCTCACGCTCGGCGCGCTCATCCTCGTCGGCGGCTCGCTCGGTGACATCTTCGGCGAGCTGCGCGTGTTCGCCGTCGGCGTCGCGGCCTTCGGCGCGGCCTCGGTGCTCTGCGCGGCGGCGCCGGACTCGACCTCGCTCATCGTCTTCCGCGGCGTGCAGGGCGTCGCCGGCGCCCTCCTCACCCCGGCCTCGCTCGCCGTGCTCACCGCGACGTTCTCGGGCACGGCGCGGGGCGCTGCGATCGGGCAGTGGACGGCGTGGAGCGGGATCTCGTTCATGATCGGCCCGACGATCGGCGGCTGGCTCATCGACCAGACCAGCTGGCGCCTGATCTTCCTCATCAACGTTCCGATCGCGCTCGCGACGCTCTACCTCGTGGTGCGGCTCGGCGGGATCCGCCAGTCGCGGCGGCAGGACCTCCGCGTCGACGTGCCCGGCGCCGTCCTCTGCACGGCGGGACTGGGGCTGCTCGTCGCAGGCTTCATCGAGCAGCCGAGCCGCGGCTGGGGAGATCCCCTCGTGGCCGGCGGAATCGGAAGCGGCGTGGTGCTCCTCGTGGTGTTCGTCCTCTACGAACTCCGGACGCCGATGCCCATGCTCCCGCTTCATCTCTTTCGGCTCCGGAACTTCTCGGTCACGAACGCCGAGACGCTCGCGGTCTACGGCGGGCTCTCGGGACTGAGCCTGTTCCTGACGCTCTTTCTGGAGGGGTTCGGCGGCTACACGGCCTTCCGGGCCGGCGTCGCGCTGCTGCCGATCACGATCGTCATGTTCTTTCTCTCGCCGCGGACCGGAAAGCTCTCGATGCGGTTCGGGCCGCGGCTGTTCATGTCCGTCGGCCCCTTGATCGCAGGCGCCGCGGTGCTGGCCTACGCCCGCTTCCCGGAGCGGCCCGACTACTGGATCGACCTCCTCCCCGCGCTGCTCGTCTTCTCGGTCGGACTGTCGCTGACCGTCGCGCCTCTGACGACGACGGTGCTCGCGGACGCCGATGCGGGCGACGCCGGCGTCGCGTCCGGCGTCAACAACGCCGTCGCCCGCGTGGGCGGGCTGCTCGCGGTCGCCGTGCTGGGGATCGCGGCATCGGGCGGCGGCCATCACCTGACCGTGCACGGCTTCCACCTCACGATGGTGATCGTCGCCGCGCTGCTCGTCTGCGGAGGGCTGATCGGAGCGGTCGGGATTCGCAATCCTTCTACCTAGGCAATGCCTATGTGTATGCTCGGGCCATGCCGAAGCGGGCGTACACGGCGACGGAGGCGGCACGGGAGCTCGGGATCAGCGTCGACACCCTGCGCCGCTGGGATCGCGAAGGGCGAATCCGCACGAAGCGCGACAGCGCGAACCGGCGGCTCGTGGCGCTCGAGGAGATCGAGCGGCTCCGCGGCGCCGCGGGTGCGCAGCACATGAGCGCGCGCAATCGCCTGCGCGGAACCGTCAGCGAGGTGCGCGTCGAAGGTCTGCTCGCCCAGGTCGAGCTGACCGTGACCGAGCCGGCACGCGTCGTCGCGGTCGTGACGCGCGACGCGGTCGAGGAGCTCGGGCTCAAGCCGGGGATGGCGGCGACCGCGGTCGTCAAGTCGACCTCGGTGATGGTGGAGGCATGAGAGTCCGCGCGCCGGCCGCGGCGCTCGCCGCGGCGGTCCTCGTCGCCTCCTCGGCCCTCGCGGCCGTCGCGTTCGCCGGCTCGCACAGGTCGCGGCCTCAGCTGACGGTGTTCGCGGCCGCTTCACTCACCGACGTCTTCCCCAAGATCGACCCGCACGGGCGCTACTCCTTCGGCGGCTCGAACATGCTGGCGGCGCAGATCCAGCAGGGGCTGCCCGCCGACGTGTTCGCGTCGGCCAACGTCGGCCTGCCGTGGCAGCTCCACCGGAAGGGCCTCGTCACCCGGCCGGTCGTCTTCACCTCGAACAAGCTCGTGATCGTCCTCGGCCACGGCAACCCGCGGCAGATCCGGAGCGTCCAGGGCCTCGAGAAGCCCGGCCTGCGGATCGTGATGGCGGCGGCCGGGGTCCCGGTAGGCGACTACACGCGCAAGGTGCTCGAGCGGCTCGGGCTCTCCGACCTCGTCGACAAGGCGGTGAGCCAGGAGACGGACGTCCGCGAGGTGCTCGCGAAGGTCGTGCTCGGCGAGGCGGACGCAGGCTTCGTGTACGCGACCGACGCGAGGACCGTCCAGGGCAAGGTCTCGCTGCTCGGCATCCCGAAGTCCGCGCAGCCTCAGGTGCTGTACGCGGCGGCCGCGGTGAAGTCGGGCAGGCACCTGGAGGCGGCGAGGACATGGATCAAGAGGCTCCTCCGCAGGCCGGCGCAGAGGAAGCTGCGCGCCGCGGGCTTCCTGCGGATCCCGCGCTGATCCGTCGCGCCCTCGCCGGCGCGGGCGTGTTCGCGGCTGCGACGGTCGCGTTCGCGTTCCTGCTCTTCCCGATCGTGGCGATCTTCGCCCGAGTGTCGCCCGGAAGGCTCGCAGCGCAGCTCTCGCACCCGGTCGTAACCGACGCGCTCCTCCTGAGCCTCAGGACGAGCGCGATCGCGCAGGCGCTCGTGCTCCTTCTCGGCACGCCCGCGGCGTACCTGCTCGCAACCCGGCGCTTCCGGGGACGCTCGCTCGCGGTCGTGCTCGTCGAGCTGCCGCTCGTGCTGCCGCCCGCGGTCGCCGGGATCGGGCTGATCGCGGCGTTCGGTCGCTTCGGGCTGCTCGGCGGCACGCTCGACGCGCTGGGCGTGCAGCTCGGCCTGACGCAGGCGGCGGTCGTGATCGCCGTCGCGTACGTCTCGAGCCCGTTCTACGTCCGCCAGGCGATCGCCGCGTTCGAGGCCGTCGACCCGAATCTCGTGGCCGCGTCGCGGACGCTCGGCGCGGGCCGCGTACGAACGTTCTTCCGCGTCGTCCTCCCGCTCGCGCGGCGCGGGCTCGCCGCGGGAGAGGCGCTCTCCTTCGCCCGCGGGCTCGGCGAGTTCGGGGCGACGATCATGTTCGCGGGCAGCCTGCAGGGAGTCACGCAGACGCTGCCGCTTGCGATCTATGCCGCCTTCAACGTTCAGCCGGACGGCTTCACGACCGCGCTCGCGATGAGCGCACTCCTCGTCGTCGTCAGTGGCGCCCTTCTCCTGGCGCTCAGAGTCTTCCTCCAATGGCAACCCTCCAGACCGACTTCACGCTTCCTCTTCGCGCCTTCGCGCTAGAGCTCGCGCTCGACGTGTCGGGCACGGTGGCCCTCGTCGGCCCGTCGGGCGCCGGCAAGACCTCGGCGCTGCGCGTGATCGCCGGGCTCGCCGAGCCGGCACGCGGCAGCGTCGCCCTCGACGGCGAGCGGTGGCTCGACAGCGAGCGCAGCATCTCGCTCCCGCCCGAGCGGAGGCGTGTCGGCCTCGTCTTCCAGGACTACGCCCTCTTCCCGCACCTGAGCGTGCGTGCGAACGTCGCCTTCGGCGCCGGCGGACGGGGTGTGGGCCCGCTGCTCGAGCGGTTCCGGATCGGGCATCTCGCCTCCGCGCACCCGCAGGAGCTTTCGGGCGGGGAGCGGCAGCGGGTCGCGCTGGCGCGGGCACTCGCGCGCGACCCGGCGGTGCTCCTCCTCGACGAGCCGCTCGCCGCGCTCGACGCGCACACGAAGTCCGAGGTGCGGCACGAGCTCGCGGAGCTGCTCCGGGAGCTCGCGCTGCCGACGCTGCTCGTCACGCACGACTACGAGGACGCGGCGGCGCTCGCCGGCGAGGTCGGCGTGCTCGTGGAGGGCCGGCTGCGGCAGCTCGGGTCGCCGGCCGAGCTCGTGGCGCGCCCGCGGGACGCGTTCGTCGCCTCGTTCACCGGCGCGAACCTCCTCCGGGGAACGGCCCGTCGCGGGGAGGGGGCCCTGACGGCGATCCGGCTCGAGGGCGGCGAGGATCTGTACTCCGCGGACGAGGCCGAGGGAGACGTTGGCGTCGTCGTCTATCCGTGGGAGGTGTCGGTGGCGCGGACGCATGCGCCCGACGCCGACTCCGCGCTGAACGTCGTCCGCGGCCCGGTCGGCTCGCTCGTCGAGATCGCGAACCGCGTGCGTGTCCGGGTGGGGCCGGTCACGGCCGAGGTCACCGCGGCGTCGGCGCAGCGGCTCGAGCTCGCGGACGGCGGCGTCGCCTACGCGACGTTCAAGGCGACGGGGACCCGGCTCGTCCCGCTCTAGTCGCGCGGTACGCGGCGACGACGAACGGAAGTCGAAGCGTCCCAGCGTCGCTCACCGACGGATCGGAGTCGAGGAGCTCCCCCACCTCGGCGAGCACGCGCCGGCGTTCGGGCTCCGGCAACGCGGCGACCCCGGAGTACGACATCAGGTGATCCGCGAGCGCCGCGCGCGGTAGCTCGAGCACGTGCTCGAAGAGCTCGCGCTCGACGTCGAGGAAGAGCCCCGACGCCGTCAGGTCGGCCGCCCAGTCGCGGTTCCGCCAGCGCGGAGTCCGCAGGCGTGCCTGCGCGGCGTAGACCGTCTCGCTCAGGCGCGCGATCGCCGGCTGCCGGTCGTCGCGGTGGTTCCAGCCGAAGCCGAAGCGGCCGCCCGGACGCAGGACGCGGTGGATCTCGCGCAGCGCCGGCCCGAGGTCGAACCAGTGCAGGCTCGAGCCCGCCACGACGCCGTCCGCGACGCCGTGGCCGAACGGGATCGCCTCGGCCGATCCCTCGACGCCTTCGAGGCCGAGCCCGCGGAGCACGGCGAGCATCCGCGGATCCGGCTCGACCGCGACGACCCGGGCCCCGAGCCCGGCCACCGCCCGCGTCAGCTTCCCCGTGCCCGCGCCGAGCTCGACGACGAGCTCCGCGCCCTCGGGCACGAGCCAGCGCGCCGCTTCCTCGGGCCACTCCGGCCGTGCGCGCTCGTAGGCGTCGGCATGGGCGCCGAACGTCAGCCGCCGGGGAACCGTCTTTATCCCCGGGAACCTAGTCAGCGATGCGCCTGGACGCGCAGGGCGCGATAGCCGGTCACCGCCGAGAGCGCGAAGAGAACACCGGGCACCGCGAAGTACGGCAGCGCGTCCGACGAGTTGCCCGCACCCCAGAAGACGAAGACGGCGAGCAGCGCCAGCATCCCGATGGCGCCGGCGAGCGACGAGATGTAGCCGGCCATGGCTGAGACGTTCCCACCGGGCCGCAAGCCGACACGCCTGCCCGTTTCGGTGTGCCGCCGTGGGAGACAACGCACGGATGGACGAGCGGGCCTCGACCGTGGTCGTCGTGGGCGCGTCCGCCGGAGGCGTCGAGGGCGATCGATCCCGCGTTCCGGCTGCCGCGGCTCCCGCCGCAGAGCCCCGAGCTCGAGCACGTGCGCGACCTCGGCGAGGCGGCGTTCGAGCACGCGCCGGTGGCACAGGTCGTCGTGGACGAGCAGACCCGGGTGGTCGGCGTCAACCAGGCGGCGCGGGGCATGTTCTCGCTCAGGCACCGGGACGTCGGCCGCCAGCTGCAGGACTTCGAGCGCTCGTACCGGCCGACGAGCTGCGCTCGCTCATCGACGAGGTGCGGAACGAGCGGCACTCCGTCACCCAGCGCGACGTCCGCTGGCAGAAGGGGGACGAGGAGCCACACACGCTCGACCTCGAGGTCTCTCCGCTCGCCGTGCCGGGAGAGCCGTTTGCAGGCGTCATCGTCACCTTCGTCGACTCGACGGCGCACCGCGCCTCGAGGAGGACCTCGAGCGGGCGCGGCGCGAGCTCGAGACCGCCTACGAGGAGCTCCAGTCCACGAACGAGGAGCTCGAGACGATGAACGAGGAGCTCCAGTCGACGAACGAAGAGCTAGAGACGATGAACGACGAGATGCGCGGGATCCCCGTGCAGCGCCTCCGTGACCCGATCCGCCGCGTCCTCGCCGGAGACGCGGTGGACGAGATCGAGCTCGACGGCCACGACCGGCGCGGCAAGCCGGTGCAGGTGCGGATCGCCTTCGCCCCCCTTCAGAACCGGCCGGACGCCGAGGAGCCCGACGGTGCGATCCTGCTCGTCTCCGCCGAGCGCTCCGGCTGAACGGTGGTTCAACGCGCGGGGATGTGGGTAGAAACCCCTCTCGTGGCGAGCGTCCTGCAACCGCAGCCCGAGCAGCAGCCCGCCGCGCGGCCCGAGGAGAAGCCGCTCCTGGTCTTCTTCTACTCGCCGCTCTCCGGCCGCTGCCGTCGCGTCGAGGGCTTCATCGCCCAGGTGCTGCAGCGACGGCGGAATCACGAGACGTTCGACCTCGTGCGGGTCTCCGTCGAGCGGCGCCCGGATCTCGCGGAGAAGTTCCGCATCGAGCAGGTGCCCACGATCTGCGTCGTCGAGAACCGGAAGCTGCGCCGGACGATCGTCGCCCCGCGCGGCTGCCGGGAGCTCGAGCAGGAGCTGGAGCCGTGGCTTCACTGAGCGCCTCGGCGCACGCCGCCCGTGTCGACGCGAAGCGCCTGCGGAACGAGGCGCAGGTGCTCAAGCTCCACCTCCGCGGCAACCTGGCCCGCTCGCGCGAGCGGCTCGGCAGGGCGCAGATGGAGACGGACAGCGCGCGGGCCAGACGAGTCGAGCCGTTGCCGAGCCCGTGGAGCGGCCTGCGCTGGGCGCAGTCCCACGACACACTCGACCGGACGCTCGTGCCGCTGCCCTAGGCGGCGAGACGGCTCAGCGGGAGAGGTCGCGCCGCCGGCGACGCAGGCGGGCGAGCTTCGACTCGAGCTCGGCGGAGAACTGCTCGAGCGTCGCCTGGCGGCTGCGCACGAGCGCGAGCTGGCGCTCGACGTGCGGGATCGCCTCCTCGACGATGCGGAGCCGCTCCTCGTCGGTCGGATCCTCCTCCCAGCGCCCGCGCAGCGCGGCCCGCGCCTCCTCCGCCTCGGCGAGCTCGACGAGCTCCTCGAGCGTCAGGCCGAGCAGGTCGCGCAGCCGGATCAACTCCTGCAGCCGGGCCACGTCCGTCTCGGCATACGTCCGGTGCGAGCCCTTCTCGCGCTCCGAGCCGGAGCCGAGCAGCCCGAGCTCCTCGTAGTAGCGGATCGTGCGGGGCGTCACGCCGACGCGCTGCGCGACCTCGCCGATGCGCAGCGCCGTGGCGCTCACGCCGCCTCCTCGATCGAGAGCGGATCCACCACGACGCGCTCCACGTGGACGTACTTGCCGCCGCGCAGCAGAGAGGCGACCGCGGCGACCAGGCAGGCGGCGATCGCGAAGACGAACGCGTAGACGAGCGCCGTGTGGAACGGGCCGGAGATGAGGTGCGGGAAGAAGCCCCGCCCCGTGAGCGTCCGCGCGTTCGCCGGCGAGAGCCCGTGCAGGACATGGGGGCCGAGCAGCGTCTTCACCGGGTTGTAGCCGAGGAAGGCTGCGAAGAGGGTGGCGACGGGAGGCAGGTGCGAGATGCGGGTCGCGTCGGCCGGCGAGACGCCGTGCGCGACGAGACCCGACTGCGTCGCGTGCGGAAGGCCGCTCGCGAGGCCGACGATCATGAGCGTGAAGAAGACGCCGATCGAGAGCACGCTCGAGGAGACGTTGAACGTCGCGAGCATCCCCGCGCCGGCGCCGCGCTGCGCGGGCGGCAGGCTGTTCATCACGCCGGCGGTGTTCGGCGACTGGAAGAGGCCCATCCCGATCCCGTTCAGGAGCAGGATCAGCGCGAACCATGGGTAGCCGAAGTCCACCGGCAGGACGATCAGGAGCGCGAAGCTCGTCGCTGCGACGAGCACGCCGCCGGTCGCGAACGGCCTTGCGCCGAAGCGGTCGGAGAGCCAGCCCGAGGCGGGACCCGCGATGAGCAGCCCGAGAATGAGCGGCAGCATGTAGATGCCCGCCCAAAGCGGCGTCCGCGCGAAGTCGTAGCCGTGCTCGGGCAGCCAGATCCCCTGCAGCCAGATGATGAGGATGAACTGGAGCCCGCCGCGCGCCATCGCCGCGAGCAGCGCGGCGAGGTTCCCGGCCGCGAAGGCGCGGATCCGGAACAGCTCGAGGTGGAACATCGGCTCCTCGACCCGCACCTCGATCACGCAGAAGAGCGCAAGCAACGCGAGCCCGGCGAGGAGGCATCCAAGCACGAGCGGCGCCGTCCACCCCATCGTGTGCGCGCCGTACGGCTGGATCCCGTAGGTGATGCCGACCATCAGCAGGACGAGCCCGGCCGCGAGCGTGAGGTTCCCCCACCAGTCGATCTTCCCGGGCTTGCGCACGCCGAGGTCGCGCAGCGAGTGGTACGACCAGATCGTCGCGGCGAGACCGACGGGAACCGAGACCACGAAGACGAGTCGCCACGAGAGCGGCGCGAGGACGCCGCCGAGCACGAGCCCGAGGAACGAGCCGGCCACCATCGAGAGGCTGTTGATCCCGAGCGCGAGCCCGCGCTCGTCGTGGGGGAAGGCGTCGGTGAGGATCGCGCTCGAGTTGGCGAAGATCATGGCGCCGCCCACTCCCTGCCCGACGCGCATCAGGATCAGCCAGAGCGCGCCGGCGCCGCCGTGCAGCCACGTGATCGAGAGCAGGATCGAGAAGAAGGTGAAGACGGCGAAGCCGAGGTTGAACATGCGCACGCGGCCGTACATGTCCCCGAGCCGGCCGAGGCTGACGAGCAGCACGGCGAGTACGACGAGAAAGCCGAGCAGCAGCCAGAGGAGATAGCTCGTGTTGCCCGGCTGCAAGGGGTCGATGCCGATGCCGCGGAAGATGTCCGGCAGCGCGATCAGCAGGATCGAGCTGTTGATCATCGCGAGCAGCGTCCCGAGCGTCGTGTTCGAGAGCGCCACCCACTTGTAGTCGAGCTTCCGCCGGCCCAGCCGCACTGCCTGCCTCCGTTCCGCGAATCTGACGTTTACGTAAGGTTAGCGGATCTGGACGAGCCTGGCGGGTGCGTGCTCGACCTGGAGCGTCGTGTGTTCGAGTCCGAAGCGGTCGCGGAGCAGCGCCTCGAGCTCGCGCCGGATGCCGTGGCAGTCGGCGCCCGGCTCGACGAGCACGTGGGCCGAGAGGGTCGGGAACTCGGTCGTGACCTCCCAGACGTGGAGGTCGTGCACCTGCACCACTCCGGCGTGCGCCGCCATCGCGGTTCCGATCTCGTCGACGGGCAGCCCGGCCGGCGCGATGTCGAGCAGGACGCGGCCGGAGTCGCGCAGCAACCGCCACGACGCCCGCAGCATGATCGCCGCGACGACGAGCGCGGCCACGGCGTCCGCGCGCACCCAGCCGGTGGCGAGGATCACGGCCCCGGCGATCGCCGTCGCGAGGAAGGCGAAGAGGTCGGTGAGGACATGCTGGAAGCTCCCCTCGACGTTGAGCGACTCGCGGTTCGCGCCCGCGAGCTGCCAGGTCGCGAGGAGGTTGACCACGATCCCGACGAGGGCGACGACGAGGATCGCGGCCCCGCCGGCAGGAGGCGGAGTGACGAGGCGGCGGATCGCGCCGTAGACGATCAGTCCCGCGAGCACGAGGAGGGCCGCGCCGTTCGCCTGAGCGGAGAGGATCTCCGAGCGCCGCAGCCCGAACGTCCGGTTCCCACGCGCCGGCTGCGCGGCGAGGCGCAACACGACGAGCGACATCGCGAGCGCGCCCGCATCGGTGAGCATGTGCGCCGCATCCGAGAGGAGCGCCAGCGAGTGGGCGAGGATGCCGACCGCGATCTCCGCGGCCATGAAGGCGAGAATCAGCGCAAGGGCAAGACGCAGGCGGCGAGCGTCGTCGCCGCCTCCGTGCGCGTGCCCGTGGTCGTGCACAGGTCAGATCATGACTGCCGGGCGCGTCACCGCGTTCGCGAGCGTCTTCCCCCATTCCTCGGCCCGCTCCAGCTCGCCCTCCTCGAGCGGTCCGGGCGTGCCCTGGACGAAGAAGCTCTCGGGCTCAGTCACCAGCTTGTAGCCGCGACGTCGCAGCCGGCTGGCCATCCCGTGCGCGGCCGAGCCGACGAGCAGCGCCGGCTTGTGGGCGCGCGTGTCGAAGACCGCAAATGCCGGTCCGCCGCAGAGCGGCAGCTTGCCGATCCAGCCGCGGGCGCCGATCCCGGGACTCCAGCCCCGGGCGCCCTGCTCGAGAGCTGCGTCCCGCGACCGTGCGCTCGAGAGGCCGTGCACGTGCGTCGGCGCACCCAGCACGATCAGGTCGAGGTGATGCAGCGGCGGGATCGGATCGTCGACCGAGACGACCTTCACCTCGCTCTCTTCCGCGAGCACCGACGCGATCTTCTCGGCGATCCGGCGGGTGTTCCCGTACCACGACTCGTAGACGACGAGCGATCTCATCGTGCACCTCCGTTTCTCTTTCCCCACACGATGGGGTCGCCGGAGCGCTCCGACATCGGTGCCCGCCCGGATCCACTTGCTCGATTACCGCACCTAATCTAGAATTTAGGCATGACTCAACTTCGGGCGCCCGAGACCCGCGAGCTGACGGCCGCCGTGCAGGACTACGCGAAGGCGATCTTCACCCTCGAGGCGCGCGACGGCGCCGCGTCGACCACCGACCTCGCGGCCCTCCTCGACGTCCGCCCCGCGTCCGTCTCCGGGATGCTGCGCAAGCTCTCGGCGCTCGGCCTCGTCGAGCACGAGCGCTACCGCGGCGTCCGACTCACCGAGCGCGGGAGGCGCGTCGCGCTCGAGGTGATCCGCCACCACCGGCTCGTCGAGCTGTTCCTCGTCGAGAGCCTCGGCATGACCTGGGACGAGGTGCACGCCGAGGCCGAGGTGCTCGAGCACGCGCTCTCGGAGGAGCTCGAGGAGCTCATAGCCGCGAAGCTCGGCAACCCGACCGTCGACCCGCACGGCGACCCGATCCCGAGCCGCGAGCTGAAGCTCGCCGAGACCCCCGCGCCCGCGCTCGCGGAGCTCCACCCGGGCGAGACGGCGACGTTCGTCCGGATCTCGGACTCCGAGCCCGACATGCTCCGCTTCCTCGGCGAGCGCGGCATCGTCCCCGGCGCGCGGCTCGAGCTGGTGGAGCGCCAGCCGTTCGACGGCCCGCTCTTCGTCCGCGTCGGCAAGGACGTGCACGTCCTCGGCGCGACGCTCGCGCGGGCGATGCGCGTGCAGCGCGAGGCCGAGTCGTGAGCGACGAGGCCTACGAGCACTTCCGCCACGGCCGCACCCCCCTTCACGCCGTCCTCGCCCGGGGCCGCGTGCGCGCGGCGCTCGCCATGTTCGGCCCTGCGTTCGTCGCCTCCGTCGCCTACGTCGACCCCGGCAACTTCGCCACCAACATCCAGGGCGGAGCGAAATTCGGCTACCTCCTGCTCTGGGTCGTGCTCGCCGCGAACCTCATGGCGATGCTCATCCAGTACCTGTCGGCGAAGCTCGGCGTGGTCACCGACCGGAACCTGCCCGAGCTCTGCCGCGATCACTATCCGCGGCCGGTCGCCTGGGGACTGTGGATCCAGGCCGAGGCGATGGCGATGGCGACCGACATCGCCGAGTTCATCGGCGCGGCGCTCGGGCTCAACCTTCTCTTCCACGTGCCGCTCCTGCCCGCCGGCTTCATCACCGGAGTGATCGCGTTCGCGCTCCTCGAGCTGCAGCGGCACGGGTTCCGGCGCTTCGAGCTCGCGATCGCGGCGCTGCTCGGGCTGATCCTGCTCGGCTTCCTCTACGAGACGGTCAGGATCGGCCCGTCGGCGAGCGGCGCGGCGCACGGGCTGATCCCGCGCCTGAGCGGCTCGAACTCCGTGTATCTCGCGGTCGGGATCATCGGCGCCACCGTGATGCCGCACGCGATCTACCTCCACTCGGCGCTGATCAAGGGACGGACGCCCGTGCGGAACGAGGCCGAGCGGCGCCGGGTGCTGCGTTTCGAGCGGGCGGACGTGATCGTCGCGCTCGGCCTCGCCGGCCTCGTGAACATGGCGATGCTCGCGGTCGCGGCCAAGCTCTTCCACGGGACGCCGGGCTACTCGCACGTGGACACGATCCGCGCCGCGCACGCGGGCTTCTCGCATCTCGTCGGCGGCACGGCGGCGCTCGCGTTCGCGGTCGCGCTGCTCGCGTCCGGCACGTCCTCCTCGAGCGTCGGAACGTATGCGGGCCAGGTCGTGATGGCCGGGTTCGTGAATCTGCGGATCTCGCTGTTCGCGCGGCGCGCCCTGACGATGCTGCCGGCGCTCGTGGTGCTCGGCGTCGGCGTGAGACCGACGAGCGCGCTCGTGCTCAGCCAGGTCGTGCTCTCGTTCGGGATCCCGTTCGCCCTCGTCCCCCTCGTCCTGCTCACGCGGCGCCGGGACGTGATGGGCGAGCACGTCAACCGCCTGCCGACCACCGTCGTCGCCGTCGCGATCGCCACGCTGATCGGCGGCCTCAACGTCTTTCTGCTCGCCCAGACGTTCGGGCTCGCCTAGGAGCGCGACCCGGCGATCACGCCGGTGTCGAAGCCCATCCAGTGCATGCGGCCGAGCAGCCGCGCGTGCTCGACCTTGAGGCAGCGGTCCATCACGACCTCGAGGCCTCCCTCCGCGGCGATCCGCGCACCCTCCGGGCTGATCACACCGAACTGGAGCCACAGCGCGCCTGCGCCGACCTCGACCGCCTCGCGCGCGATGTCCGGGACCGCAGCCGGATCGCGGAAGACGTCGACGACGTCGATGCGCTCCGGCACGTCGCGGAGGCTCGGGTAGACCTGCTCCCCGAGCACGAGCTCCTCGTTCGGGTTCACCGGGATCACCCGGTAGCCGTGGCGCTGCAGGTAGTAGCCGACGAAGTGGCTCGCGCGCAGCTCGCTCGCCGAGAGCCCGACGACGGCCACGGTGTGCGCGTTCCGCACGATCTCCTGGATCGTCCGCCGGTCCTGGAACGCGTTCACGCCGTGACGGCCGAGCCGCGCGCCGCCCGCAGCCCGCGCTCGAGATCCCACACGAGGTCGTCGACGTCCTCGAGTCCCACCGACAACCGCACCGTCCCCGGCGCGACGCCGGACGCCGCGAGCTCCTCGTCCGACAGCTGGCGATGCGTCGTCGACGCGGGATGGATCACGAGGCTCTTCGTGTCGCCGACGTTCGCGAGGTGGCTCCACAGCGAGAGCGCCTCGATGAAGCGACGCCCGCCGTCGCGGCCGCTCTCGAGGTCGAAGGAGAAGACGGAGCCGGCGCCCTGCGGCAGGTAGCGGTCGACGAGCGGGCGGTACGGGCTGTCGGCGAGCGCCGGGTGCCGGACGGCGCCGACGCCTTCCTGGCCGCGCAGCCACTCGGCCACGGCCAGCGCGTTCGCGACGTGCCGATCCATCCGCACCGCGAGCGACTCCATCCCGAGCAGCAGCAAGAACGCGTTGAACGGGGCCAGCACGGCGCCGAAGTCGCGCAGCGTCTCCGAGCGCAGCTTCATCAGCAGCCCGTACACGCCGAACGTCTCGTGGAACTTGAGGCCGTGATACGCCGCCGAGGGCTCCGCGACCGAGGGGAAGCGTCCGTTCGACCAGTCGAACGTGCCCGAGTCGACGACGGCGCCCGCGATCGTCGTCCCGTTCCCCGCCAGGAACTTGGTGGCCGAATGGACGATCAGGTCGGCGCCCCAGTCGAGGGGGCGGCACAGGTACGGCGTGGCGAACGTGTTGTCGACGACGAGCGGCGCGCCGACCTCGTGCGCGACCGCGGCGGCGAGGGCGATGTCGAGCACGTTGCCGCCCGGGTTGGCGACGGTCTCGGCGAACAGCGCCTTCGTCTCGGGCGTGACCGAGCGGCGCCAGCCGTCGGGGTCGTCCATGTCCACCCAGTCGATGACGATCTGGAGCTTGCGGGCGAGGTGGTTGAGCTGCGCGGTGGAGCCGCCGTAGAGCGCCTTCGCGACGGCGATCCGGTCGCCCGGCTCCAGCAGCGCGAGGAAGAGTCCGGCCTGCGCAGCGAGTCCGCTGGCGAACGCGACTGCGCCGGTGCCGCCTTCGAGGCTCGCGAGCCGCTCCTCGAACGCGGCCACGGTCGGATTCATGATCCGGCTGTAGACGTTGCCGTACTCCTGCAGGTTGAAGTACGCGGACGCAGACTCCGTGTCCTCGAACACGAACCCCGCGGTCTGGTAGATCGGCGTCGCGCTCGCGCCGGTGTACGGATCCGGCCGCTGCCCGGCGTGGACGGAGCGCGTGTTGAAACCGAACTCCCGCGGCGCCTCGTCCATCGGGCCAGCGTACCGACCGGCTCGCCGTCTCTCCGACCTGTGGTTTGTAGGCAACGCGCGTGCGTGTTTCTCCCGATGCCCCGCGGCGCCGCACGGTCGATGCTTCGTGGCGCCAAGCGTCGTTCGATGCTGCTCTCAGGGGACGGTGTGCCTTGGCTACGAGCGAGCTCGTCAATCGTCTGGATCAGGTCGAGGCGGACCTGCACGCCCTGGAGGCGGAAGTCGCAGAGGTGCGCCGGCTCGCGGTCGGGGAAGGCGCTCGGGCCGAGATGGCCACCCCGGCGACCGCGCCCGAGGCGATGCGGTTCGCCTGGGCGGCGTTCGAACGCGGCCGGCAGCGCGAGGCCGTCGAGCATGCGTCCGCGGCCTTGGAGGTGGCGCTCCTGACAGGTGATGCGCAGCTGCTCGACGGCGTGCGCTCCTTCGTCCGGGTCGCCAGACCGGTTGTCGAGACGCCGGTGCGTGCACAGCTGGACGAGCTCGCAGCGCGGGCGACCGCCGGCGCGGCGGCCCCGGAGCCGTCGGCTCTCCCGTTCCCGGTGGCGGCGCGCCGCGCGGCCGCCGTGCCGTTGCGGGGGATCCAGGAGGAGGCCGCGCCTACCGTGCGCGTGGGTCCGTCCGTCGAGGAGCGCGTGATGTCGTTTGCGACCTCCGAGCTGAGCGGTGCGCGCGGGTTCGCTCTCGCGGGCGGGATCGTGACGCTGCTCGGGATCGTGTTCCTGTTCGTGCTCGCAGCGAATCGTGGCTGGATCGGACCAGTCGCGCGTGTGTCGATCGGCGCGGTCGCCTCGCTTGCGGTGCTGCTCGGTGGGGTCGTCCTGCGCGCCCGCTTCGGACGGCTGCAAGCGTCGTTGGCGGCGGTCGGCACGGGGATTGCCGGCGGCTTCGCCACGCTGGCCGCCGCCACGATCATCTACGAGCTCCTGCCCGACTGGGGCGCTCTGCTCGTAGCCGCGGCTATCGCCGCGGCCGGTGCCGCGCTCGGCTGGCGTTGGCAGTCGCAGATCCTTGCGGGGCTGTCTCTCGTCGGCGCCGCCGCCGCCCCGGCGCTGGTTGCGCTCGACCACGAGGTCGGCGCGGCGGGCACGGCATTCGCGGTCATCGTCCTCGCCGCTGCGCTGGCGGCCGGCGCCGTGCGGCGCTGGCTGTGGCTCAGTGCCGCCGTGGCGGCGCTCGCGCTCGCGCAGGTGGGATGGCTGACCGTCGCGTCGAGCAGCCGCGCGCCGGGCGCGCTCGGGGTCGCTGCGGGCAGCGCACTCCTGCTGCTGGCGGGCTCGGTGGCCTGGCAGGCGACGGCGTCCGTCAAGGGCCTCGATCCGGTCGCCGGCTCGCTGGCGTCGATCAGCGGCGCTGTGGCGCTGAGCACCCTGGCCACCCTGCTGCCGGACAACCGCGAGGCCGGAGTCGCGCTTGCGACGAGCGCGCTCGTGTATGCGGCCGGCGGCTCGGTCGTGGCGCGCCGCTGGCGGGATCTCGGCTGGCTGATCGGCGCCGTCGCGCTCGTGTTCGCGGGAGTTGCGACGTCCCTGCTCCTCTCGGAGCGCTCGCTCACGGTCGCCTGGGCGATCGAGGCCGCGGCTATCGCCGTGCTGGCGTGGCGCCTGCGAGCACCCCGCTTCGAGCTGGCGGCAACCGCGTACCTGGCACTCGGGGGCCTGCATCTGCTCGCCGTCGACATCTGGATCGACAAGCCCGTGGGCGATCTCGCCACCCTCGTCGCGCCGGGCATGTACGTACTCGCAGCCGCTGCGCTCGTAGCCGGGGCGCTCGCGATCGACTCCCGCGGCGACAGCCCCTCCGTCGGCGTCTTCGCCCCGCTGGAGCCGCTCTGGGACGGGATCGTCACGGCACGCGGCTCGCTGAGATTCTGGCTCTGCGGCTCGGCGCTGTTCCTGGGCGCCTTCGCCACGGCCGCGCTCCTGTCGACGAGGTGGCTGACGATTGCCTGGCTCGCCGGCGCCGCCGTGCTGGCCGGCGGAGCGTGGAGACTCGGCGAGCGCAGGCTGCAGGCGGCCGCCCTGACGCTGTTCGCGCTCGCGGGCGCGCATGCGCTCCTCGTCGAGGCGCAGCCACGCACGCTGTGGCTTGCGCGGGGACTCGATCCGCTTCGACCGGCGCCGAGCCTCGCCACTTTGGCCGTGACCTCGGCGGTGCTCGCCGGACTGGCGGTCTACGCCGACCGCGGCATCACGTTCCTCGGACCCCTGGACGGAGCGGAGCGGTCGCTCGCCTGGATCGGCGCGCGGGCGTCGATCGTCAGGGCCGCGCTGTTGACGCTCACGGTCTGGTACGGCGTCTGGACGGTCGGCCTGCTCCTCGTGCGCACGGCGTACGGGCCGGGACAGGTCGCGGCGACGGGTCTCTGGGCGGCCACCGGCGCCGCCACTGCGGTGTTCGCCGCGCGGCGCGCGTCCCCCACGCTCGCACTGGCCGCGCTCGCACCGGCAGCCTTCGCCTTCGGTAAGGCGACGGCGTTCGACTGGCACGACCTCGGAGGCGCTGCGAGCTCGACCGCCCTCCTCTTGGCGGCCGCGGGCCTGCTCCTGTTCGGCTTCTTCGGCCGCTATGCGACATCCGCTCTCACGTCACGCCTCGAGCTCGCATCGCTGGGGACTGCCGTGATCGCGGTGGTTTCCGCGCTCGTCGCGATCGACAGGGTGACGCCGGACGGGCGGGTGCTCGGGGCCGCGGCTCTGGGTGTGGCCGCCATCGTCGGCGGGCTCGCCTGGCCTCCGCTGCAGGCCTGGCGAAGGGGACGAGCCGAGACCTGGTTCCGCGACTTCTCGACCCTCTACTGGGCGATCGGGCTGGTGACCGTCGGCTTCGCGGAGTGGGAGCTCGTCGCCGGTGACCACGCGGCGATCGTCGCGCTGTGGGCCGTCACCGCCGCTCTGGCCGCCGCCGCCGCTCGCCCGCTCGGCGAAAGCCGCTTCTGGTTCGCCGCCTCAGGCGGGGCTACCTTCGCCGTCGTCTTCTGTCTCGAGCTCGTGACGGTTCCGTCCCGGCTCTTCGAGTCCTCCACGCACCCCGGTGCGGGACTGTGGGCGCTTGCAGTCCTCGTCCTCGCACTCGGCTCGATCGCCTACGTCTCGCCCGAGTCGCAGCCGGCCGGTCGCCTGTCGATCGCCGTCGCGTCTGTCGCCCTCACGGTGTTCGGGCTGTCCCTCGGCGTGCTCGAGATCGCCGAGCGGATCTCGAACGCCTCGATCGCGACGGACTTCCAGCGCGGCCACAGCGCCGTCAGCGCGCTCTGGGGCCTGCTCGCGCTCGGTCTCCTCGTCTACGGACTGATCCGGTCGGAGCGGATCCTGCAGAGAACCGGCCTCGCCCTGTTCGGCACGGCTCTCGCGAAGCTGTTCCTGTACGACCTCCGGAACCTGAGCTCGATCACCCGCGCCCTTTCCTTCCTCGCGGTCGGCGCCGTCCTGCTCACGGCGGCCTTCTTCGTCGAGCGGATCCTCCACGGTGGCGGCGGCGGTCCTCACGGGCACGCGGGGGTGACGGCGTGATGAGCGCCATCAGCCACGAACGGAGCTCGCTCGAGCAACTCGCAGCCGCCCGGTTGCGCGGCGCCGGCCCGGACGAGCTGCTCGACCTCGCCGACGCGGCGATCGAAAGGGCGACCGCCGCAGAGGACGGGCTCACCCTCGAGCTGATCGCGGCCGAACTCGATTCCGCTGCGACAGCGCACCCCGAATGGCGCGACGGCCTGCGAGTCGCCGCCCAACGCGCCCGGGCCACGGTCCCTCAGCCAGCCCGGACAGCCGCTGCGACACCGGCCGCCGAGGCGGTTCCGTCCGCGTCGGCGAGGCCCGACGTCCGCGTCGCGGGCTTCGGCCGACGCTCACTCGCGTTCGTGGTCGACAACATCGTCGTCTTCTACGCCTTCAGCTTCCTGGTCAACGCGGTCGCCGGCGACGCCGCCTATGACATCGGCTACGCGATGGGGTCGCACATCTACGTGACCTACCCGCTCTTCGCGCTCTGGTGGGCGCTCGTGTTCGCGTTGGAGGAGTGGTCGTTCGCGGGCAGGACCGTGGGCAAGTGGGTATTCGGGATCGCCGTACGTTCCGATCCGAGTGCCGCCACTGCCTCCGGCGGACCTGCGAAGGTCGGCTTCGGTACGCTGCTCAGGCGCGAGACCTTCCGGGCCGTGCTCGCCTTGCTCCTCTTCGTGCCGCTCATCATCGACGGCCTCGCGGCGCTGAGAGACCCCCAGCGCCGGACGTGGCACGACCGCCGCGCCGGGACACTGGTCGTCAGAGCACCCCGTTCCGGTGTCACCGAAATCCAGCCGATATCGGCCTCCGGGTGAGTGTCGCAACAGAAAAGGCCTGCTCGGCAGGCCTTCTCCAGTAGCGGGGGC
>DATCYP010000042.1:0-7117 GCA_036526375.1 Gaiellaceae bacterium | reverse complement strand
CAAGGACCTCGGCTTCCGCTACGGCACGCTCGCCGGCGTGACGATCTCGAAGAACGACATCGTCATCCCGCCGGACAAGGAGCAGATCCTCGCCGGCTTCGAGGAGCGCGTGTCGCGCGTCGAGGACGCGTACGACCAGGGGCTCATCACCGAGTCGGAACGGCACGAGCAGATCACGTCGATCTGGACGGAGGCGACAGACCAGGTCGCGAACGCGATGGTCGACAACCTCAACGAGCTGAACCCGATCTACATGATGGCCAACTCCGGCGCCCGCGGCTCGTTCGCGCAGCTGCGCCAGCTCGCCGGCATGCGCGGCCTGATGGCGAATCCGAAGGGCGAGATCATCGAGCGGCCGATCAAGGCGAACTTTATGGAGGGCCTGTCGGTGCTCGAGTACTTCATCTCGACCCACGGCGCCCGCAAGGGCCTTGCCGACACGGCGCTGCGCACCGCCGACTCGGGTTACCTGACGCGGCGTCTCGTCGACGTCTCGCAGGACGTGATCATCCGCGAGGAGAACTGCAAGACGAAGGAGTTCGTCGAGCTGCCCCTCTTCCTGCCGGACGGGCTGAACAAGTCCGTCGCGGGCCGGATCGTCGCGGAGGACGTGCACAAGCCGCTCGCGTCGGGCAAGCCGGGCAAGACGGTCGTCGCCTCGAAGGGCGAGGAGATCACGATGCCCCGGCTGCGCGAGATCGTCGAGGAGCTCGGCGACGAGATCGCCGAGGACTTCACGGTCCCGGTGCGGTCGGTGCTGAAGTGCAAGGCCGAGACGGGCGTGTGCCGCCAGTGCTACGGCACCTTCCTCGCGACGGGCGAGCTGTCGGAGATCGGCGACGCGGTCGGGATCATCGCCGCGCAGTCGATCGGCGAGCCGGGCACGCAGCTCACGATGCGCACCTTCCACACGGGCGGCATCGCCGGCGCCGACATCACGCACGGCCTGCCGCGCGTCGTCGAGATCTTCGAGGCGCGCAACCCGAAGGGCGCCGCGGCGCTCGCCGAGGTGGCGGGCACCGTCGCGCTCGAGGAGACGGAGCGGCAGCTGCGCATCACGATCGTCCCCGACAGCGGCAACGAGGACGACGAGTACTCGATCCTCGTGCCGCGCCGGACGCGGCTCAGCGTCGCGCAGGGCGAGCACGTCGAGGCCGGCGACCCGCTCCACGAGGGCTCGCTCAACCCGTCCGACCTCCTGCGCCTGAAGGGCTACACCGAGACCGAGCTCTACCTCGTCGGCGAGGTGCAGAAGGTCTACAAGTCCCAGGGCGTCGAGATCCACGACAAGCACATCGAGCTCATCGTCCGGCAGATGCTGAAGAAGGTCCGCGTCGAGAACAACGGCGACGCCGAGCTCCTGCCGGGCCAGCTCGTGGACAAGATCGTGCTCGAGCGTGAGAACGCGCGGGTCAAGAAGGAGAAGAAGGAGCAGGCGTCCTCGGAGCCGCTGATCCTCGGGATCACGAAGGCGTCGCTCGCGACGGAGTCCTTCCTCTCGGCCGCGTCCTTCCAGGAGACGACGAAGGTGCTGACCGACGCGGCGATCGAGGGCAAGGTCGATCGGCTGCTCGGGCTGAAGGAGAACGTCATCATCGGGAAGCTGATCCCGGCGGCGACGGGCCTGAAGCGGTACCGGACGATCGAGATCGGCCCCTCGGACAAGGTGCCGGCGAGCGCGCTCTCCCGGCCTCAGACCGAGGAGCAGCTGCTCGCCGCGCTCGAGGAGATCGGTAGCGACGGCTCCGACGCGCTCGCCGGGCTCGGCCTCGACTTCGGCGGCGAGCCCGAGACGACCGACGGCGCCGAGCCGCGCAGCGACCTCGAGGCCGAAGAGGTGCCTGAGGTCGAGACGCCGCTCGACGAGTAGCGAAACGGCGCAAGCGGTATGCGAAGAGGGCGGCGCGGGCCGCCCTCTTCGGCAGTGGCGCTTTCGAGGCCGAGGGCCCCCGCGCTCACTCCGCTGCTGCGAGGCCTCCGTTGTGGGCGACGTGCTTCGCCGCGTACAGCGACTCGTCGCCGCGCTCGAACAGGCTCGTGGGGCTGTCGTTCGGCTGGAGGTCGGAGACGCCGGCCGAGACCTTGACGCGGCCGGCGCGCGCGATCGGCTGCGCCGAGACCGCCCGCTGGATCCGGCCCACGAGCTGGCGGGCCTGGCCGACCTCCACCTCCGGCACGATCACGGCGAACTCGTCGCCCCCCACCCGGCACGGGATGTCGGCCGAGCGCACCACCTGCCGGATGCGGTCGGCGATCTCGGCGAGCACCGCGTCGCCGGCGAGGTGGCCGATCCGGTCGTTGATCTCCTTGAACCCGTCGACGTCCACGATCACGAGCGAGAGCCGGCGCTGGTACCGCTGCGCGCGGTCGACCTCGCGCGCGAGGGTCTCGTGGAAGTACCTGCGGTTGTGGAGGCCGGTCAGCGAGTCGAGGTCCGCGAGCTGCCGCGCCTCGCGGAAGCGGCGTGCATTCTCGATCGCCGGCGCGACGCGCTCGGCCAGCTCCTCGAGCTGCCGCACGTCGTCGTCGCCGAACCGGGTCTCCGGATCCCGCGAGAAGACGCCGAGCCACCCGATCCGGCCGTTGCGCCCGACGAGCGGCACGCCGAGCGCCTCGTGCACGGCGCCTGCGCCTTCCTCGCCCGCGTACAGGTACGAGAGCTCGACCGCCCGGGCCTCGCGCTGGTCCGGCGGTCCGCTGAAGATCCGGACGGCTGCCTCCTCGCCGTCCTCGCGGTCGAGGCCGATGGAGCCGAGCAGGCGCTCGTCGCCGTCGCCGTCCGGGTCGAGCTCGACCACCGCCGCATCGACCTTGGGGAGGGCGGCCGCCGCCTTGAGCGTCGAGCCGATCGCGTCGTCGAGGTCGATCGTCGTGGCGATCTGTCCGAGGAACCGGCTCCGCTGCGCCTCCTCCTCGGCGCGTCGAACGGCGCTGCCCAGCTCCTGGGCGAGCTCGTCGAGCCGGGTCTCGAGCGTCTCCACCGTCGCAGCCACCTGGGCTTCGACGTCCCGCGACGTCCGTCGGCGCAGGCGGCGTAGGAGCTCGAGCGCCACGACGACGCAGACGCCGAGCGCCGCAGCAAGACCTATGGGGAGCCAATGCATCGGAGAAGCCGCAAATTCCGGGTTTTTGGTGGGCGTACTGTAGGTTCCCGCAGGGGTACGGACTACTAGCCGATCAGCCGGGTTTCTGGCCGATTGGCGGGGCCCCACGCGTGTTCGCTACCATGCCGCGGGCCGGTTGGCCGGGGTGCTTTTGCCCCTGCCGACCGTCTCTTTACGAAAGGACGTATTTGCCGACCGTCAATCAACTCGTGCGCAAGGGCCGGAAGGCCGCGAAGGCGAAGACGAAGACACCCGCGCTCGCCGGCGCGCCGCAGAAACGCGGCGTGTGCACGCGCGTCATGACGCAGACACCGAGGAAGCCGAACTCGGCGCTCCGCAAGGTCGCCCGTGTCCGTCTGACGAACGGGGCCGAGGTCGGCGCGTACATCCCCGGCGAGGGCCACAACCTGCAGGAGCACTCCGTGGTGCTGGTCCGCGGCGGCTCGACCAAGGATCTGCCGGGCTACCGCTACAAGATCATCCGGGCCGCGCTCGACACGGGCGGCGTCTCGGACCGGAAGCAGGGTCGTTCCAAGTACGGCGCGAAGCGAGGCTCGTGATGCCGCGTCGTGCCGAGGTCCAGGTCCGCGCGATCGAGCCCGACGCCGTGTACGGCTCGCCGCTCGTCACGCAGGTGATCAACAAGGTCATGCTCGACGGCAAGAAGTCGATCGCCGAGCAGATCGTCTACGGCGCGCTCGAGACCGTCGGGACGAAGACCGGCCGTCCGCCGGTCGAGGTGCTCGAGCAGGCCGTGAAGACGGTCACGCCGGTGCTCGAGGTGCGCAGCCGCCGCGTCGGCGGCGCGAACTACCAGGTGCCGGTCGAGGTGCCGCAGCGGCGCGCCCGCACCCTCGCGGTGCGCTGGCTCGTCACGTTTGCGCGCGAGCGGCGCGAGAAGGGCATGCCGGACAAGCTCGCCAACGAGATTCTCGACGCGCTGAACCAGCAGGGCGGCGCGTTCAAGCGAAAGGACGACGTCTACCGGATGGCGCAGGCCAACAAGGCCTTCGCGCACTATCGCTGGTAGCCGGAAGAGGAAGGAAGACTTGAGCACGAAGATGACAGAACAGGCCGTCGCGCTCGACCGCGTCCGCAACATCGGGATCATGGCCCACATCGACGCGGGCAAGACGACGACGACCGAGCGGATCCTCTACTACACCGGCATCACCCACAAGCTGGGCGAGGTGCACGAGGGTGCCGCGACGATGGACTGGATGGCGCAGGAGCAGGAGCGCGGCATCACGATCACGTCTGCTGCGACGACGGCGTTCTGGCGGGACTATCGGATCAACATCATCGATACGCCCGGCCACGTGGACTTTACGGTCGAGGTCGAGCGCAGCCTGCGCGTCCTCGACGGCGCGGTCGCCGTCTTCGATTCCGTCGCAGGCGTCCAGCCGCAGTCCGAGACGGTCTGGCGGCAGGCGGACAAGTACAAGGTTCCGCGCATCGCCTTCATCAACAAGATGGACCGCACGGGCGCGAACTTCTTCGCCGCGGTGCAGTCGATGCGCGACCGCCTCGGCGCCAACCCGGTGCCGGTGCAGATCCCGATCGGCTCCGAGGAGAACTTCAGCGGCGTCGTCGACCTGGTCGAGATGCAGGCGGTGGTCTACAAGGACGACCTCGGCAAGGAGTTCGACGTCGTCGAGATCCCGGCCGAGCTCGGCGAGCAGGCGCAGGAGTACCACCACCAGCTGATCGACGCGATCTCGCACTTCGACGACGAGGTGCTCGCCGCCTACATCGAGGACGAGTCCTCGGTGACGCCGGAGATGATCCGGCGAGCCGTCCGCGCGGGCACGCTCGCCGACGAGATCACGCCGGTGCTGCTCGGCTCCGCGTTCAAGAACAAGGGCGTCCAGCTGCTGCTCGACGCGGTCGTCGACTACCTGCCGAGCCCGCTGGACGTGCCGCCGGTGCAGGGAACCGACCCGAAGAGCGGCAGCGACGAGGAGCGGCCGGCCGATCCGAAGGCGCCGTTCTCGGCCCTCGCGTTCAAGGTCATGTCCGACCCCTACGTCGGCAAGCTGACGTATTTCCGCGTCTACTCCGGCACGCTGAAGGCGGGCGACCGCGTGCTCAACACGATCACGGGCCGCACCGAGCGGATCGGCCGCATCCTCCAGATGCACGCGAACCACCGCGAGGAGCGGGAGGAGATCATGGCCGGGGAGATCGCGGCCGGCGTCGGCCTCAAGTCGACGACGACCGGCGACACGCTCGCCGCCGACAGCGCCCCGATCGTGCTCGAGTCGATGACCTTCCCGGATCCCGTCATCTCGGTTGCGGTCGAGCCGAAGTCGAAGGCCGACCAGGACAAGCTCTCGACGGGCCTCTCGCGGCTCGCGGAGGAGGACCCGACCTTCCGCGTCGAGACCGACGAGGAGACGGGGCAGACGCTCATCTCCGGGATGGGCGAGCTGCACCTCGAGATCATCGTCGACCGCCTCAAGCGGGAGTTCAACGTCGATGCCAACGTCGGGCGCCCGCAGGTCGCGTACCGAGAGACGATCTCGAAGCCGGCCGAGAAGATCCAGGGCAAGTTCGTCCGGCAGACCGGCGGCTCGGGCCAGTACGGCGACGTCATCATCAATCTCCACCCCCAGGAGGCGGGCGCGGGCTACGAGTTCGTCGACAAGATCGTCGGGGGCAAGATCCCGAAGGAGTACATCCCGGCCGTCGACGCCGGGATCCAGGAGGCGATGGGCTCGGGCATCCTCGCGGGCTACCCCGTCGTGGATGTCCAGGTCGAGCTCGTCGACGGGTCGTACCATGAGGTCGACTCGAGCGAGCGGGCGTTCAAGATCGCCGGCTCCATGGCCTTCAAGGAGGCGATGAAGCGGGCGAAGCCGCATCTGCTCGAGCCGGTGATGCTCGTGGAGGTGACGACGCCGGAGGAGTACCTCGGCGACGTCATGGGGAACCTCAACAGCCGCCGCGGCCGGGTCGAAGGCATGGAGCCCGTCGGCAACGCCCAGGTAGTCCGCTCCATCGTCCCGCTCGCCGAGATGTTCGGCTACGCAACCGACATCCGCTCGATGAGCCAGGGGCGGGCGACGTTCCACATGGAGTTCGACCACTACGAGGAAGTGCCTCAGTCGATCGCGAGCGAGATCATGGACTCGCAGGGCTGAGCGAGCGAGAAAGGGAGACAGGGAGAGCCACCAATGGCAAAGCAGAAGTTCGAGCGGACAAAGCCGCACGTCAACGTCGGCACCATCGGTCACATCGACCACGGCAAGACGACCCTGACCGCGGCGATCACGAAGGTGCTGTCCGAGAAGGGCACCAACACCGAGGTGCGCGACTTCTCGTCGATCGACAACGCTCCCGAGGAGCGGCAGCGCGGCATCACGATCAACACGTCCCACGTCGAGTACGAGACGGACAACCGCCACTACGCGCACGTCGACTGCCCCGGGCACGCCGACTACATCAAGAACATGATCACGGGCGCCGCCCAGATGGACGGCGCGATCCTCGTGGTCTCGGCGGCGGACGGCCCGATGCCGCAGACGCGGGAGCACATCCTGCTCGCCCGCCAGGTCGAGGTGCCGGCGATCGTCGTCGCCCTCAACAAGGCGGACATGGTCGACGACCCCGAGCTGATCGAGCTCGTGGAGATGGAGGTGCGCGAGCTCCTCTCCCGCTACGAGTTCCCCGGCGACGACATCCCGATCGTCCAGGTCTCGGCGCTGAAGGCGCTCGAGGGCGACGCGGAGTGGACGCCGAAGATCGTCGAGCTCATGGAGGCGGTCGACAGCTACATCCCGGAGCCGACGCGCGCGCTCGACAAGCCGTTCCTGATGCCGATCGAGGACGTGTTCACGATCACGGGTCGCGGCACCGTCGTCACCGGCCGCGTCGAGCAGGGCGAGGTCAAGGTCGGCGAGGAGGTCGAGATCGTCGGCATCCATCCCGAGACGGCGAAGACGGTCGTCACGGGCGTCGAGATGTTCAACAAGACCCTCGACACCGCACAGGCCGGCGACAACGCCGGTGCG
>DATCYP010000041.1:0-2849 GCA_036526375.1 Gaiellaceae bacterium | reverse complement strand
GTCACGGCGACGAACTCGTGCCCGACGTCGCCGCGCACGTCTTCGATCTGCGCGCCGGTCGTGAACCGCGATGCGTTGACCGTGTACTCGCGCGCGAGGTCGGCGACCTGACCTTCGAGCGTGGCCGAGAACAGCAGCGTCTGCCGATTCTGGGGAACCTGCTCGAGGATGCGGTCGACCTGAGGGCGGAATCCCATGTCGAGCATGCGGTCTGCTTCGTCGAGAACGAGAATGCGAGCAGAGGCGAGCGACACGAGCCCACGCTCGAGCAGGTCCTGGAGACGACCCGGCGTGGCGACGAGGATGTCCGCGCCGAGCGTCCGCCTGACCTGGCCGGTGACCGACGTGCCGCCGTAGACGGCTGCGATTCTCAGCTTGCGTGCCCTGGCGATCGGCTGCAGCTCGTCGACGATCTGTGAGGCGAGCTCTCGCGTCGGGACGAGCACGAGCGCGGCGGGATGGGCGGAGGCACCGGCGGTGCGCTCGATCAGCGGGATGCCGAAGGCGAGTGTCTTGCCGGAGCCGGTGGGCGACGCCGCGAGGACGTCGATGCCCGCGAGGGCGTCGGGCAGGACGAGCGCCTGGATGGCAAAGGGCGACCGGATGCCGAGCCGCGCGAGCGACTCGACGACGGGCGCGCTCACACCGAGCGCGGTGAATGACTGGATCAAGAGTTGTTCCTTCCGTGCGGATCAGGGTCCGAGATGCGAGAGACTCGAAACGCCTGCGATCAGGAGGAACGAGAAGCTGGATCTCCAGGCGCCGAATGGCGCCGCGCACTCACGGTAGCACGGAGGTTCAGCCGGGCCGCCGGCATGGTTCTGCCTGGCGCTTTGCCCGGCCCCGATTCGCCGCGCTCGTGGAGCGCTACCTCTTTGCCTTCTTGGCCTTCCGCTTCTCTTTCAGCGTCTTTTGAGCCGGCTTCTTCTCCATGGCCTTCTTGGTGTTCTTGTCCTTGGTCGCCATCGTTTGGTCTCCCTGTGGGCGGTTGAGGCTGTCAGCCGGGTGAGTCGAGGATTTCCATCACCGGGCGGCCTTGCGTCGCTTCATGCCCTTCGCGGCTCTGCCGAACGCATCGTCGCGGTTCCGTCTTCGTCGACTTCGACCACGTAGCGTCCCGGGTCTGCGCCGCTCGTGAAGCGTCTGAGACCTCTCGGGCGGCGGAAGATCACCGCATGCGTGTCGGTGCGGGTCTCGATCACGTAACCCTCGTCGAGCTTCTGGTCGAGGAAGGCGTCGAGCCCGACCCTCCGCGTGCCTTCCGGATCGATCTCCCCCATGCGTACGAGTATCGCAGTCGGGCTCCTCCACCGACATGATCTGGCCCATGCGGGTCGCGATCCTCGCACCGATCTCCTGGCGGGTACCGCCGCGCGGGTACGGGCCGTGGGAGCAGTTCGCCTCTCTGTTGACCGAGGGCCTCGTCAGGCGGGGGCTCGACGTGACCTTGTTCGCGACCTCCGACTCCGTCACGACTGCCCATCTCGTCGGCACGGCGCCCACCGGCTATTCCGAGGATCCGGCATTGGATGCGAAGGTCTGGGAGGCGCTGCACATCTCTGCGGTCTTTGAACACGCGAGCGAGTTCGACGTGATCCACAACAGCTTCGACTTCCTGCCGCTGACGTACAGCGGCCTGGTCGAAACACCGGTCGTGACCACGATCCACGGGTTCTCGTCGGAGCAGATCGTTCCCGTCTTCGAGAAGTACGACGGGCACGGCTATTACGTCGCGATCAGCGATGCGGACCGGCACGAGCGTCTTCACTACGTCGCCACGATCCACCACGGCATCGACCTGCACCAATTCGAGCTCCAGCGGACGCCGGGCGACTACCTCCTGTTCTTCGGGCGGATTCATCCGGACAAGGGGGTAGCGGAGGCGATCGACGTCGCCGAGCGCGCCGGCCTGCCGCTCACGATCGCCGGGATCATTCAGGACCGCGGCTATTTCGAGCAGCTCGTGGAGCCGCGCCTCGACGGGAAGCGGGTGAGCTATATCGGCGTAGTCGGACACGACCGTCGCGTGAGCCTGCTCGGCGGCGCGCGGGCGCTCTTGCACCTCGTCAACTTCGACGAGCCATTCGGGTTCAGCGTCGTCGAGGCGATGGCTTGCGGCACACCGGTCATTGCGAGGCGACGCGGCTCGATGGCAGAGATCGTCCGTCACGGCGAGAACGGCTTCCTCGTCGACACCGTGGAGCAGGCCGTCGCCGTCGTCCCCGCTTTGAGCTCCCTCGACCGGGCGGCCGTGCGGGCATCGGTGGAAGGGCGCTTCGACGTCGAGCGGATGGTGGACGACTACCTCGTTCTCTACCAGCGCGTCGTCGAGCTCCACCGCGACGCGCGGACCGACAAAGAGGGCGGCCGCTGAGCCCGACGCAGGCAAACCTGTTTCGGGTCGGCGTCAACTACTGGCCGGCGCGTACCGCGATGAACTGGTGGTCGAACTTCGATCTGGCGGAGGTCGACGCCGACTTTGCGCGGATTGCCGCCTGCGGTCTCGACTCCGTGCGGGTGTTTCTCACCTGGGAAGACTTCCAGCCGGCTCCGGAGCGAGTCGACCGTCGGATGCTCGAGCGGCTCGTCGGGGTCGCCGATCTCGCCGCTGGGCTCGGGCTCGCGCTCATCCCAACCCTCTTCACCGGTCACATGAGCGGAGTCAACTGGATCCCGGCCTGGGCGCTCGGAGGCTCCGGCGGTGATCCTCGCTTCCGGGTCGTCTCGGGCAATCAGGTCGTCCACACCGGGCTTCGCAACTGGTACAGCGATCCGGCGGTCGGAGACGCCCAGGCTCTTCTCGCCGCAGAGGCGGCGGCCGCCCTCGCCGGGCATGAGGCGGTCTGGGC
>DATCYP010000040.1:0-23074 GCA_036526375.1 Gaiellaceae bacterium | reverse complement strand
CGGAGAGCCGACGCGGGGACTCGAACCCCGGACCCCATCATTACGAGTGATGTGCTCTACCAGCTGAGCTACGTCGGCGGGGGTTCCGAAGTCTAGCCGCGCGTCCTGCGCGGGCCCATCGCGTCCGGGGATGCGTGCCGGCGTGCTCGAGGCCCGCCCGTTGCCGCGACGAACCTCCCGTCTGACGAGCGGCGAGTCCGTGGTCTCTACGGACGCCGGCTCGTGCCGTCCACGGATGCGGCGGGATCGCGGGCAACCGATCGTCTCGCCCCGTGAGCACGAGACCTGGCACCGAACCGTTCGTGTCGATCCCCGTCCGGCTGCTGAACGTCCTGACGGCTGCTGTCCTCGTCGCCTGGCTCGCAGTCGCCTGCTACGCGCTCGCGTACCTGGTCGCCCACTGACACGGACGCGCCGGCGCGTGGAGCGCCTCTGCCGGGGACGAAGCCTGGATCGAGCGCTGCGAGGCCGAGGACCGCAAGCAGCGCGCCGGCCGATGCAGGCAGGACGACGGCGAGGGTGAGCGGCGCGACCAGGAAGAAGTCGCGAGCGAAGGGGACGAGAAGCACTGCGACGTACGCGGCGAGCAGCGTGACGACGAGCAGCCCGATCGCACTGCCGCGGCGGCGACCTTCCACTTCGAGCGCGAGTATCAGATAGAGGCCGACGAGAACGAGGGTCGTCGTCGCGACGGTTCGCGCTTCCCGCACGCCGAAGTCGAGGACGTTCAGGGCAAAGAAGTAGCTGGAGAGGACGCCGAGACCGGCGGCCGTTCCGGCCGGGAGCGAGAAGCGGGCGAGCTCCCGAAGGAAGCCGTCGGAGCTGTAGGCGCCACGGCTCGGGGCCAGAGCCAGGAAGAAGCCCGGGATCCCGATCGTCAGCGAGGCGGCCAGGGTCAGGTGGCGCGGCAGCAGCGGATAGGCGATCGGCGTGAGCCCGACCGAGAGGACGAGGAAGGCGGCGAAGGCGGACTTCGCGACGAAGAGCTTCGCGACGCGCTGGACGTTGCGGAGGATCTTCCGGCCCTCGGCGACCATCGCCGGGACGGCGGAGAACTCGCTCTGTACGAGGACGACGTCGGCGACCGTGCGTGCCATCTGGGTTCCGCTTCCCTGGGCGATCGCGAGCTGTGCGGCCTTCAGTGCGGGCACGTCGTTGACGCCGTCACCGACCATCGCGACGTACCGGCCGGAAGCGCGCAGCGCTTCGACGACACGTTTCTTCTCCTCGGGAGCGATTCGGCCGAAGACGCTCGTGCTCAGCACGAGTCGACGCAACTCCTCTCCGTCTTCGGGCAGTTGCGAGGCATCGACGGCCCGGCCGACGATGCCCGCGTCGCGAGCGATCGAGGCGACTGTCTCCGGCCGGTCGCCCGAGAGAACCTTCAGCTCCACTCCCTGGTCCTGCAGCCAGGCGACCGTTTCCCGGGTCTCGGGCCGGAGGTCCTCCCCGAGGAGGAGAAGGCCGCGCGCGATCGGCCGCGGCTCGTCCAGCTCGTCCGCCGTGCCGAACGCGAGCACGCGCCGGCCGTCGGCCGCACCACGCGCGGCCCGGTCCGCGAGCTCGCCGAGCGTGAAGTGCTCGGGGGCTCCGAGTACGTAGCCGACCCCGCCGATGCGCTGAGCGCCGAATCGGCGCCGCGAGGAGAAGGGAACCTCCTCCTCGACGACCGCCGAGGCCGCGGGATAGGCAGCTGCGACCGCATCGAGGGTCCCGTTCCGCGTTGCGGCGGACGCCGCGTAGAGACCCAGCTCGCCGGCGAGGGAGTCGGGGCCGACGAGCTCGACCACGCGTAGACGCGGCTGGGTCAGCGTCCCGGTCTTGTCGAGGCAGACGACGTCCACCGAGGCGAGCGACTCGGTCGCGTTGAGCTGCTGCGCGAGAGCGCCGAGCCGGGCCATCCGCAGCGCCGCGACGGCATAGGTCAGGCTCGCGAGCAGGATCAGCCCTTCCGGGATCAGCGTGACCACCGCCGCAACGGCGGTCGGAACCGCACTGCCGACCGCGGCGTGACGGTGCCAGAGCGCGTAGCCGAGAATCACGCCGAGCGGGACGAGGACGGCGACGAGCACGAAGAGGAGCCGGTTGAGTGCACGCTCGAGCGGCGACCGGGGGTGGCGGAACGACCGGGCCTGGCCCGTCAGGCGCTCCGCATAGCTGTCGGCTCCGACCGCGGCCACCAGGTACTCCCCGACGCCCTCCACCACGAAGGAGCCCGAACGGACCGCGTCGCCGGCAGCCCTCTGCACCGCCCTCGACTCGCCGGTGAGGATCGACTCGTCCAGCCGAAGCCACTCGGCCCGTTGCAGCGAGCCGTCGGCGACGATCTGGTCTCCCGGGCCCACCCGCACCAGGTCGCCGGTGACCACCTCCTCGACCGCCACCTCGCTCGCCTCGCCGTCCCGCACGACGGTGGCGTGCGGCGCGACGAAGGCGCTCAGCCGGTCGAGCGCTCGCTTCGCGCGGACCTCCTGCGCCGTCCCGATCGTCGCGTTGGCGAACAGGACACCGAGGAAGAGCGCGTCCTGCCACTGGCCGAAGACGAGAGTGGCGGCCCCCGCGACGCCGAGGATCAGGTTGAAGACCGTGAAGACGTTGGCCCGCACGATGCTCGCGTACGAGCGGCTGCTCCTGCGACCGCTCCGTCGCCCTCTCTCTGCGAGCCGGCGCGAGGCCTCGATCCGCGACAGGCCGAGCGGCTGCTCGGCGACGCCGTCTGCGGTCGCCTGAGACGCGAAGGATGTGCCGGCAGCCGTCACCGAAGTCCTCGTCGTCTTGATACCGCCTCGGGCGTCTCGGCGATTCGGTGTGAACCCGCGAATCGTCTGCGGCGAACTCCCGAGGGCAGCGAGGCCGCCGGAGCAGAGCATTGAGGGACGAACGCTGAACTGCCCGCGGCGGCGGGCCGAAGTGAGGTGGACCTCGTGGAGACGGCAGTCGGACTCGCGCTCGCTCTCGTCTCGGCGGTGCTCGTCAACTGGGCGTATTCGAAGGAGCACGACGCGGCTGCCACGATGCCGGCGTTCTCGCCGCGTCGGCCGCTCGAGTTCGTGCGCCTGCTCCTCGGCGACCGTTCCTGGGTGCGGGCGTTTGCCACCGAGAGCGGCGGCTGGCTGATCTACGTCGCCGCCCTGCGGCTCGCGCCGCTGTCGCTCGTCCAGGCTGTCTGCGCCTCGGGAATCGCCGTCCTCGCGCTGGTCAGCGTCCACGGACGACCGCGGCGGCTCGCAGTCCATGAGCAGCTCGCGGTCGTGGTCGCCTTCGCCGGTCTGGTCCTCCTTTCCCTCTCGCTCGTCGGCACGCACCAGTCCGACCACACACCGCATCCGGCGGTCCTCGCCGTGTGGTTGGGATCGCTCCTGGCCGTCGCAGCGGTGCTCGGGCGCAGGCGGTCCGGACTCGCGGTGGGACCTGCGCTCGGGCTCGCTGCAGGGCTGCTCTTCGCGGGCGGCGACATCTCGGCGAAGCTCGTCGTCTACGGAGGCCCCTGGCTCGGCGCGGTCGCGACCCTCATCGTCTTCTACGGCCTGGGCACGAGCGTCCTCCAGGGCTCTTTCCAACACGCCGACGCGCTGACCGGGGCCGGACTGGCCACGCTCGCCACCAACGCCGTGCCCATCGCAGCAGGCTTCGTCGTCTTCCGCGAGCGGCTCCCCCACGGGCCGAAAGGCGCGCTGCAGCTCGCCGCGTTCGGTCTCCTCGTCCTCAGCGGCACGCTCCTCGCCGGCCTCGCACGTCCCGGCGCAGCCGGAAGGCGGCCGCGCGGAGTGGCGCTTTCCCTGGATCCGGTGCGCGCCCACAGCCGCCGGCTCATCGCCGCAGGCGCCCTCGCCGGAGTTCTCGCGGGCGTCTTGCTCCTCGTACTGGGCCACCGCACGGGCGCCGACTGGCTCTGGGCGGCGACCACCGCACTGCTGCTGGTGCCGCTCGCCCTTTCGGTGCTCCGTTCGCTCCTGCGCCGCGACGTCGGCGTCGACGCCGTCGCACTGGTCGCGATGGCAGGAGCTCTCGCGCTCGGCGAGTACCTTGCCGGGTCGGTCGTCGCGCTCATGCTCGCCGGCGGCAACGCCCTCGAGGAGGCGGCGAATCGACGCGCCAGACGCGAGCTGACCGCCCTCGTGGAGAGGGCCCCGCGGGTCGCGCTCGTGCGGCGAGGCGACGGTCTGCGGGAACTGCCCGTCGACGACGTCCAGGTCGGCGACCACGTGCTCGTACGAGCGGGTGGAGTCGTCCCGATCGACGGAATGGTCGAGACCGAGGAGGCGATCGTCGACGAGTCCGCCCTCACCGGCGAGCCGCTTCCCGTCACCGTTCGCCGTGGGGGCCAGGTCCGCAGCGGGACGACGAGTGCGGGCAGCGCCTTCGAGCTACGAGCGATCCGGCCGGCTGCCGAAAGCGCCTATGCCGCGCTCGTGCGCCTGGTCGAGCAGGCGGAACAGGAGCGCGCGCCCTTCGTCCGGCTTGCCGACCGCTATGCCGCGATCTTCCTCCCCGTCACGACGGTGGTCGCCGGCATCGCCTGGGCGATCTCCGGAAACGCAGTGCAGGCGCTCGCCGTCTTCGTCGTCGCCACGCCCTGCCCGCTCATCCTCGCCGCCCCGATCGCGCTCATGTCCGGCCTCTCCCGCTGCGCCCGCGCGGGGGTGGTCGTCAAGGGAGCCGGCACGATCGAGCAGCTCGGCCGGGCGCATTCCGTCCTTCTCGACAAGACGGGAACCGTCACCCTCGGCCACCCCGAGCTCGAACGGGTGGTCCCACTCGACGGCCTCGACCCGGAGGAGACGCTCCGCCTCGCCGCCAGCGTCGACCAGCTCTCCTCGCACCCGCTCGCCCATGCGCTCGTCGCCGGCGCCGAGGAGCGAGGCCTGGGGCTCGAGCTTCCCGACCGCGTGGAAGAGTCTTTCGGACACGGCGTCGCCGGCGACGTCCACGGCCGCCGGGTGCTCGTCGGCAGCCGCAACTGGCTCCAAGAGCACGGGATCGACACGACGGTTCCGGAGCAGCTCGACGGCGCCGCCAAGGTCCTCGTCGCCGTCGACGGTGAGGCGACCGGAGTGGCCCTGATCGGCGACCGGCTCCGCACCGACGCCGATCAGCTCGTCCCCGGGCTGCGGCACGCGGGGATCCGACACGTTGCCCTCGTCACCGGCGACAAGACGGCGGTCGCCGACCAGGTCGGCGCAGCCCTCGGGGTCGACCGCGTCTACGCCGAGCAGACCCCGGACCAGAAGCTCGAGATCGTCCGCGCGCTCAAGCTGCGCGACGACCTCCGCTCCATCGTCATGGTCGGCGACGGGATCAACGACGCTCCCGCGCTCGCGCTGGCGGATGTGGGAATCGCGATGGGCTCCGCCGGAGCCACCGTCTCCTCTGAGACCGCCGACGCCGTGGTCCTCGTCGACCGCGTCGACCGCATCGCGGACGCCGTGAGGATCGGCCGCCGCGCCCTCCATATCGCCCGGCAGAGCGTCCTGCTCGGGATGGGAGCGTCGTTCGTCGCGATGGGATTCGCGGCTGCCGGACTTCTGCCGCCCGTCTCCGGCGCGCTGCTCCAGGAGGGCATCGACGTGGCGGTGATCCTCAACGCCCTACGCGCACTCGGCGATTCACCGGAGGTGAAGACATGACCACCACGCAGCACGCACCCACGCGCAGAGCTCCTGCCGGGTCCCCGTCCATCTTCGAACGGATACTCGTCGGCGTCGACGGGACGCCGGAGTCCCTGGACGCCTGCCGTCAGGCGGCGCGCCTGGCGGAGCCCCAGGCAGTGATCGAGGCGGCGATCTCCCTGCTGTACCCGCCGGAGGCGGCGGCCGCCCTCGTCGTGCGAGACGTCTTCGACCGGCTCGAGAGCACCGCCGGCTCGGCGCTGGCGGCCGCGGCCGGAATCCTGGGCCCCGACGCAGAGCTGCGCCGCCTCCAGGGATTCACGGTCGACGCGCTGCTCGAGGAGATCGAGAGAATGCGAGCCACCCTGCTCGCCGTCGGAACGCATGGGCACAGTCGGGTCGAGGAGATCGTCTTCGGCGGGATCGGCGGTGAGCTGCTGCACCAGGCGCCCTGTGCGGTGCTCGTCGCACGCCCGGTGCCCGACCTGGGGGCCTTCCCTCGCGACGTCGTCGTCGGTATCGACGGCTCGGACGAAGCCGAGCGGGCGTTCGAGGTCGCACGCACATTGGCAACCCGTCGGCACAGCACCCTGAAGAGTGTCGTGGCGCACGGAGGCAAGCGCGTCGACCTCGCCCGGATCACGAGACGCCATCGGCGCGTCGAGGGTCTTGCCGAGGCGCCGGTCCCGGCTCTCGTGGAGGCGGCATCGTGCGCCGATCTGCTCGTCGTGGGCAGCCGCGGGCTCCATGGGATCAGGGCCCTCGGCAGCGTCTCCGAGCGGGTGGCCCACCAAGCGGCGTGCTCGGTGCTCGTCGTCCGCTGATCCCACGAAAGGAGGTGAGGTCGAGATGAAGCTGCCGAAGATCAAGACGTTGAATCACCAGATCGACGTCATCGAGGCGAACTCGACGGCGACCGAGGCGCGCCTGGCGAACATGGAAAGGCTCCTCGAGCGCATCGTCGCGCAGCTCGAGAAGAAGGCCGGCTAGGCCGGCTCAGGACTCGATCGTGACGAGCGTCCCGATCGGGGTATAGGGCCAGATCCGGGCCGCGGCGGCCTCCGGGAGCTCGACGCAGCCGAGGCTCTGCGGGGTGCCGAACGAGGCCCGCGGGAACTCGTGCAGCGCGTCGCCGCCGTGGAAGTAGCTGATCCAGCGGATCCCGGGATCGTGGTAATGCGAGCCGTCGGGATTCGTGCCGCTCATCGTCCCCACCGGGATGTGCTCGAACACGGGCCACGTCCCCGGCGCCGTCGGAGACTGCGGGATCCCCGTGTTGCCGGGCGACGTGAGGATCACGCTGCCGCTGTGCCAGAGGCTGAGCGACTGCGGCACAGTCTCGTGTACGAAGACGTAGCTGTAGCCCGCGTCGTACCGGCGGCCCGCGAGCTCGTCGTGGATGAGCGCCCGCCAGACCTGCGGGCCCGCGACTCCGTCGGTGGCGAGGCCGTGCTCGTCCTCGAACCGCATCACGGCGCCCTGCGTGACGACGTTCCAGCCGCCCGGCTTCCAGAGGGTGCGGAGCGAGTCCGGCGTCTGCGGATAGCGCCACGAGAACGTGCCCTGCGGCGCGCGCACGGCGGCGGCGATCTCGGCCGCGGGCGTCGAGGGCGGGTCCGCGGCCGCGCGCCACAGCACCGGGAGGTAGCCCAGCCGCGCGAGCAGCTCCTGCAGCCGCAACGTCGAGCCCGGCGCCACCTTCCACCCGAGCGACGCTCCCGGAAGCCGCACCGTCACGGTGCTGCCCAGACCGAAGCCGAGGCCGGCCGGCCGGAAGGAGAGCGTGTGGGAGTCGACCTGCGTCCAGTGGCCCGAGACGGCCGGCACGAGCCGAGGCAGCCGGGACCCGAGCGCCTCGGCGACCGGCTTGGCGAAGGTCAGCGTCAACGTGCCGCCCGGCGAGACCCGGCTCCCCGCGGCCGGCTCCGAGACGACGCTCGTCCGTCCGCCGGAAACGAACCACGAGACACGGGCGGGCTTCGAGAGCTTCTCCCAGGACCGGACGGCGGCCGCCACCGTCGTCGTCCCCGCGGTCGCGGGGCCCGAGGCCACGACACCGAGCGGGACGACGGTCCGGCCCGCCCCCCACCTCCGGTGCCCGGAGTGTCCGATCCGTACCCGGCTCACCGGCTCGGCGAAGCTGACGGTCACCGCGCTCCCCCGCCTCGGCCGGAGCAGCGTCGAGCGGAGGCGCGGCACCGGAGTCACGAGCGTCACCGTCCGCTGCTGGTGCCGGCCGACGAGCCAACCCGCCCAGCCCGGCCGCTCGACGTCGACCGTCAGGGTCACGCGCGAGCCGGCGTCGAGCCGGACGCGAGGCCAGACGGTTCCGTGGCGCACGACGACCGGCACGGGCGTTCCATCTCCTTGCTTCACCGACACGTGCTCGACGTGGCCGGAGAAGCCGGGCAGGGAGACGCCGGCGAGGCCGCTTGGAGACGCGGCGACACCGACGGTCGGCCAGGCGAGCAGGGCCGCCACCACGGCAACGGCTGCGACGAGCGCCACGCAGAGCGCCGTCAGGAGCGAGACGCGCAACATGACCATTTCAGTATGGCCTACGCTCAGATGAACATGGCCGGTCCCGCCGGTGAGAGAGGGATCCCGCGCGAGCTCTCACGCGACGAGATCGAGGAATTCCTGCGCGGGCAGCGGATCGCACGCCTCGGCTGTCACGCCGGCGGCACGACCTACGTCGTCCCGCTGATCTACGCGTACGAGGACGGCGGCGTCGTCGCCGTCACGACCGAGGGCCGCAAGACCGCAATGCTGCGCGAGAACCCGCGAGTCTGCGTCGAGGTCGACGAGTACGACGCCGACGGGCGTGGAAGCTGGCGCAGCGTCATCGCCTACGGCCGGTACGAGGAGCTCTCCGGCGACGCGGTCGAGCCGGCGCTCGCCCTGCTGCGGGAGCGCTTCGCGCGCACCGCCGGGCGCAGGGCCGGCCCGCGGCCGCTCGGGCCGGACGTCGTCGTTCTCCGCATCACCCTGGACGAGCTCTCGGGCCGCACCGTCGAGCGGTGAGCGTCAGAACAGGCCGACGGTGTGCCCGTCCGGGGCGAGGTCGATCTCGAACGCGGCCGGATGCCGGCCGAGTCCGGGCATCGTCTGCATCTCGCCGCAGAGCGCGACGAGCCAGCCGGCGCCGGTATAGGCGCGGATGTCGCGCACCGGGACGGTGAAGCCGGTCGGCGCGTTGCGCAGCTTCGGGTCGTGTGAGAGCGAGAGGTGCGTCTTGGCCATGCAGATCGGGAGATGCCCGAGACCGAGCTGCTCGTAGCGGTCCGCCGCCTTCCGGGCCGCGGGAAGGAGCTCGATTCCGTCGGCTCCGTACAGGCGTGTCGCGATCGCCTCGATCTTGTCGGCGATCGGGAGGTCGAGCTCGTAGACCGGCTCGAAGGCAGTCTGCTGCCGAGCCGCCTCCGCCACGGTCTCGGCGAGCATCGCCGCGCCCGCACCGCCTCGCTCGAAGCCGTAGTTGATCTCCGCCGCCCACGCGCCGCGCTCGAGCGCCAGCCGGCGCACCCGGTCGAGCTTGCGGCCGGAGTCGCCGGGGAAGGCGTTGACGGCGACGACCGCGTTCAGACCGAACGCCTCGGCGATGCGGAGATGGCGATCGAGGTTGTCGACGCCCACTTCGAGATCGCCGTCGCCATGGTGCTCGAGCGCGCGTACGGTCGCCACGAGCACGACGGCGCTCGGCGCCAGCCCGCTGCCGCGCGCAACGATGTCGAGGAACTTCTCGAGCCCGAGATCCGATCCGAAGCCGCCCTCGGTGACGACGATTCCCGCGAGCTTGAGCGCCATGCGGGTGGCGACGAGCGAGCTGTTGCCGTGCGCGATGTTCGCGAAAGGGCCGGCGTGGACGAAGGCGGGCTCGCCCTCGAGCGTCTGGACGAGGTTGGGCCGGATCGCGTCCTTCAGGAGGACCGCCATCGAGCCGGCCGCCTGGAGCTGCTCTGCGGTCACCGGCTCGCCGTCGTACGTCGTCCCGACGGTGATCTGTCCCAGCCGGGCGCGCAGATCCTCGAGATCGCGCGCGATGGCGAGGATCGCCATCACCTCCGAGGCGGCGGTGATGTCGATGCCGGTCTCGCGCGGCAGGCCGTTCACCTTGCCGCCGAGTCCGGTCACGACGCGGCGCAGCGAGCGGTCGTTCATGTCGAGCGCGCGCCGCCAGGTGATGGAGAGCGGGTCGATGCCCAGCGCGTTGCCCTGCAGCACGTGCGCGTCGAGCATCGCGGCGAGGAGGTTGTTGGCCGCGGTGATCGCGTGGAGGTCGCCGGTGAAGTGGAGGTTGAGGTCCTCCATCGGCACGACCTGCGCGTACCCGCCGCCGGCCGCGCCGCCCTTGATCCCGAACACGGGACCGAGCGACGGCTCGCGCAGGCAGAGAAGCGGGCGCTCGCCGAGCATTCCGAGCCCTTCGGCGAGCGAGATGGCGGTGGTCGTCTTCCCCTCTCCGGCGGGCGTCGGCGTGATCGCCGTGACCGCCACCAGCCTTCCGTCCGGGGCGTCGGCCAGCCGGTCGAAGACGGCGTGGGAGACCTTGGCCTTGTACCGGCCGTACGGCTCGAGCTCGTCGTCCGCGATCCCTGCGGCCTCGGCGACGTCGGCGATCGGCCGCAGCTCCGCGGCCTGCGCGATCTCGAGGCTCGACTCCATGCTCCGATTGTCCCGGCGGCGGCCCGGCCGGCAATCCGGGTTTTCACGGAGAGCGGGCGCGGGATCTCCGTCTGCACCGGCAGCTGAAATGTCCGTCGACCGGGTGCACGGCGACGCGATGATCGAGGTCGACCGCGTGGCGAAGCGCTTCGGCGAGACACAGGCGCTCGCCGAGGTGAGCCTCGCCTGTCCGCGCGGGAGCGTCCTCGCCCTGCTCGGCCCGAACGGGGCAGGCAAGACGACGCTCGTGCGCGTGCTGACGACACTTCTCCGGCCGGACGGCGGCCGAGCGACCGTGGCCGGCTTCGACGTCGTCGCGCAGGCCACGCCGCTGCGATCCGTGATCGGGCTCGCGGGCCAGTACGCGGCCGTCGACGAGCTGCTGACGGGCCGCGAGAACCTCGAGCTGACCGGACTCTGGTACCACCTCGAGAAGCCCGAGTACCGCCGCCGAGCCCGGGAGGTCCTCGAACGCCTGTCGCTCACGGACGCGGCCGACCGCCTCGTCAAGACCTACTCGGGCGGGATGCGCCGCCGCCTCGACATCGGCGCCAGCCTCGTCGGCCGGCCGCCGGTCCTGTTCCTCGACGAGCCCACGGCGGGGCTCGACCCGCGCACGCGGAACGACCTGTGGCAGTTCCTGGAGGAGCTCGTGGCGGCGGGGACGACGGTGCTCATGACGACGCAGTACATGGAGGAGGCGGAGCGGCTCGCGCACCGGATCGTGGTGCTCGACAGCGGCCGCGTGATCGCAGACGGGACCTCGGAGCAGCTCAAGGACCGTCTCGGGGGCGACCGTCTCGAGGCACGGGTCAGCGACTCGTCCGACCTCGAGCGCGCAGCGGCGCTGCTCGGCACGCTCGCCGACTCCGCTCCCCACGTCGATCCCGAGCAGCAGCGGGTGAGCGTCCCGACCGCCGGCGGCACCGCGTTCCTGCTCCGGGCCGGCCTGCGCTTCCAGGAGGAGCGGATCGCGCTCGACGACCTCGGGATCCGCCGCCCGTCCCTCGACGACGTCTTCCTCTCGTTGACGGGACACGCCGCAGAGGAGCCGGCGGCGTGAGCGAGTCGGCCCTGACGCCGGGTCGCCCCGGCCTGCGCCTGGCCGTGCGCGACACGCTGGGCGTCGCGCAGCGCAACCTCCTGCGGATCGCGCGAACGCCGCTGATGCTGATCGTCACGGCCGTCCAGCCGGCGCTGCTCCTCGTGCTCTTCCGGTACGTCCTCGGCGGCGCGATCGTGATCCCCGGCCGCCGCTACGTCGACTACGTGGTGCCCGCGGTATTCGTGGAAGCGGTGCTGATCGGCGGCATGACGACCTCGATCGGACTGGCCGAGGACCTCAAGAGCGGCATCGTCGACCGCTTCCGGAGCCTGCCGATGGCCCGCTCGGCCGTGCTCGCCGGGCGAACGCTGGCCGACCTCAGTCGCAGCCTCTTCTCGCTGGCGGTCATGGTCGGGCTCGGCCTCGCCGTCGGCTTCCGCTTCCATGCGGCGGCCGGCGCGATCGTCGGGGGGCTCGTGATCGTGATCGCCTTCGGCTACGCGTTCTCGTGGATGTACGTCGCGATCGGGCTCGGGACGAAGGACCCGGAGACCGCACAGATCGCCGGCATCCTCCCGTTCTTCGTCCTCATGTTCGCGAGCAACGCCGTCGTGCCCGTCGAGACGATGCCGGGCTGGCTCCAGGGCTTCGCCCGCAACCAGCCCCTCAGCGTGACGGTCGCCGCGACGCGAGCGCTGCTCGAGGGCGGCCCGGCGGCGCACTGGGTGTGGCAGTCGCTCGCGTGGGCCGCCGGGATCTTCGCGGTCTTCTTCGCCGTGTCGCTGCGGCTCTATCGCAACAGCGTCAGCTGAGCGGGCGGGTGTACCGGCGGGCAGAGCTGAATCGCGACCGCAGAGGGACGAGCCGCACGCTGTGCGCCGAGTCGGGGGACTCGATCATCGATCCATGCCCGGCGACGATCGCGACATGGGTCGCCGGTGTGCCGTAGAACACGAGATCGCCCGGACGCAGGCGCCCGGCACGGACCCCTCTGCCCCCACGCGCCTGGGGGCCCGTGTCCCGCGGCAGGGTCAACCCGTGGACGCGAAAGACATCCCACACGAGCCCCGAGCAGTCGAATCCCCACGCGGAGACGCCGCCCCAGAGGTAGCGGAGGCCGAGGAAGCCCTTCGCGGCCGCGACGATCGACGCGCCGGTCGGCGGCAACGCCCGGTGCAGCGAGGTGCGCGCGATCCAGCCGAAGCCGTCGGGGGTGCGGACGAGCCAGTTCCCGCGCGGGTCGCGGCCCGTCACGGGCAGGCGCGTCCCGTAGCTCAGTCGCAACGTTCTGCCCGGTAGGTGGAGGAGGGCCGTGCGGGTCGTGACGGTGCGGTTCGGGCCGGCGCTGCTGTACCTGCTCCCGAGCTGGCGAAGCGGGAGCCAGCCCGGATAACCCCGCCGGTCGAGCGGCGTGGGCTGGTCGGGAACGGCGACCTTCGCCCAGCGGCCGCGCACGGCGAGCACCCTCACCTTCTCGCCGTAGAGGGCCTGCGTGACGACGCGGGAGCCGAGCCAGATGCGTGACGCGGTCGTGGCCAGGTTCCGGTTCCAGCGGTCGAGATCGACCGGGTTGGTCAGCGCCGGAGCGTCGATCCGCCGGGCCAGGCCGGGCGCCCGCCAGAGCGTGGCCACCGACACGTCCACCGCCGCCGTGCCGCCCGGGCCCGGGCCCGGGAACGCGAGCAGGGCCGCGGCGAGCGCGGCGATCATGGATCCGGGGCGAGCGGCGGGCGGAAGGAGACGAACGGCCGGTCGCGCACGAGCTCCCGCAGTGCGGCCTCGTCGCCCAGGTCGCCCCAGCCGAGGACGGTGGAGAAGAGGCGTAGCCGCCGGGGGTGCCGGGCGCGGAACCGGCGTGCGACGGCGACGGCCTCGTCCTCGGAGAGAAAGCGCTGCTCCGGGACGTACGTCTCGCCGCCGATCTCGATCTGCAGCGCGGGGTGGGCCCTCAGGTTGCGGATCCACTCCGTGTTCGGGCCCCAGGCGGAGCAGACCACGGTCTCGTGCGTCTCCCGGTCGTACGCCAGCGCCATGGCGACCGTCTCGCGGCGCCTGCCGGTCTTGCGTCCCTCGTGCGTGATCAGGAGGAACGTGTGGCCGAGCAGCCGGCCCCAGCCGCGGTGGTAGAGCGGTCGCGGGAGGGCCATGAACCAGAGCGCGACCCGCCCGGGTCGGCGGCGAAGGCCGAGCAACGGCCTTCTCGCGACGGTGCGGCGACCGGCGGCGCTCATGCCTTCGTCACCGGCGGGTTGAAGATCCTCGACTCGTAGGAGTGGGTCACGGCAGCTATGTGCTGCGACACGTGCGCGACGAACGAGCCGACCGGGTTGGCCGTGGCGAAGGTCGGAATCGAGATGAGGACGTTCCCTGTCTCCGGCCGGCTGAGACCGTCGTGGCGGTACTGCGGGTATCCGAGGTGGTAGGTCGCCGTGACGAGGATCACGAGCGGCAGCGCGAGCGCCGTGAAGCGCAGCCTCCCGGTGAGGCCGGCGACGCGCCCGTCCAACAGCGTGTAGGCGACAAGGCAGGGAAACACGGTCAGCAGCAACGTGTCGACGAGGCCGTAGCCGACACCGCGCCACAGCAGCTCGAATGCGAGATAGAGCCCCTGCGGCCGGGCAGTCGCGCTCGACGTGTGAAGGACGTTGAAGACGAGGAAGCCCGCGAGGACGACCCCGATTCCCAGACTCCAGCGCCGACGCTCGCGAAAGACCTCGCTCACGGGAATCCGCTCCACCCGGACGTAGCCCCCGATCAGGGCGAGCGTGAGCGCGAAGTAGGCGAGGTAGAAGACGTCGTGCTGCAGCGCCAGGACCGAGACGCCGAGGTACGGCACGAGGAACGCGACGGCACAGACGAGACCGAACCAGCCGAGGTGCCGAGCGGATCGAGGAACGACGCGTGGCACGGGATGCGTATACGAGGACACGGCTGCCTCCCTGACTGTGGGTTACGACCGAAGCGTCACGCCCGCGCGAGCGGCTGCAATCAGAGATCGGCCGGATTCGCCCTTCCTGCTTCTACGGAGCGAGAGCCGTGTCAGGTCGCGCGTTCCAGCAGGTCGCCCAGTCCGCGGACGGCGATGTCCGCGCCGGCCAGGCGGAGCTGGCGCAGCTTGTCCGGATCCCCCGCAGGATCGACGGCGACCACCCAAGCGAAGCCGGCGGCCCGCGCCGCGGCGACGCCGGACGGAGTCGTCTCGAACGCCGCCGCCCGCTGCGGCTCGACCTGAAGGCTCCGGCAGGCGGCCAGCAGCCGGTCGGGGGCGGGCCGATTCCGCAGGTGCTCGGCCGCGATCGTCTCGGCGTCGATGCTCCGGTCGACGAACTCGTCGAGGCCGCTTCGCTCGAGCATCTCGCGGGTGTGGGCGCTCGCGGAGACGACCGCGCAACTGATGCCAGCGTCGTGCGCGAGCTCGAGGTAGTGGCGGACGCCGTCGAACGCTCCGACTCCGCGCTGCTCGAGCAGCGTGCCCAGCCACTCGGCCTTGCGGTTGGCCAGTCCGTACACGGTCTCCGCGCCGGGCGCATCCGACGGCCGCCCCTCGGGCAGGCGGATGCCGCGGCTGGAGAGGAACGCGCGCACGCCCTCGAGACGCGGACGGCCCTCGATGTGCTCCACGTAGTCGGTGCGCGGGTCGAACGGAGCGCTGAGGCGCCCGTAGCTCGTCTCCGACCGGGCGTCGAGCAGCTCGTTCATCGTGTGCGCCCACGCCTCCCGGTGCAGACCGGTGCTCCCGACGAGCACGTCGTCCAGCTCGAATACGCAGGAGCGAACCGCCGGCGGTAGACCGAGCGCGCGGCGCGCGCGGGCGCGCGGGAGGAACGGCTCCGCGAGCTCGATCGGAAGTCCCTCGTCGCGCGCGAACTGGCGAAGCTCCGCGGCGGCGGTCCCGTACTCGGCGCGCAGATGGCGCTCGTGTGCCTCGAGCTCCTCGGGAGGAAGGACGCCCTCCTCCGCGCGCAGCGCGTCCCGGGCCGTGAGCAGCGCCTCCCGCCACTCCGACCGGAGGACATCGAGCTCGGCGCGTTCGGCTTCCCTGTCGGTCATGCCCACATGGTGCGTCTCGAGGGTCGAGGCGGCATCCGTGAAGACCCGGGTCGCGACCTCAGCGGTTCTCCGGATGCCGGTGGGCGCCCCCGGCTCGAGAATGAAGGCCGTAGAGACTGGAGGACACGATGGACGCCCAGACGTACGACAACGTCCTCGTTGCACTGCGCGGTGAGGCCGTGGCGCACGCGCGGTACCTGCTGTTCGCCGCTGCGGCCCGAAAGCGCGGGGACGCGCGGCTCGCCTCGATGTTCGAGGGGATCGCAGCCGTCGAGCTGCAGGAGCACTTCGCCGAGCTCGCAGACCTCGTCGGACTCGTCGGCACCGATGCGGACAACATCCGCACGGCGATCGTCGACGAGAACCGCGAGGTCGAGGAGACCTATCCGCGGTTCGCCAGGCAGGCCGAGGCGGCCGGCGAAGCGGCGGTCGAAGAGCGCTTCGAGGAGATGGCAGAGGACGAGCGGGAGCACGAGAAGACGCTCGAGCACGCGCTCGAGCTCATAGAGGTCCCCGCCTAGCACGCGCGACGGGACAGAACATGGCCGCGGTCAGCGTTGCAGTGCTCGGGAGTACCGCCAACGAGACGAATGTGGCCCTCGTGGCGGCGTGGCAGGCACTGGGCCTCGCCTGCGAGCTCGTCGAGCCGCGCGAGGCGCGGACGTCGGCCTACGGGGTCGCTCTGGGGCGCATCGACGTCCGTCCGACACTGGACGGCGTCGACCCCGGCCTCCTGGAGCTGCTCTGGATCGAGAGGGCCGGAACGCGGGTCCTCAACGGGGCGGCGGCGCTGCTCACGACCCACGACAAGCTGCGGACCGCGGCTGCGCTCGAGCGTGCGGGGATACCTCATCCACGGACGTGGCATCTGCAGCCGCACGAGCTCGGCCGGCGTCCGCAGGCGCCGGCGGTGCTCAAGCCGCGCTTCGGTAGCTGGGGACGCGACGTCCGCCTCTGCCGCACCGATGCCGAGGTCGCCGAGACGCTGCACGAGTTCGGCTCGCGCTCCTGGTTCCGCCGCCACGGGGCCGTGGTCCAGGATGTGATCGCGACGGCCGGCTTCGACCTGCGCGTGGTGGTCGCCGACGGCCACGTCGTCGGCGCCGTCGAGCGCCACCCCGAGCCGGGGGAGTGGCGAACGAACGTCTCGGTCGGGGCAAGCAGGCTTCCGACCTCGCCCGACTCGGAGGCCTGCGCGGTCGCGATCGCGACCGCCGAGGCTGTCGGCGCTGATCTGGTCGGCGTCGACCTGATGCCGCTGCCCGACGGCACGTACGTCGTCATCGAGGTCAACGGTGCTGCCGACTTCGAGGAGTGCTACCGCCCCGGCGGCGACATCTACGCAGCGGTGGCCGACGCGCTCGGCCTCGCGAAGACGAGCGAGTCTCGTGCGAGGCCCGCTCAGGCGTTGGCGTGAAGCGAGGCCGGGACGCCCGTGTCCACGGCGGCGAGGACGCGGCGCGTGACGCCCGCGAGCCGGGCCGCCGCATCGGTCGTGAGCACGTCGCAGACGAAGTCCCAGTGCAGGGAGACCAGCTCTCCGGGCCGCGGTCGGACGAAGGCGCGGCCAGCGTCGCGCCAGCGCACGCGGCGGCGCGCCGGTTCGCCGAGCCGGAGCGTCCCGTCGTCCCACAGCAGCGGCTCGGCGAGGACGTCCGCCGATTCGGCCTCGACCGACAGCACGAGCGCCGGGGTCGTCCGGCACTGGTCGAGGACGTGGAGGGGCTCGTCGACGATCCCGCTGCGCAGCAGACCGAGCCACGGGTAGAGCGCGAACACGTGGAAGCAGTGGTGAGGCACCGCGCCGGCGGCGACGATCGAGGGGATGCTCTCGCCGGCGCTGCCGAGCCTGCCACGGAAGCGGTCGCTCACGTGGCGCGCGAGCGTGGCAGGCCGGACGCGTGAGAGCAGGCCGTTGCCGACCCAGTAGGCCTCGACGACCCGTGGGTCGAGCGGATCCTCGATCCGGTTCGCCTCCGCGATCAGCGTCAGATACGGCCACGCGCCCTCGAAGGTGCGAGCGAGCTCCGCGAGCCCGCCGTCGCTCTCGCCCGCGTCGCCGTACTCGAGCAGCGTGCCGGGCGAGTCTGCGCCGCAGAGGCCGAGTGCGTTGGGCGGATACGCGTATCGCGCGAAGAGGAGCGCGCCCGCCGCGTCGCTCACGCCACGGCCTCGCGCCGCGGGCGCAGCGCAGTCCACGCGATCAGCCCGGAGCCGGCCGCGACCAGCACCGTGCCGCCGACCCCGATCGCCGCGCCGTCGACCACGCCCGAGAGGACAGCCGTCACCAGCGCTCCGAACACGAGCACCGCGGTCACGTCGACCGCCTGGGCTCGCGCGAGCGCAGCGAACCAGGTGGCCACGTAGGCGGTGAGGAGCAGACCCGTCAGCAGCGCCCAGCGCCACTGGAGGGCGGAGAGCCCAGCCAGGTCGCCGAGCTTGCCGGTCACCGCGAGCCAGCCCAGCAGCAGGACGGTGCCGAGCGCCATCCGCGCCGCGGCGACGACGCCGGACGGGATGTCCCGCAGGAGGTGCTTGACGAAGACGATCTCGACCGACCAGAGCAGCGTCGCCCCGAGGATCATCGCCTCGCCCTTGCCGAAGGCGACGGTGCCGAGCTTCCCGGCGAGCCACGCCTGGCCGCCGACGAGAAAGCCGATCGCGAGCGCGTGCGGCCACCCGAAGCGCTCCTTCAGGAGCGGCACGGCCAGCAGCGCGACCCAGATCACGAGCGTCTTCTGGATGAACGCCGCCTGCGTCGCGTGCGACTGCTGGAGCCCCTCGAAGAAGAGGATGAACGGGACGCTCCCGCCGATCACGGCCACGGCGAGCAGCGAGAGCCGGCCCCGGCGCGCCACCGAGGACAACGCGCGACCGCGTGGGCCGACGGCCAGCAGGACCACGAGCAGCAGGACGCCGGCGACCGCGTTCTTCGCCGTGGTGTAGACGGTCGCGTCGGAGAAGTGCCCGACGGCCCGTCCGTTCAGCCAGATCGAGACGCCGCTGACGCACGCGGTGACGAAGGCGAGGGCGATTCCGGCGCTGCGGCGGCTCATGCTGAGGCTCCTTCCGGTTCGATGGATGCGGGGACGAGCACCTCGACGGGGATGCCGAGGTGGACGAGCACGACGTCGCCGGCGTCGGCCTCCGGCAGGAAGGCGAGCGAGACGACGTGACCGTCGCCGAGCCGGCCGACACGGGCGCCCGCGTCTTCCCACACCTCGACCAGCACGGCCGACGAGCCGATGCACATCAGCCCGTCTCTCCCGGTTCCGGCCCCTCGACCTCGAGGCTCTCGAGCAGGACGCCGGCCGCGCCCGGGTCCTCGAGGTCGTCCTCGACCGCCGCGTCCACGGCGGCGCCCTCGGCGAGCGTGCCGCGCGAGGCGTCGACGAAGTGCTCGCGGAAGTGCTCCTCCGTGAAGTGGGAGAGAGCGCCGAGGCGCACCGAGACGCGGATCACGCGGGTGGCGCCGTCGGCCCGGGCGACCGCTTCGATCTCGCGCATCAGGTCGGTCATCACCGCGCGCTCGTGCATCGCTCCTCCTCGAGGTCGTGCAGGACGTCGTGCACGAGGAACGCGACCGCAGACTCGACGGCCGGCGTGAGCTCTGCTCCGGTCGTGAAGCCGCCCGCCTCGACCCCGTAGACGCGAACGCGCCCCGGCAGACGTCCGAGCGCGCGCGCGAGCTCGATGGTGTCCGCGATGCCGATCGCGTGGGTGGAGGAGCGGAAGGTGCGGGCCGGCACGGCCTCGCCGCCCGCGTCGAAGCTGTGGAGCGTCCCGGGCGGCGCGCCGGACGAGACGGTGTCCACGAGCAGGACACTCTCGGCGCCCTCCCACGCCTCCATCAGCCTGCTCGGCTCCTCGTCGCACGAGACGACCTCGATGCCCTCGGGCACGCGCGGGCGCAGCTGCTCGGCGACGAGGATCCCCGCCGCGTCGTCCCCACGCAGCCGGTTTCCGATCCCGATCACGACCGTCCGCCTCACCGCCGTTCCACCCGGAGGTCGAGGAAGTGGGTCGCGCACGAGATGCACGGGTCGTAGTTGCGGATCGTCTGCTCGCAGAGGCCGCGCAGCGCGTCGTCCTCGAGGCGGGCGTTGCGCGCGACGACGTCGCGCAGGTCGTCCTCGATCGCGAGCTGGTTCTGCGAGGTCGGCGGGACGATCTTCGCGTCGAGGATCGTGCCGTCGGCGTCGAGCCGGTAGCGGTGGTAGAGCAGCCCGCGCGGCGCCTCGCTCACGCCGTAGCCGGTGCCGGCGACGGGCTCGACCGGCTCGGCCGGCCGGTCGGGCTCCTCGTACGCCTCGATCAGCCGCAGCGACTCGTCGCAGGCGTGGACGAGCTCCACGCTGCGCACGACGATGCTGCGGAACGGATCGCGGCACTCCTCCCCGAGCCCGGCCGCCGCGGCCGCTTCGCGGGCGAGCGGCGAGAGGTGCGCCGAGCCCAGCGAGTAGCGCGCGAGCGGGCCGCAAAGGTAGGTGCCGCCGCCGCGCAGCTGCGACTGGAGCGCGTTCGACCGCTCGACGTGCAGCTCCTCGAAGTGCTCGTCGTACTCCGCGGGAGCGAGGTCGAGCCCGCCGCTCGAGCGGATCCGTCCGTTCTCGATCGCGTACTCGCCAGGCTCCGAGAGCGCCACGAGGTCGCAGTCGACGACGCGCTCGGGGAAGTCGAAGCCGGCCGTCCAGCGCACCGTCTCGAGCGCGGCCTCGCGCGCCCGCTCGAGCGGCTCGACGAGCGTGCGCAGCTCGCGGCGGGTCGGCACCCGGTAGAAGCCGCCGACCCGCACGTTGATCGGATGGATCTCGCGGCCGCCGACGAGCGTCATCACCTCGTTGCCGGTCCGCTTGAGCGCGAGCCCGCGCTCGACGGCCGCCGGCGCGTCGCGGGCGAGCTCGATCGCGCTCTCGTAGCCGAGGAAGTCGGGAGCGTGGAGCATGTAGACGTGCAGCGCATGGCTCTCGATCCACTCGCCGCAGTAGAGAAGGCGGCGCAGCAGCCGGATCGGCTCGGGCGCCTCGACGCCGCACAGGCTCTCCATCGCGTTGACCGCGCTCGTCTGGTACGCGACCGGGCAGATGCCGCAGATGCGCGCGGTGATGTCCGGCGCCTCGACGAAGGAACGGCCGCGGAGGAACGCCTCGAAGAAGCGCGGCGGCTCGAAGATCCGCAGCTCGACGCGCTCGACGCGCTCGCCGTCGAGCTGGACGGTCATCGCGCCCTCGCCCTCGACGCGCGCCAGGTAGTCGGTGACGATCGTCCGCCTAGCCATGCTCGACCGCCTTCCGGAACGGCTCGGCGCCGGCGTTGAAGGTGCGGAAGAGCCGCTCGACGTCCCGGTCGCTCCGGCCGAGCCGCCGCAGGAGCGGCACGAGCGCTCCCGTGTTGGGGCTCTCCATCGGCCCGAAGCAGCCGAAGCAGCCGCGGTCGTAGGAAGGGCACAGCGCGTTGCAGCCCGCCTGCGTGACCGGGCCGAGGCACGGCGTGCCGTGCGCGACCATGACGCACACCAGGCCCCGCCGCTTGCACTCGGTGCAGACGCTCGTCGCCGGGATTCCGGGCCGGCGCCCGGCGAGGAACGCGGTCACGACCTCGAGCAGCTGGCGCTTGTCGATCGGGCAGCCGCGGAGCTCGAAGTCGACCGTCACGTGCGCCGAGATCGGGGTCGACGTCGCGAGGGTCGAGATGTACTGCGGCGTCGCGTAGACGATCCGCGTGAACTCGTCGACGTCGGCGAAGTTGCGCAGGGCCTGGATCCCGCCGGAGGTCGCGCAGGCGCCGATCGTCACGAGCGCCTTCGAGGCGCTCCGGATCTCCTGGATCCGCTCGGCGTCGTGCGGCGTCGTGATCGAGCCCTCGACGAGCGAGAGGTCGTACGGCCCGTCCGCCACCGCGCTCGTCGCCTCCCTGAAGTCGGCGATGTCGATCGTGCCGGCGAGCGGCAGCAGGTCGTCCTCCATGTCGAGCAGCGTGAGCTGGCAACCGTCGCAGGAAGCGAACTTCCAGACGGCGAGCGTCGGCTTCTGCGCGCTCACAGCTCGCGCACCTCCATGAGCCCGGCGACCTGCGCCTGCGAGTAGACGGGGCCGTCGCGGCAGATCAGGGTCGGGCCGAGCTGGCAGTGGCCGCAAAGGCCGACGCCGCAGCGCATGTCCCGCTCGAGCGAGAGGAAGATCCGCTCGTCGGGCACGCCCCGCGCGCGCAACGCCTCGACGGTGAAGTGGATCATCACCTCGGGCCCGCAGACGAACGCGGTCGCGGCCTCGGGCCGAAAGTCCGCCTGGTCGAGCAGCTTCGGCACGACGCCGACCCGGCCCGTCCAGGACGCGTCGGCGGCGTCGACGGTGACCTCGACGGCGAGCTCCTCTCCCCAGGCCGCCAGCTCGTCCGCGTAGAGCAGGTCGGCCGGTGTCCGCGCGCCGTAGAGCACCGACACCGCGCCGAACCGGGGACGACGCGCGAGCGCATGGAGGACGACCGGCCGCAGCGGCGCGAGCCCGATTCCGCCGGCGACGACGACCGCGTCCCCGTTCTCCGCCGTCTCGACGGGCCAGCTGTTGCCGAGAGGGCCGCGCAGGCCGAGCACCGAGCCGGGCTCCGCCGCGCAGATCGCGTGTGTGACCGCGCCCACGTCCCGCACGGTGAGGACGACGGGCCGGCCGGGCCGCTCGGGAGGGCCGCTGACCGAGATCGGCACCTCCCCGACGCCGAACGCGTACACCATCACGAACTGCCCCGGCGCCACGGCGAACCCGTCACCCACGGGCTCGAGTCCGAGCGTCCACGTGTCGGCGGTGTCCCGGCGGCGGTCGGCCACCCGGAACGGCGCCGGGACGAATGCGCCGACGGGGCTCTGCTCAGCGACCGTCGCCATAGATGTCCAGGAGCCGGAGCCGGGTCCACTGCAGGCGCTCGATCAGCACCTGCGCGAAGCGGCTCATGAGGCCGTAGCCGAAAGCGGGATCGGCGGCGCACTTGTCGCGCAGGCAGGAGCCGTCGAACTGCGTCGCGCGCACGGGTGAGAGAGCGCGCGCGTCGAAGTGCGAGCGGTACGGCGGGAAGAGCCACGACCAGCCGAGCAGGTCGCCCGCCTCGAGCGTCTCGATCACGAGCTCGCCCCGCGGCGGGACGAAGTTCCCGACCGCAACGGTTCCGTGGCGGACGACGAAGAACGTGTCCGCGGCGTCGCCCTGCCGGAGGATCGCGTCGCCCGCGTCGAAGTGCACGTTCCGCCCGCAGCCGGCGATCAGGGCGAGCTCCTCCTCGGCCATGCCCTCGAAGAACGGGACGTTCGCGAGGATCTCGTCAAGACCGTGGGGCATCGTGCGCCTCCTCTCCGCGCAGCGCGGCGACTTCCTCGGTGATGTCGATCCCGACCGGGCACCACGTGATGCAGCGGCCACAGCCGACGCAGCCGGACGTGTCGAACTGGTCGTGCCAGGTGCCGAGCTTGTGGGTGAGCCACTGCCGGTAGCGGGAGCGGGCCGAGTTGCGGACGCTGCCGCCGTGGATGTACGAGTAGTCGAGCGAGAAGCACGTGTCCCACACGCGCGTGCGCGCAGTCTCGGCGCCGGTGAGGTCGGTCGTGTCCTCGACCGACGAGCAGAAGCAGGTCGGGCAGACCATCGTGCAGTTGCCGCAGGTGAGGCACCGCTCGGCGACGTCGTCCCAGCGCGGATGCTCGAGGTTGTCGGCGAGG
>DATCYP010000039.1:0-14953 GCA_036526375.1 Gaiellaceae bacterium | reverse complement strand
AGGGCCATCGCCTTGTCGAGCTCGTCGGCTCGCAGCAGGGCCTCGCTCTCCGCGTAGTCGATCAGGCCGCCTTCGGCTCCGGCTTTGCGCGCGGCCTCCACCCAGCGTTGCAGACTGCTCGTCCGCCCGGCGGCCAAGAGGTCGTCCAGCGCCGCGCCGATCGCCTCGGTGACGTACGCCGCATCCTGCGCCGCTTCCGCCACGCACAGTGCTTCGTCCCAGCGACGCGCTTCGAAGAGCGTCCGGCACCGGGACAAGAGGGCCTCGCGAACCGCGGCGTCCTCCTCGTCGAAGCGCCGGATGAGCAACTCTCGCAGGAGCGGATGGAGCGAGAGGGACTTGCGCTCGGTAACGGCCAGCAGGCCGCGCGCCAGGGCGTCCCCGATCGCATCGTCGGCGTTCGCACCGAGCGTCGAGCGTGCCACCTCGAGGTCGGTGACCGAGGCGACTGCGAGGAGCATGAGCGCGTCCTGCGTCTCCTCCCGGGCGGAGGCGAGCAGCTCGCTCGCGAGGAAGTCGTAGAGCGTGTGGGAGAGGAGGCGGCTCGAGGTGAAGTCGACGTCGCCGCTGAGCGCGGCGAGGCCCAGCACCGCCGGCCAGCCGTCGGCGGTGCGCATCAGGCGTGCTCGGCCGGCGACCGCCCCGAGAGTGGCAAGGACCTTGCTCGCCTCCTCGTCGGTCATCGCGAGCTCGTCCATGCCGATCTCCAGCCCTTCGCCGTACACCTCGAGCCGTGGCGTGAACCAGTCGGGACGCGTTCTCGTCGTGATCAGGAAGCGGATGTCGAGGCCGTCCACGAGCATCGACAAGAGCTCCTCGGCCTCATCCGTGCCGGCAGACTCCCATTCGTCCGCGACGAGCAAGACCTCGCGGGGCAGGCTCTCGAATGTGCGCAGGATCGCGCGGCCGAGAGGACGCGGGCTCGGGTTGACCGATGCGATCGACGCGACCTTCTGCGGCTCGCGCGGCAGATCGGGAGCGATCGACGCGAGCAGCTCGTCGAGCTGCACCGCGAGCAGCGCCACGTCGCCCGACGCGCGGGTCGTGCGGTACCACGAGACGGGTCCGGTCTGCCGCTGCGACCACTGCCGCGCGAGGGTCGTCTTTCCGTAGCCGGCCGGAGCCGCCAGGACCGAGACGCGCGAACCGCCTCCTTCTTCGAGCCGCGCAATCAGCCGCGGCCGCTCGATGATGTGATCGAGGGCCGGCGAGGCCGCCGCTGTGATCGTCTCCACCAATTTCCCCTGTCGGGCCGGTGAGGCCCGAGATCCGAGGACCCTACTCCTCGGCTGTTCGCTTGTCGCGGGCCGAAAGCGGGGGGCCCCGCGCTCGGGGTAGGGCCCGAGCGCGGGTCGCCGTCAGCCCCCGGCGCCGGCAAGTGCCGGCGCGAGCTCACGCGCGAGGGGGTCCTCTCCGGTGAGCGCCTTGAACGCGGCAGGAATCTGCCGCCGCCTCGGCACACCGAGCTTCTGGCGCAGCACGTCGCTGTGCGCCTTGGCCGTTCTGGGCGAGATGCCGAGACGCTCTCCGACCTCTTCGTTCGAGCACCCGCGCGCGATCAGCACGACGATCTGGAGCTGGCGCTCGGTCAGGTCGGGTCTTGCCTCGTCGCTGTCTCTCATGGCCCGGCACGCTACGGCCGCGCGAGAGCCTCAGCTATCGGCCGACGGGAGTATTCCGCTGGGCGGCGTGCGCCCCGCCGACGAAGCTCGCCTCGTGCCCGCGGGCGTTCGCCTCGGTGAGCTCGTCCTGCGTCAGCGCGCCGATTCGCAGCAGCAGGTCGAACTCGTCGCGGAGGTGCGTGCGCATCATCTCCGGCCCGTCCGTTGCGATCGTGAAGAGGACGCCGTTGTCGACGAAGGTGCGGAAGACTTCGCGCACCGCGTCCTCGCCGGGAAGCGCCTTCGTGAGGAGGTTCGAGGTCGGGCAGATCTCGAGCACCACCTCCTGCTCGCGCAGCTCCTTCATCAGCTCGGCGTCGCCGGCGGCGAGGACACCGTGTCCGATCCGTTCGGGCCGCAGCAGCTCGAGCACCTCGCCGATCTCGGCGCGGCCCATCTCGCCTCCCTCCTCGCCGACGTGGATCGTCACGCCGAGGCCCGCGGCGCGCGCGTCCTCGACCATCGTCTGCACCTGGGAGTAGTCGTACCGCTCGCCGCCGGGTCGCGGGCCGGCGATGTCGATCCCCACGACGCCGCGCGGCGCCCAGCGAATCGCCTTCTCGACGATGATCTCGTTCTGGTGCGGCGTGAACGTCCGGTCCATCATCAGGATCAGGCCCGCACGCACCTGCGGGTATTCGAGGCTTGCGACGTCGAGGCCGCGAATCGCGGCGAGGATGATGTGGTCGAGGTCGCGCTCCCCCCCGCGGTTCCGCTTCATCGGGTTGAAGCGGAGCTCGAGCGTCGTGATCCCCTGCGACCGGTACGCGCCGCCGATCGCTCCGTGCACCGACACCTCGACGGCGGCCGGGCTCGACTGGATCAGCTCCGTCCAGTGGTAGATCGCGTCGAGCGCGTCGAGATCAGGGACGCCGCGCGGGTCGGACAGCGTCACGAGCCGGTCGAAGTCCCAGTAGTCCTTGACGGGGAGCGCGATCCCCTGCCGGTGGGCGAGCGACCAGAGGATGTCGGACGAAACCGAGCCGCCGAGATGGGTGTGGAGCTCGGCCAGGCCCTCCATCGACCGATCTTACTCCCAGCCGACGACTGCCCAGCGGCGGCGCGCGAAGCGCGGGCCGAGGAGCGCGAGGCGCGCGACGATCAGAACGTCGAGCGCGGCCCAGACCCCGATCACGCCCCAGCCGAGGGAGAGTGCGAGCGCGGCGAGCGTGACGAAGAGGGCGCTCGCGGCGAGCATCGACCACATCAGGAAGCGCGTGTCGCCGGCTCCGATGAGGATGCCGTCGAGGGCGAAGACGGCGCCGCCGAGCGGCTGCATGGCCGCGAGGAACGGCCAGAGGAGCGCCGCCTGGTGGAGGACGTGGGGGTCGTCCGTGAACACACGCGGCAGCGTGTGCGCGAGCGGCGCGAGCACGACGGCGAAGACGAGTCCGATCGCTACCGACCACGCGATCATCCGCACTGCCGCCGCGTGCGCGCCGTCGGCATCGCCGGCGCCGAGCATCCTGCCGACGATCACCTGGCCGGCGATCGCGAGCGCATCGAGCACCAGGGCGAGGAACACGAAGAACTGGTACGCGATCTGGTGAGCGCCGATCTGGGCGTCGCCCATGCGCGCGAGCACGGAGGCTGCGACGAGGAACGAGGCGTACAGCGCCGCGGTGCGCACGAAGATCTGCCTGCCGATGCGGAAGAGCGGCTTCATCGCCGCGAGGCTGGGCCGGCGCGACTGCGCGCGAGGGCGGAGAAGCTCGATCACGAAAGCCGCTCCCATCCCCGCCTGAGCAACGGCCGTTCCGGCGGCGGAGCCTGCGATCCCCCAGCGGAAGCCGTAGACGAAGAGCACTTCGAGCACGAGGTTGGCCACGTTCGCCACCACCACGATCTCGAGTGGGCGTCGCAGGTTCGAGACGCCACGCAGGTAGCCCTGGCCGGCGAGTGCGACGAGCGCCGCGGGCAAGCCTGCCGCCGCAATCCGGAAGTAGAGGAGCGCGAGGTGGCCCGAACGGCCGTGGCCGCCGAGGCCCCGCAGCAGCGGCGCCGCGACGATCTCGCAAGCGACGACGAGCGCGAGCCCGATCCCGAGCGACGCCCAGAGCGCCTGCGCCGCGAGCCGCGCCGCGTCCTCCTCTCGACCGGCGCCCGTCGCCCGGGCGACGACGGCGGTCGTCCCGTACGTGAGGAAGTTGAAGATCGTGAACGCCCCGGCGAGCACGGTCCCGGCGAGGCCGAGCGCCGCGATCTGCGGCCGGCCGAGGTGGCCGACGATCGCCGTGTCGGCGAGGACGTACAACGGCTCGGCCGCCAGCGCACCGAGCGCCGGCAGTGCGAGGCGGACGATCTCGCGGTCGTGCGGGGAACGAAGACGCACCGGACGGCCGACGATAATGGCCGGATGCAGCTGCCCCCGAACGACCCGCTGAGCAGGTGGCAACGCCGGCTCTCGCTGCCGGCCGGCCGGCTCGCGCGCGTTGCCTTCGGGCTGCTCTTTCTCGCGGCGGTCGGCGGCCTGCTCTGGTGGCGCCACGGAAGCCTCGCCGCGATCGGCGACGCGTTCAGCGCGGTGCGCTGGGAGTGGGTCGTCGTCGCGATCGCGCTGAATCTCCTCTCCGTCGTGGTCCGGGCCCTCGCCTGGGCGACCGTCATCCATTCCGCGATGGAGCCGCCGCATCCGCGCGTGACGCTCGTCTTCTCGGCCTTCTCGGTCGGCCTCTTCGCCAACGCGGTTCTCCCGGGCCGGATCGGCGAGCTCGCGCGTGTCGCCGTGCTGACGCGGAAGCTGCCCGGTCGCAAGGGGGCCTGGGCGACGCTCGTCGGGACGGTGTTCGCGCACCGCGTCTTCGACGTCGTCCCCGTGCTTCTGCTGATCGTCTACGTCGTCGTCACGGCGAGCATCCCGGCGTCCGCGCGGGCGAGCCTGGTCGCCGTCATCGTGCTCGGGGTCGCGCTCTTCGCGTTCGCGTTCGTCACGGCGCGCCGGCCGATGCTCATCTCCGTCGAAGGCCTGGGCCCCGTGCGCCGGCTGCTGGCGATGGGACGCGCCGGGCTCGGCGTGATGCGCTCTCCGGCCGGAGCGGCCGGCGCCATCTTCTTCCAGATCTGCGGTTGGACCTGTCAGATCTTCGCGGTCTACACCGCGATGCGCGCCTTCGACATCCACTCGCCGCTACCGGCCGCCGGGGTCGTCCTGCTGCTGATGAACGTCGTGACCATCTTCCCGTTCTGGCCGGGGAACGTCGGCCTCGTCCAGGTCGCGATCGCGACGGCGCTCGTCGGCTACGGCGTGGCGTACAGCGTCGGCGTCGCCTACGGGTTCGGGCTGCAGGCCATCGAGGCGTCGGTCGGCATCGGCATCGGGATCCTCTTCCTCGCCCGCGAGGGGGTCTCGTTCGCGATGCTCCGCGTGATGCCGACGGCGGACCGGGCGGAGATTCCGGCGGAGGAAGACACGGAGGACGAACGCGGCCGCCCCGAAGGCGCGGCTGCGCGCTAGCTCTCGCCGCCGGCCCCGGTCTCGGGCGCGGCTGCGGGCGGACGCGACTGCTCGGCGCGGCGCGCGAGCTCCTCGACCCGCCCCTCGGCCGCGTCGAGCTTCGCCCGGCAGAAGGCATAGAGCTCCTCGCCCCGCTCCCAGAGCTTCAACGCCTCGTCGAGCGGAGCCTGGCCGCGCTCGAGGCGCTCGACGATCTGCTCGAGCTCGGTCTGCGCCTCCTCGAAGGTGCGCTCCGTCGACTCGGTCACGTGCCCACCTGCTCGACGCGCGCGCCGAACTCGCCGTCGGCGACGGTGACGTCCACGCGCGCGCCTGCGGAGACATCTCCGGTCGACGCGACGACGCCGCCCGCCTCCGTCCGCACGATCGCGTACCCTCGCTCGAGTGTTTGCAATGGTGACAACGCAACGAGCTTGGCCGCGTTCTTCTCGAGCGCCGCCCGCTTGCGCTCGACGGCGAGCGCAGGCGCCAGGCGCAGCCGAGCATGTGTGCGCTCGAGCCGGGAACCTTCCCGTTCGACCGCGACGCGGGGCCAGGCTCGCAGTCGCTCGGCGGATCGAGCGAGTTGCTGACGGTGCCGCTCGAGCGAGCGGCGGACGCTGCGCGCGAGCGCGCCGCGCGCGTGGTCGAGCCTTGCCGACAATTCAGTGAGCTCCGGCACGACGAGCTTCCCGGCCGCCGTCGGAGTCGAGGCGCGGACGTCCGCCGCAAGGTCGCACAGCGGCGTGTCCTGCTCATGACCGACGGCCGAGACGACGGGGACGGAGCACTCCGCCACCGCCCGGACCACGCGCTCGTCGCTGAAAGGGAGGAGGTCCTCGAAGCTGCCGCCGCCGCGGGTCAGGACGACGACGTCGACGTCCGGCTGCTCGCAGAGAGCCCCGATCGCCGCCACGATCTCGGCCGCCGCGCGCGGGCCCTGCACGTAGGTCTCTGCCACGAGGACGGAGGCCGGTGGAAAGCGGGAGCAAATCGTCGTGACGACGTCGCGCTTCGCGGCTGCGTCGTTGCCGGTCACGATGCCGATGCGGCGCGGCAGGAACGGCAGCGGCCGCTTGCGCGCATCGGCGAAGAGGCCTTCGGCCGCGAGGCTCGCCTTCAGCCGCTCGAGCGAGGCCAGGTGGGCACCGGCGCCGAAACGCTCGATCGTGAGCGCGCGGAGCTTGAACTCGGCCCGCTGCTCGTACAGCTCCGGCCGGCCGAACACGTGCACCCGCGCTCCGTCCGAAAGCTCGAGCCGTAGCGCGTCGAACCTCCCGCGTGCCATCGTCACGCCGACGCACGAGCCGTCGGCGGGGTCCTTGATGGTGAAGAAGACCGTCGCCCACCTCTCGTGCCGGCGGAGCTCGGTCACCTCTCCCTCGACCCAGACGGTGGGGAGCCGCGTCAGCCATTGGCCGACTCCGCGGTTGAAGGCGGCGACCGAGTAGACGGTCCGGTCGTCGTACGGCAGCGCCTCGACCTTGGCCATCCGCCCAGCGTACTCGCGCCCCTACGGCGCGGGCGCAGAAGCTCTAGAGGAGGATCTCGGCGGCGGTCTCGGGCTTGCAGCCCTGGCCGAGAAGCTCGCAGGCGAGGTGGAGATCCGCTTCGCTCACCGCGACCCGCTCTGCGATCGGGAGCGGGTAGCCGGCCTCGATCAGGATGTGGAGGCGCCAGCTCTCCACCTTCGACCGTTCGTCGAACAGCGGCTCGAGGATCTGGGTCGTCGTCTCGCTCATGGCTTCACCACGTTCGCGCTGGTACCGACGAACCCTCCCAGGCTTTGTTAGGCGAACTTTTTGTTAGGAACGCGCCTACGAGCCGCGCACTGCTGCGGCCGAGCCCAGGCGGCGGGCGAGCTCCTGCAGGCGTGCCTCGAGCACGCCCCGCTCCGCCTCGACGTCGGCGCGGAGCTCGTCGATCCGGCGGCGAATCTCCGACTCCAGCTCGCCGAGCCGCAGGTCGTGTGCGGCGACGAGCTCGTCCTGGCGTCGCTCGAGCTCCTTCGAGATGTTCGAGACCCGATGCTCGAGCCGCTGCGCTCCGGCGTCCCCGACGTGCGCGAGCCGTTCCGCGAGCACCGTCTCGGCCTCACGCGAGAAGGCGCCGACCGCTCGCTCCAGCTCGCGCGCGAGGCGCTTCGCCGCGTCCTCGCGCGAGCTCTTCACGAGCTGCGCGAACCGCTGGGCGGCCTCGTCCGCGTGTGACGCGACCGCTCGGTCGACGGCGCGCTCGAGCTGCTCGATCTGGCGGCGCGAGACGTCCTCGAACCCGGCCCGTACCCGCTGCACCGCGTCGGCCTCCTCCCGCTGCGCCTGCTCGGTCAGCTCGCGCTCGCGGCGCGCCAGTCGAGTCTCGAGCTCGTGGAGCGCCCGGCGTCGCTCGGCCGCGTGCGCCTCGAGCTCGCTTCGCACGACCCCGAGTGCGTCCTCCAGCGTCCGGTTGAGGTCGGCGCGGAGGCGCGCCACGCCCGCGCGCTGCTCCTCGCTCTCCGCCGACAGCCGCTCGGCGTCGGCTGTGAGCCGCAGCTCGATCTCGCGTAGGAGCTGTTGCTGCCGCTGCTCGAGCTCGGCGATCCGCGTCTTCGTCGACTCCGTGATTCGATCGAGATCCTGCGACCAGCCGCCGAGTCGCTGCTCGATCTGCGCCTGCACCTGGTTCAGCTTGTCGCCGAGAGTCGCAGTCGCGTCGTGCTCGCGCTGGGCGACGAGCGACCGTCGCTCCTCGGCGATCTGCCGCTCCTGCTCCTCGAGGAGCGAACGCGAGTCCGCGCGTGCGCGCGCGAGGGTCAGCTCGAGCTCCTTTCCGAGCGCGGTCTTCTCCCGCTCGACGCTCGCGAGGAGGGCCGCCTGCGACTCGGCGAGCCGCTCGTCCATCGCGCCGACACGTTTCAGTGCCCGGCGAAGAAGAAGCGCGGCTCCGGCGGCGAGCGTGCAGGCCGTCAGCCCACCCGCGGCCACCGCGAGGGGTCGGTCGTGGCGCAGGGCGAACGCGACCCAGACGCCGAGCGCCGCGGCCGCCTCCAGGACGGTCGCGGAAGCGAGCAAGGGCCTCGAAGCGCGGTGGAGCGCGGCGCCCGCGAGCGCGAGGGCCGCCAGCACGACCCCGCCGGCGAAGATGAGATCGGCGATCGTCGTCAGCGCCACGGTCCGGAGTGTAGGCGCTAGCTCGCTCGCAGAAGCAGCAGCGCGATCGCGATCAGAACGGTCGCGGCGGCGAGCGCCTTGAGCGCCGCCTCGGGTACCGCGGCGAGCGCGTCCGCGTCGAGCGGAAGCGTCGTCCCGTCGTCGAGCTCCGCTCGTCCTTCGACCGCGACGACGCGGCGGCGGACGAGCCGGACCGGCGTCGAGAGCCGACGCTGCGCCCAGCTCGAGGCGAAGGCGTACGCCGCGCCGGCGAACGCCGCCCCGTGCAGTGTCCGGGCCGAGGCGAAGTACGCGGTGAGCACGGGGAATGCGCCCCAGGCGGCCGGGAACCAGAGCCCGCCGTGGAAGGCGCCTTCGAACAGCTCGAGGTTGTACGCCACCACGAGGAACGCGCCGACCGCGACGAAGACGAGCAGCCACAGCGTCCGTGAGACGGCGACCGCGATGCCGATGGCGGAGGCGCCGGAGATCGACACCGCCGCGAGCGCTCCCAGCATCGGCCGTGAGATGCGCGTCTGGAGCGGCCGTCCCCGCAGCTCGTCGAGCGCGTGCGCGCCGACGCCCATCGCGAGCGCGAACGCCAGCGTGGCCCAGCCGAGCAGCGTCCAGTCCATCCGGGGCGCGAGCGCGGCGCCGACCGCCACGTACGAGAGATGCCAGAGCGTGTACGGAGGGTGGAGGAGCGTGAGGTAGTCGCGCCAGCCGCCGGGGCGCAGGGCGTAGAACGCCGGCCTCGGGCGCGCCGCCGTCACGAGCGCCGTCCCCAGACGACGACGCCGCCCCCGACGCTCATTCGCCGCGCGTCGACCTCGGCGAGGCCCGCCTCGCGCCAGACGTCGAGGAGGCGCGGCTCCGGCCACTCCCCCCAGAACTCCCGGATGCTCGGGCCGAGGAAGCGGCCCACGCCGCCCCAGCCCGGCGAGACGACGGTCCCGGCCGCCGGCAGGCCGACCCGCACGTAGAGCTCCCAGAGCGGCCGCCACAAGCCGCGCGGGAGGCCGAACTCGAGCATCGCCACCGTTCCGCCGGGCCGGACGACACGGACGAGCTCGCGCAGCGTCGCCGGCACGTCGTCGACGTAGCGCAGGAGATAGGTGAACGTGAGGGCGTCGAACTCTCCGTCGGCGAACGGCAGCGCTTCGGCTCGCGACTCCCGCAGCTCGACCCGCTCGCCCAGGCCTGCCTGCTCGACCCGCTCCCGTCCAGCCGCGAGCATCTCGGGACTCTGGTCGACGCCGACGACCGTCCGGCCGGCGTCCGCGCGGGCGAGCTCGATCGCCACCGCGGCCGTCCCGCTGGCGACGTCGAGCACCCGGCCGGCGTCGGGCGGGATCCGGGAGACGAGGAACGAGCGCCAGCGCGGGTCCTGGCCGAACGAGAGCAGGCGCGCGTAGCGGTCGTACGTCGGGCCCAGCGGCGCGAAGAGTTCGCGTGCGTGGCGCGTGCGGGCGGAGGCCTCCACGGCCCTATTCTGGCCGCATGACGGTCGCCGAGGACGTCGAGCGCATCGCACGCGAGGCTGTCGGATTCGCCGGGCCGGGGGAGGAGCTCGCCGGCGTGCTCGTCGCGGAGACGCTCGGGCGGCGGGTGTATCTCTGCGCGTTCGAGTCGGCCGCGGCACACGGTTGGCTCGTGCTGGACGGCGACGCGAGGCCGCTGACCGAGTCGCGGCTCGTCCGGGAAGCTGCGTCGCTGGCGGCCCTCTGCGAGATGGCGGAGGAGTCCGCGGGCGGCGGCCGTCTCCCGGAGCTCCGCGCTCGGCTGGCCGAGTTGCGCGAGACGGATCGACCGCTGGGGATCGAGGAGGCAGAAGCTGCGGCGGCGTCCCTGGCCGAGACGCTGCAGGACGAGCCGCGCGTCGCGAGCGGCGCCTACCTCGACGCGATCGGCTCGGCCTCGCGGCGGCTCGAGCAGGCGCTCGGCGAGAGCGGCGCCTCGCCGTTCGCGGCGGCGATGCAGGCTGCGCTGGGCTCCGTCGAGGAGTTGACGGAGGACGTCGAGCGCAACTACAAGCTTCGGCTGGAATGAGCGGCGAGCTCGAGAAGCGCGCGTCCGACGCCGAACGCGAGCAGGCGGTCGTCCGGCTGCGCGACGCGTCGGCCGAGGGACGGCTGACGCTCGAGGAGCTCGCCGAGCGCACGGCGCTCGCCTACCAGGCGCGCTCCCGCGCCGAGCTCGAGTCCCTCACCGGGGATCTGCCCGCGGTCGCGCACACGGCGAGCCCCTCAACCCGCCGGCCGAGGCGCTGGCTCATCGGCGTGCTCGTGCCTGTCACCCGCTCCGGCCGCCGCGCGTTCGCCGAGCGGAACATCGTGGTCTCGCTCTTCGCTCCGGCCCGACTCGACCTCCGCGAGGCGCAGCTGCCGGGCGGCGTGGCCGTGCTCACCGTCTTCTCGCTGTTCGCTCCGGTCTTCGTGACCGTTCCGGCGCACATCGAGATCGAGTCCTCGGTCGTCGCGCTGCTCGCCCCGGTGCACGAGAGCTCGACCGGCGACGTGCCACCGAATGCGCCGCGCGTGCGGGTTCGCGGCCTTTCGCTCTTCGGACCCGTCTTCGTGCAGACCCACCGCAGCTAGAGTGGACCGCATGGAAGGCGGAGGCTTCGGATTCCCGTTCGGCGGCGATCCCGAGGAGATCATGCGCGGCCTGCGCGAGTTCGCCGAGCAGCAGGCCGAGAGTGTCCAGGAGGCGCAGCGCGAGCAGTTCGCGACGCTGACGCTCAACACCGCCGTCGAGCTGACCTCGGCCGCGCTGCAGCAGGTGCAGCCGCAGGGCGGCGTGGACGAGCAGGCGATCGCGCTCCGCGACGCGATGCGCGTCCTCTTCCCCGAGGCGGTGGCGCTCGTGAGCGCCGCGCGCCAGGGGTTCATGCGCGAGACGTAGCCCGGCGTACAATCGCCGCGCCCGTGTCGCTGCTCGACTCCGCCCTCGTTCGCCTGCTGCCGGCGGTGCCGAAGCCGGTGGTGCAGCTCTTCTCCTCGCGATACATCGCCGGCGCGACGCTCGCCGAGGCCGTCGCGTGCGTCCGCGACCTCAACGGCGGCGGGAAGATGGCCACGGTCGACGTCCTCGGCGAGGAGATCGTCCGCGAGGAGGAGGCCTGGGGCATCGCCCAGACGTACCGCGACGTCTTCGCCGCGATCGACACGGCGGCGCTCGACTCGAACGTCAGCGTCAAGCTCACCGGCCTCGGACTCCATTTGTCGTACGAGATCTGCCGCGACAACCTGCTGGCCGTCCTCGAAGCCGCGAGGAGCTACGGGAACTTCGTCCGGATCGACATGGAGGACTCGTCGACGACGGACGACACGCTCCGGCTCTACCGCGAGCTCCGCGAGGACGGCCACGACAACCTCGGCGTCGTCCTGCAGGCCCGGCTGCGGCGCACGCTCGACGACGTCCGCGCGCTCGCGGACCTGCGCCCGAGCGTCCGCCTCTGCAAGGGCATCTACCTCGAGCCGAGCGCGATCGCGTTCACCGACTACGAAGCGGTGCGGGCGAACTTCCTCCGCAGCCTCGACGCGCTCCTCGACGCCGGCTGCTACGTCGGAGTCGCCACCCACGACGAGTGGCTGCTCGCGGAGTCGCTCGCCCGGATCTCGCGGCGGGGACTGGAGCCGCGCGAGTACGAGCTCCAGATGCTGCTCGGCGTACGCGAGGAGCGCCGCGACCAGCTCGTCGCGGAAGGCCACCGGCTGCGCGTCTACGTCCCGTTCGGCGAGCACTGGTACGGCTACTCGCTGCGGCGGCTGCAGGAGAACCCGGCGATGGCGGGGACGATCGCGCGCGCGACGGCGGGCCGCGTCCTCCGTCTCGGCTCGCGGTGATCTGGGCGCGGGCCGAGGGCTGCCGCGTCACGCTCGCCGACGGGCGCGAGCTGCTCGACCTGACGGCCGGCTTTGGCGTCTCGGCGCTCGGCCACCGCAACCCGCGGATCCTCGAGGCGTGGCGCGAGCAGGAGGTCGTGCACGCGCTGGGCGATCTCGCCGACGCCGAGGTGACGGTGCGCCTGCGCGAGGCGCTGCCGCGGCCGGCGAAGCTCGGCGTGACCGGCGAGGACGCGATCGAGATCGCGCTCCGGACGGCGCTGCTCGCGACCGGCCGGCCGGGCATCGTCGCCTTCGACGGCGCGTACCACGGCACCGGGCTGCTCGCGCTCGCGGCGACGGGATTCGACCGGTTCCGCGAGCCGTTCGCCGCGTGGCTGCCGGGCCCCGTGCACCGGCGCGCCTACGGCGAGGATCCGGGGGCGCTGCCGGAGGACGCGGGCTGCGTCGTCGTCGAGCCGGTGCAGGGGAGAGCCGGCTCGCGCGTGCCGCCGGACGACTTCCTCGAGACCCTGCGGCGCCGCTGCGACGACGCCGGCGCCCTGCTCGTCGTCGACTCGATCTACGCCGGGCTCGGCCGCACCGGCGAGATGTGGCCCGGCGAGGAGGTCGCGGACGTCCTCTGCGTCGGCAAGGCGCTCGGCGGCGGTCTACCGCTCTCGGCGGCGCTCTTCCACCGCGACGGCCTTGAGGAGGTATGGGAGCTCGGGCCCGAGGACGTCTACACGCACACCCACGTCGGCAGCCCGCTCGCGTGCGCGGCGGCACTCGTCGTGCTCGAGGAGGCGCCGAAGCTGCTCGGCCGGGTGCGCGAGGCCGGCGAGCGCTTCGAGCAGGCGGGCTGGCATGGGTGTGGGCTCCTCCGGGCCCGCACCGGTGACGCGGCGGACGCACTCGCGCGCGGCGTCCTCGTCGTCCCGGCCGGTCCGGACGGCTCCCTGGTCCAGGCGACGCCGCCGTTGACGATCACCGACGCCGAGCTCGACGAGGCCTTCGAGAAGCTCGGCTAGAAGCGACGCGTGGGCGCTTCGGACGGCGGAACCCGCCGTCGTGGTGCGCGGGGCGGGGCCGGCGGGCGGTTCTCGCTCTCCCAGATCACGAGCGAGAGCACGAGGCCGACCAGGCCCACGATGATCAGGATCCAGCCGACGCGGTGGAGATCGACGCCGCTCGTGGTTGCCTGCACCGCGAAGGCGAGGATGGCGCCGGCGGCGACGGTCAGCAGGCTGAAGGGGATGCCCACCATGCGGGTCCGGTTCCCCTCCCGGCGTCCGGGCTAACCGGCGCGCCGCGCGTAGAGCAGGAAGGTCGCCGGGATGCGGCGGTCGTGGGGTCGGCGCGACGTGCCGCCCGGGTACTCCTCGAGCGCCTGGACGTGCAGTCCGGCCCGCGCGAGCGCGCTCACGACCTGGCCGATCCTCCACAGCCGGTCGGGATCGCCAGGATCGCGGAAGTAGTCGTGGCGCCAGCGCAGGAATGCGTCGACGCAGTCGGCGACGGGGTGGTCGTCGAAGACGAGCAGCTCGCCGTTCCCGCGCAACGCCGCCGCGATGCCGATCGCCCACCCGTCGAGGTCGTCGAGGTGGCCGAGCACCCCCTCGCCCGAGTAGACGAGGTCGAAGCGCCCCCGCCGCAGCTGGCGCGGCAGCGACTGGGGGTCGCCGTCCACCCAGAGGATCTTCGGCCATCGCTCGCGGGCGGTTTCGAGCGCGGCGGGCCGTGCGTCGACTCCCGTCACGACCGCCCCGAGCTCGGCGAGCGCCGCGGTCGCCTCGCCCGTCGCGCAGTGGAGGTGGAGCACGCGCTTGCCGTTCAGGTCGCCGAGCGTGCGCTGCACGAACGGCGGCAGCTCGACCGGCTCGGCGCGCGCCCGGTGCGCCGCGTCCCAGGCGCGAATGTTCTCCTCGGTCGGCTCCATCCGCCTACGCCCCGAGCGAGTAGCCGCCGTCGACGACGAGCGTCTGCCCGCAGATCATCGCGGCGTCCGGCGAGCAGAGGAACGACACGGTCGCCGCGACGTCCTCCGGCTCGACGAGTCGACCGGCGGGCGTCCGCTTCACGGTCGCGAGCATCTGCTCCTTGTTCGGGAACCAATCGAGCGCCTCGGTGTCGACGACGCCCGCCGAGACGCAGTTGACGCGGATTCCGCGCGGCGCGAGGTCGAAGGCGAGATACCGGACGACCGACTCCAGCGCCGCCTTCGAGGTGCCGATGAGGACGTAGTTCGGGAGCACGCGCTGCGAGCCGAGGCTCGAGATCGCGAGGATCGAGCCGCCTTCCTCCATCGACGGCGCGGTCGCGCGGGCGAGCGAGAGGAGCGCCCGCGCGTTCGCGGCCAGCGTCCAGTCCCAGTGCTTGTCCTCCGTCTCGAGCGCGGGCCGGATCACGCCCGTCGCGGCGTTGTGGACGACGACGCGGTACGGGCCGCCCACCGCGAGCTCCTCGACGACGCGTGGGTCGGCGACGTTGCCCCGCACGAGCACCGGCTCGGCGCCCGCTTCCCGGACGAGTGCCGCGGCCTCCTCGGCCGCAGCGTCGTTGCGCATGTAGCCGAGCACGGCCCGCGATGCGCCGTCGGCCACGAGTCGGAGCGCGATCGCCCGGCCGATCCCGCGCGTCCCCCCGGTGACGAGCACCGAGACGCCTTCGAGGCTCATCGCCGCGGCAGCGGTTCGTCCGCGGGCGCCGAGCTCGGCAGCTCGCTCCAGCCGGGCCGCGAGCGCGCCTCGCGCCGGCTGTCCATCGCCTTCGACGACGCGTGCCCGAGCCGGTCGAGCAGCTCGATCTTCTCTTCCGCGTACTGCCGCACGGGATGCCCCTCGGGCAGGTCGAGGACGAGCTCGCGCACGCGCGCGCGGAGCTGGTAGGCGAAGTGCGGCGTCG
>DATCYP010000038.1:0-14166 GCA_036526375.1 Gaiellaceae bacterium | reverse complement strand
GCGGTCGGGGCGGACCAGCTCCTTCCGCACCAGAGCGACGAGACGCCGGTCGACCTCCCCGTCGCCGTCTCCCAGCGCCGCCACCGCGCCGCGATGGAAGACACGGCCCTCGACCGCGCCGTGCTCGAGAACGGAACGCTCGCCCGGGTCGAGCTGATCGAGGCGGGCAGCAAGCAGAGCCTGAATCGTCGGCGGCACCTCCACCTGCGCTCCACCCGAGTCCCGCACGAGGGCCAACATCTCTTCGAGGAAAAGCGGGTTGCCCTCCGCGACCTGGACGATCCGCTCGTGCAGCTCGGGCGACACCTCGCCAAGCTCCGAGAGGAGCTGCTCCGTCTCCTTCGCGTCGAGCGGCTCCAGCAGGACGGCGGTCGCGTTCCACTTGCCGCCGCCCCACGAGGGACGGCGTTCCAGAAGCTCCGGTCGGGCCATGCACAGCAGCAGGATCGGCGCGTCGCGCGAGAGGTCGGCAACGTGCTCCACCAGGTCGAACAGCGTCTCCTCCGCCCAGTGCAGATCGTCGAAGACGACGACCAGCGGATGCGCATGCGCCTCCTGCTCCAGCAGCTTGCGGAAGCCCCAGGCGATCTCCTCGGCACTCACCGACAGCTCTGTCTCGCCGAGCAGCGACTGCAAAGGCCGCGCCGCGTCTCCCTCCGGCAACGTCTCGAACTGCTTCACGATCTCGACCACCGGCCAGTACGTGATCCCCTCGCCATACGAGAGACAGCGCCCGCGCACCACCCGCGCTTCCAGGCCTGCCAAGAACTCCGCCGCCAGCCGAGACTTCCCGACGCCCGCCGAACCGAGAATCGTGAACAGCTGACAGGAGCGATCGGCCTCCGCCCGCGCGAACGCATCACGAAGGGCCTGCAGCTCGCGCTCCCGCCCGACCATAGGCGTCGAGAAGCTCCGCTCCAACTCGCCAGTCACCACGAGCAGCGGAGAGGCACCGACCGGATCGGCTTTCCCCTTCAGATCGAGCCGCCGCTCCTCGCCCACGCTCACCGCGGCCCGAACGAGGCGCAGAGTTTCCTCGCCGATCAGCACCTCTCCAGGCTGAGCGGCCTGTTCGAGCCGCGCCGCAACGTTGACTGCGTCGCCCGTGGCGAGCCGCTCCTCGGTTCCGGTCACGACCTCGCCGGTGTTGACGCCGAGCCGCCCGGCGATTCCAAGCTCCGGCAACGCGTTGCGCATCTCGACGGCCGCCCGGCACGCACGTAGCGCATCGTCTTCGTGCGTCACCGGCACACCGAACACCGCCATCACCGCGTCGCCGATGAACTTCTCCACCGTGCCGCCGTGTGCCTCGACGATTCCCTTCATGCGCTCGAAATAGCGGGCCAGCAACGCCCTCAGCGTCTCCGGATCGGTTGACTCGCCGAGTTCCGTCGACCCGGTGATGTCGCAGAACACGATCGACACCGTCTTGCGTTGCTCCCGCTCCACCGAGACAGTGTGGAGGGGTGCGGCGCACGCGTTGCAATAGTGCGCGCCGTCAGGGTTCGACTGTCCACAGTTCGCGCAGGTCGCCACGAGACGAGGCTAGAACATCGACGCCCGCGGGCCCAACCAACAGCACTTCGCTCGGTTCACGGATTGACTTCCAAGACAGTGCGCCCTAAGAGCGTGAACCAGGCGTTGTCGGCCTCCAGTACGGTGCCCGAAGCGGCTTCGGTACACGGCTCCGACCTCCAGCTCCTCGAACGTGCGGCTCACGCCCGAGATCATCGCAGCGATGCACGAGCTCGCCCTCGAGCAGCGGCGCGAGCTCGGCGTGCGCGCTCCCTGGCACGTCGGGGACATCACGTGGGGGCTCCGCCAGCACGAGGGTCGCGAGCACGAGTGGACGATCCGGATCTGGCAGGACGGCGGCCGCACCGTCGCCTGGTCGTGGCTCAAGGGCGACCGTGCGCTGCTCGAGTTCGACGTCCGCCGCCACCGGCTCGACCTGCTCGACGAGATCCTCGGCGATCCGGACGCGCGCACGGCGGTCGCCTTCGAGGACGACGGCGAGATCCGGGCCGCGTTCGAGCGGCACGGCTTCGCGCGGCAGGGCGAGGCGAAGGTGAGCCGCCACGGCTCGCTCATGCACTTCCTGGCGCGGGACCTGCCCGAGGCGCCCGAGCTCCCGCGGCTGCCCGACGGCTTCCGCTGTCGCACCGTGGAGCCCGGCGACCTCGCGGAACGCGTGGCCGTCCACCGCGACGTCTGGGCGCCCTCGCGCGTCACCGAGTCGAGCTTCGCCGGCGTCCAGGCCTCGTGGCCCTACCGCGCCTCTCTCGACTGTGTCGTCGAGGCGCCGGACGGACGCTTCGCCGCCTACTGCCTGGTGTGGCCGGACGACGAGAACCGTGTCGGCGAGCTCGAGCCGGTCGGGGTGCGTGACGAGTTCCGCCGCCGCGGTCTCGGCGCCGCGGTCTGCACGTACGCACTGCGCCGGCTGCACGAGGAGGGCGGGCGGCAGGCGATCGTCTACTGCGTGAGCGACGCGGCGTGTGGGCTCTACGAGTCGATCGGCTTCCGCAGGCACGCGACGCTCGTCGGCTGGTCGCGCTGAATCAGAAGAAGGCGGCCTTGATCAGGAAGGCGATCGCGACGAGCACGACGACGACCATGAAGAACACGCCGAGTCCGATCGCGGCGCCGCCGACGGCGAGCTTGGTCGGCACCTTCGGCACTCCGGTCGTCTCGTCGAAGGCCGACTCGAGCTGTCGCTCGACGTAGGCCGTGATGCGATCCTCGAACCGCGCCGCCATGTCCTCCTGGCGGGACTTCGGCGTCTGGGTCTTCAGCGGGCGTGCCGAGGCGGTGCGCCCGTCGACCGTCAGCTCGTAGATGTGCTCGTGCTGGACGTCCTTGAGGTGCTGCTGCCCGAGGTCGTGCACGCCGACTCCCTCCGGGAGCTGGTTGCCGAGCAGGGCGCGGGTCGTCTCCGAGATCAGGATCTGGCCGCCGTGGCCGGCCGCCGAGATTCGCGCAGCGCGCACGACGTCGAGGCCGAGGTAGCCCTCCTCGCCGACGTGCGGCTCGCCGGTGTGCAGCCCCATCCGCACGCGCAGCTCGCGCCCTTCCGGCCAGTCGTGGTCGCGGAGCGCACGCTGCGCGTCGACCGCCGCCGCGACCGCGTCCCGCGCGCGCGGGAAGGAGAAGAAGAACGCGTCGCCCTGGGTGTCGATCTCCGTGCCTCCGCGCGCGCCGAAGGTCTCGCGCACGAGGCGGCGGTGGTCGCCCGAGACGCGCCCGTAGGCTTCGTCGCCGAGCTCCTGGAGGAGCCGCGTCGAGCCTTCGATGTCGGTGAAGACGAAGGTGACGGTGCCGCCGGGCAGCTGGGACATCGCGCCTACGCTACCCCGATGAACCGGCTCGCGCAGGAGACCAGCCCGTACCTCCTCCAGCACGCGGACAACCCGGTCGACTGGCAGCCGTGGGGCGAAGAAGCGCTCCGTCGGGCCCGCTCGGAAGGGAAGCCGCTGCTCGTCTCGATCGGCTACTCCGCATGCCACTGGTGCCACGTGATGGAGCGGGAGTCGTTCGACGACGAGGCGACGGCGGCCGTGATGAACGAGCTGTTCGTCAACGTCAAGGTCGACCGGGAGGAGCGGCCGGACGTCGACGCCGTGTACATGGATGCGGTCGTCGCGCTGACCGGGCAGGGCGGTTGGCCGCTCACCGTCTTCCTCACGCCCGACGGCGAGCCGTTCTTCGGCGGCACGTACTTCCCGCCGGAGCCGCGGCACGGGCTGCCCTCGTTCCGGCAGGTGCTGCACGCGGTGGCCGACGCGTATCGCGAACGCCCGGAGGACGTCGCCGCACAGGCGGACGCCCTCGTCGGCGCGCTGCGGCGGTCGGCCGAGACCGAGCCGTCGCGCGAGCCGCTGACGGAAGCGCTGCTCGCCGAGGCCGAGAGCGCGCTGCTCTCCCAGCTCGATCCGCGCCGGGGCGGCTTCGGACGCGCACCGAAGTTCCCGCCCGCGTCCGCGCTCGAGTTCCTGCTCCGGCGCGGCTCGCTCGACGCGGTGCGGCTCACGCTCGACGGCATGGCGGCCGGTGGGATGTACGACCTCGTCGGCGGCGGCTTCCACCGCTATTCCGTCGACGCGGACTGGCTCGTCCCGCACTTCGAGAAGATGCTCTGCGACAACGCGCTCCTCGTCCCGGCCTATCTCCACGCGTGGCTGCTGACCGGGGAGGAGCGGTACCGCGCGGTCGCGGAGCAGACGCTCGACTACATGGTGCGCGAGCTGCGACTGCCCGGCGGCGGCTTCGCGTCGTCGCAGGACGCGGACACGAACGGCGTCGAGGGGCTCACGTACACGTGGACGGCGGAGGAGGGGGCGCCGCCCGACCTGCTCGAGCCGTTCGAGCACGGACGCTCGATCGTGCGCGGCGAGCTCGACGACGAGACGCGCGCGCGGCTGCTCGAGATCCGTTCAGGTCGCCCGCAGCCGGCTCTCGACGACAAGGTGATCGCGGCCTGGAACGGCCTCGCTCTGGCGGCGGTGGCGGAGGGCGCGCGCCGCCTCGAGCGTCCCGACCTCCTCGCCGTCGCACGCGATCTCGGCGAGCTGCTCTCGGCCGACCCGCTGTGGCGCACCCTCCGCGACGGCCGCCCGAAGTACCCCGCCTACCTCGAGGACCACGCGAACGTCGCCCTCGGTTTCTACGAGCTGCACGTCGCAACCGGCGAGCTTCGCTGGCTGCGCGAGTCGCGGCGAGTCGCGCTCACCGCCGTCGAGCGCTTCCGCGACGCCGAACGCGGCGGCTTCTTCCTCGCTCCCGCCGGCGGCGAGCGGCTCGTGGCACGGCAAAAGGCGTTCGACGACAACCCGACCCCGTCGGGCAGCTCGATGCTCGCGTTCGTCCTGCTGCGGCTCGCGAGGATCTGGGGCGACGACGAGCTCGAGCGGGAAGCGGTGGGCGCGCTGCGGCTCGTTCGCGAGCTGCTCCCGCGCGCGCCGCAGGCATTCGGCTGGGCGCTCTGCGCGCTCGACCTCCACCTCTCGCCGCGGCGCGAGCTCGCGATCGTCGGCGGGTCGGATTCGGAGGTCGCTCGCGCCGCGCTGCGAGGCTTCGACCCGAACGGTGTCGTCGCCTTCGGCCCGGCCGAGGACGTCCCGCTGCTCGAGGGGAAGACGCTCGTCGACGGCGATCCGGCCGTCTACGTCTGCGAGCGCTTCGCCTGCCGTGCTCCGGTCATCGAGGCGGCCGGGCTCTCCTGAGACGGCGAGGGGGAGCCGAAGCTCCCCCTCGCGTGATCGGATCCGGTTCCGCCGGTCAGCGGATGTTGTTGTAGATCGAGCCGAACGCGTGCCAGTCGCCGGTCTTGCCGCCGCTCCACCGGATGAGCTTGAGCTGCTCCATCGGGAAGGTGCGCGTCTTCGAGGTCTTGACCGTCATCCCCGGATAGATGAACGGGTTCTTGTTCTTCCCCGACTCGTTCAGGTTGCGCAGCGCCTTCATCAGGCCGGGCCGGGTCAGGTGCTTGCCCGCGTGCTTGAGCGCGTCGACGAACGTCCACGCGGAGGCGAGCCCGTAGATGATGTTCCCGTCGCCCTCGGCGAGGGACTGCTGGAGCTTCTGGTTCCCCGTGGCGTCGATGATCGACTTGGCGAGCTTCATCCCCTTGAGGTTCGCCTGCGTGGTCGGGCTCGCGGTGTACTCGCTCGAGATGATGCCGTTCAGGTCGGCGCCGTTCTGGCCTGCGGCGAGCTCGAAGACGCGGTTCGCCGAGACGTTGTTGACGAGCGTCAGCGCCGACCACCCGATCACCGTCCTGTCGATGAGCGCGTAGATGGTCGCCTGCGGCGTCGCGAAGATCACGAACGTGTCGGCCCCGTGAGTTCGCATGGCCACCTCGTGGGCGGCGATCACCTGCGCGGAATCCCCGAGGTTGTAGGACTCGGCGTCGACGATCTGGTTCTTGTGCTTGCCGAGGCCGGTCTTCAAGCCGTTGAGGTAGTTCTTGCCGTAGGAGTCGTTCTGGTAGAGAACGCCGATCTTCGCGCCCGGCTGGTTCTTGAGGATGTACTTCGCGTAGACCTTCGCCTCACCGGGATAGTCCGGCTGCCACCCCATCGTCCACGGCTTGGCCTTGCCGCCGCAGAGCTTGAGGGCCTTGTGGACGCACTGGCCCCAGTAGGCGTCGCCCGTGGCGACGAGCACCTGCGGGATCTTCCGGTTGTTGAGGTACTTCCAGGTGGAGAGGACGGGCGCCGTCCCCAGGCTGCCCACGATGGCGAAGACGTGATCCTGCTCGACGAGCTGCTTCGTCTTCGAAGGGGTCTGCGACGGGTCGTACTGGTCGTCGAGCGTGATGTCCTTGATCTTGCGGCCGTGCACGCCGCCCTTGGCGTTGACGTAGGCGTAGTACGCCGCCTCGGCGGCCGGGATGGTCGCGTACAGCGCCGCAGGGCCTGTGAACGGGAACGTGCCGCCGATCACGACCTGCTTCTTCGTCACGCCGGGCGTGCCCGTGTGCGAGGCGGCCGCCGTGCCTGCCGCCGCGGCTGTGGCGAGCAGCGCGGCGAGCAGCGCTACGAGCTTCCTCCGATTAACAGCCATTCCGCTGCCCCCTCCTCCGATTCATGGGTGTGTCAGTGGAGACGATTTCCCGAGCAGTTTGATTGAGATTGACTCGCGGTTCAAGCACGGCCGAACCTCCGCAGCCACGCGACGAGGCTCGCGAAGCCGCCGGGGAGCAGGAGCATGACGAGAATCACCGCCGCCCCGAAGACGACGTCCCGGCCGTGGGCGGAGCCGATCACCGGCACGCTGCTCGAGATGCTCGGCAGGAGCCCGACGAAGGCGGCGCCCGCGAGGACTCCCCAGAGCGAGCCGAGCCCCGCCACGGCAGCGCCGATGAGGATCTGCAGCGAGAGAACGATGCCGAACTCGTCCGGCGCGGCGAAGCCGTTGTTCGCCAGGACGAACAGGGAGCCCGCGACGCCGGCGTAGGCGGCCGAGATCCCGAACGCGAGCGTCTTGTAGACGGGCAGCTCGATCCCCGAGGCGACGGCCGCGATCTCGCTGTCCCGGACGGCGCGGAAGGCCCGACCGGCCCGGCCTCGCAGGATCAGCCACGCGAGCACGAAGAGGATCGCCGAGGCGGCCCAGGCGACGCCGTAGAGCCAGAGGTTGCTGACCTCGTGCGAGGCCTGGACGCCGTCCCTGCCCCCGAGGTAGCTCGACCACTTGAGCGGCAGCAGCGGCACCGAGACGGCGAGGGCGAATGTCACGAGCGCGAGGTAGACGCCGGAGAGGCGGAGCGCCGGTAGGCCGACGACCAGGCCGACGACGAAGCAGATCGCGAAGGCCACGAGCATAGTCAGGACGAGGTTCGTGTCGTGATCCCGCGACATGACGGCCGTCGTGTAGCCGCCGATGGCCATGAAGGCGCCGTGGCCGATCGAGATCTGGCCCGTGTAGCCGGTGAGGATGTCGAGGCCGAGCACGGCGATGAAGAAGATCCCGACCTGCGCCGCGAGCGAGATGTTGTAGTCGCCGAGAACGAACGGCAGGATGGAGAGCACCGCCGCCACCGTGACGAGCGAGACGAGCGCGGGGATCCTGGCCTTCATACCCTGCGGACCTCCCGGTGTCCGAAGAGCCCGGTCGGCTTGATGAGCAACACCGCGAGGATGACCGCGAAGGCGAACGGCGTCTGCAGCTCGGACGTGATCGCGGGCACGTACTGGACGACGAGGTTGAGCGCGACTCCGATCGCGAGGCCCCCGATCACGGCTCCGGCCGGGCTCTCGAGCCCGCCGAGAACGGCGGCGGCGAAGGCGTAGACGAGGATCGGCTGCATCAGCGTCGGCTCGAGCAGGAACTGCGACGGCTCGGTCATCAGGCCCGCGACGGCGCCGAGCAACGCAGCGAGGCCCCAGCCGATCGCGAGCATCCACTCCACGCGGACGCCGACGAAGGCTGCCTCCGCGGGTCGGAGCGCGGCGGCGCGCATGCCGAGGCCGACCTTCGTGAAGCGGAAGAGCGCCCAGACCAGCAGCACCGCGATGATGACGACGACGAACATGCCGACGTAGAGCCGCGCGATCGAGACGCCGCCGACGTGGTAGATCTTGGTGCCGAACGGGGACGGCATGGATTTGAAGTCGCCTCCCCAGATCCAGTTGACGATGCCGTCGATCAGGACGAACAGCCCGACGGTGACGATCACCGCGGCGATCGCCGACCGGTGCAGCACGGGCCGGATCAGCGCCAGCTCGAGCACGGTGCCGAGCACGAGGGCGATGGCCAGCGTCGCGAAGAAGGCCTCCCAGTAGGAGAGCCCCCACTGGATCAGCTGATAGGCGACGTACGTGGTCGCCATGGCGAGCTCTCCCTGCGCGAAGTTGATCACGCGGGTTGCGCGATAGACGAGCACGAGCGCGAGCGCGAGGATCCCGTAGACGGCGCCGAGCGCGAGCCCCTGCACCGTCAGCTGGGCGAACGTCGCGCTGCGCAGCGACCCGACGACGAGTCCCGCCGCGACCGCGACGAGGATCAGGCCGACGAACGGCGCGCCGCCGAACGCGGCGCCGCGGTTGCGGAGGCTCTCGAGCCGGGAGGTCGCGGCCGCCGCCATCAGTCGCCCAGGTAGCTGCGGCGGACGGAGTCGTCGGCCCGGAGCTCCGCGCTCGTGCCGGACAGCGCGACGCGGCCGGCCTCGAGCACGTAGCCGGCGTCGGCGGCCTGCAGCGCGAGGTGCGCGTTCTGCTCCACGACGAGGACGGTCAGGCCTTCCTTCTCGTTCAGCTCGCGGACGATCCGGAACAGCTCGGCGACGAGGACCGGTGCGAGTCCGAGCGACGGCTCGTCGAGGAGCAGGAGCCGCGGCCGGTGCACGAACGCCCGCGCGAGCGCGAGCATCTGCTGCTCGCCGCCGCTCAGCGTCCCCGCCTGCTGCCGCCGCCGCTCGGAGAGCCACGGGAAGTACGAGAAGACGCGCTCGAGCTCGGGTTGGATCGAGCCGCGCCGCGTGTAGGCGCCGAGGCGGAGGTTCTCCCAGACCGTGAGCTCCGAGAACGTGCCGCGGCCTTCGGGGACGTGCGCGACGCCGAGCCGCGCGACGCCGTCGGGGCCGAGGCGGTCGATGGGGCGGCCGCCGAGCCGGATGCGCCCCGAGCGGCGCACCGTGCCCGACACCGCGCGGAGCGTCGTCGTCTTGCCCGCGCCGTTCGGGCCGAGCACGGTGACGACCGAGCCCTCCTCGACAGCGAGCGAGATGCCGTGCAGCACGTGGACCGGGCCGTAGCGCGCCTCGACGTCGTCGAGCTCGAGAAGGGCGGTCACGCCGCGAGCTCTCCGCCGAGATAGGCCTCGATCACCGCCGGGTCGCGCTGCACGTCGGCCGGCGCACCGGCGGCGATCGTCCGTCCGAAGTTCAGGACGTGCACGTGCTCGCAGACCTCCATCACGAGCCGCATGTGGTGCTCGACGAGGAGGATCGTCAGCTTGCGCTCCTCCCGCAGCCGGCGGATCAGGCCGACGAGCGCGTCGACCTCCTCGTGGTTCAGCCCGCCGGCCGGCTCGTCGAGCAGGAGCAAGCGCGGTCCGCTCGCGAGGGCGCGCGCGAGCTCGACGCGCTTCAGCGTCCCGTACGGGAGGCCGGACGCCGGGCGACTCGCGTGCTCCGCGATCCCGACGTCCCCGAGCGTCTCGAGCGCATGCTGCCGCTGGTCACGCTCGCGCTGCAGGCGGGACGAGATGTGCGCTCCGACGAGGACGTTCTCGAGCACGCTGAGGTTCGGGAACAGCTCGAGGTTCTGAAAGGTGCGGGCGATGCCGAGGCGGATCACGCGGCTCGGCCGCACGCGCCGGAGCGAGCGTCCGTCGAAGACGACGTCGCCGGAGTCCAGCCGGTAGAGGCGCGTGATCGCGTTGAACGCGGTCGTCTTGCCTGCGCCGTTCGGGCCGATCAGGCCGACGATCGAGCCCTCGGCCACCTCAAGGGAGACGTCGTCGAGCGCGACGATCCCGCCGAAACGAAGTCGAGCCTGGTCGAGCGCGAGGAGCCCCTTCGCCACCGGTCCCGAGCCTAGAGCATCGGAGGCCGATTCCGGAAACGGGTCAGCCTGCGTCCTGCAGCGAGCGCCCGCCGGCGGACTGCATCCCGGCGAGCATCCCCGGCGGCGAGGCGCCGTCCGGGAAGCGGGCGAGCAGCTCGGCGAGGAGCGCGTCGGGCTCCCAGCCGTCCGGCGCGTCGAGCAGCTCGTCGGCGCTCCAGCCGCGCAGCACGTTGACCGAGCCGCCCCAGACGTGGAGGACCTGGCCGGTGATCGCCTGCGCCTCGTCGGCGCAGAGCGCGACGACGACGGCCGAGACGTTCGCGGGGTCGAGCGGGTCGAAGCCCTCCGGGGGCGCGCTCATCTGGAACGTCTCCTCGGTCATGCGCGTGCGCGCGTTCGGCGCGAGGCAGTTGACCGTGACGCCGTAGCGCTGCAGCTCCTGCGCGACGATGATCGTGAAGCCGGCGATGCCGGCCTTCGCGGCGCCGTAGTTCGCCTGCCCGACGTTGCCGAAGACGCCGGACGGGCTCGACGTGTTGACGACGCGTCCGCGCACCTCGTCCCCCGCCTTCGAGCGCTCGCGCCAGTACGCGGCCGCGTGGCGGGTGGGGGCGAAGTGGCCCTTGAGGTGGACGGCGACGACCGCGTCCCACTCGTCCTCGGTCATGTTCACGAGCATCCGGTCGCGGAGGATCCCGGCGTTGTTGACGAGGATGTCGAGCCGGCCGAACTCGTCGATCGCCTGCTGCACGAGCCGCTCCGCTCCGGCGAAGTCGGCAACGTTCTCGCCGTTCGTCGAGGCCTCGCCGCCGCCGGTGCGGATCTCCTCGACGACCTGCTCGGCGGGGACGGGGTCGGAGCCCTCGCCCGCGAGCCCGGCGCCGAGGTCGTTGACGACGACCTTCGCACCGGCGAGCGCGAGCGCGAGCGCGTGCGAGCGGCCGATCCCGCGCCCCGCGCCGGTGACGATCGCGACCTTGCCGCTCAGATCGGGCACCGCGAGAGCTTACGTAATCGAATCGTCCACTACGGCCCTGCAGAGGCGGCGGCCGAGGTCGAGTCGACGATGCCGGAGCTGACGTACGCGGTCGACTCGAGCACGGTCCCGACGGGGACCCGGGGCTGGACCTGCGACGGGTCGGTGCCGACCACCTGCTGCCGCTCCGCGAGCAGGGCCGACGTCTTCGGATCGAAGATAAGCTCGTGGCTGATCGCATGTGAGACGTAGGCGACGGCAATGCCGGTGCGGCCGAGCTGATCGCGGATCTTGCCGACGAGCTGGACGCCGGGTAGCTGCGAGGCGATCGTGTAGAGAGCGGATCGGACTCCGGGCGGCGCGTAGGTCTCACGCAAGAGATCGCCGATGATCGTGAACGTCTCGGCATCTCCGGGGGGTCCGCTTTCGATCGTGCGGTGCTCGATCAGCTGCTCGAGCTGGGCCGGGTCGGTCGGGAGCTTGCTCAGGTTCAGATAGTCGAGCCCGCCCGCTCCCCAGGTCTGGTCGGAGTTGCGATGGCCGGTGAGGTCAGGCTTGCCGGCTGCGACCCACGCAGCCCTGTCGGCGTCGGTCACGAAGTTCGGAGTGCTTTCGGCTTCGCGGATCCGGCCGCTTCCGTCCGGCCCGATCCAGGCCTCACGCGTGACGTGCTCGTAGTAGTCGATCGTCTGCTGGTTGGTCACGGCCGTGTCCATGAAGAGGCTCTTGCTCTTCGTGTAGACGAATTGCCCAGGCGCCGGAGGTTCGACAGCCGGCTGTCTCGCGGCTGCCCGCGCGGCGTGGCGTAGCACGGCGGCAGCCGCCGGGCTCGGTCCGCCGCTACCCGCCGGGAGGAGGGCGGTCACCGCGACGGCCGTGGCGGCGGCGACGGCGGCGGTGGCGGCCAGTCCGAACGGCCACCGTCGTGAGCGGCGAGGTGAAACCCTTCTCCGCTGCGGCTGCTGCTCCGCCTCGATCAGCGCGAGGAGTTGCTGTCTGCGCAGCTCGAGCCGTTCCGCCGGAAAGTCGCGCTCGGGGGGAGGTGCTTGCCTGCTGGTCATGGTTCGTTCACCTCGATGGGACGGGGGACGATCTCTGCCTCCACTTCGGGTCCGCCGCCGCCCGCGAGTTCCCGCAGCCTGCGGCGACCTCGTGCCAGCCGGGAGCGGACGGTGCCGATCGGGATGCCCAGCGCGGCGGCCGTGTCCTCGTAGGAGAGGCCGCTCCAGTCGCAGAGCGCGATCACGTCCTGCTCCCGGCGCGGCAATCGCGCGAAGACTGTGAGTAGCTGCCGCATCGCCATCCGGTCATCGAGCCGGGCTGCTGCCTCGTCGGCGAGGTCGGGCTCGTCGAACCGGGCGAGCGGCAGGCGGGCGTACGCCTCGCGACTCCGCTTCAGCGAGCGGCGCTGATTCCGCAGCACGTTGGTCGCGACTCCGAAGAGCAACGGCAAGGCGCTCTCGGCTCTCAACGCCTCTCGGTGGCGGCTTCTCCACGCGAGCAGGAACGTGGCGGAAGTCAGATCCTCGGCAAGCGCCCAGTCGCCGGTCCTGCGGAAGCAGTAGTTGTAGATCCGAACGGCGTGCCGTTCGAACAGAATCCCGAATGCCGTGCTCTCCCCGTTGCGGGCGGCCCGCCAGAGAGCACGATCGGAAGCCTCGCTCACCTGAACTACGGGTCCGCTCCGCCTTGCCCGGTTCCCGGCTCACCGGGGGCGCCATACCGCTCGAGGTAGTTCGGACTCGCGATCCGCAGCCGTTCCTCGACGTTCGCCTTCACCTGCCCGAGCGTGCCGGCGGGGACGTCGCCCGCGCGGATCCGCGTCGCGAGGTTCCGCTGCGCGGCGTCGTCCTCCGGCGGAAGCTTCGCCAGCTCGCGCCGCACGATCCCGAGCGCGTTGAGCGCGACGAGCATCCGGAAGCGCAGCCGGTGGTCGTCGAGCGTGGGGAGGATCTCGCCGGCGAGGAACTCCTCGATCGCCTCCGCGAGCTCGTCGGGCGTCGGCCGCTCGCTCACGTGACGCCCTCCTGTTCGAGGAGATGGCAGAGCTCGTACTCGACCTCCGCACCGAGCCGGCCGAGGATCGCGAGCTCGACGCTCCTGTCCTGTCCGCTCAGATGTCGCTGCGCCTGCGTGAGGCAGCCGATCGCCCACCCCACGTTGCCGGCGAGCTCCCAGTAGTCGAGCTCCTCGGGTCGCACGTCGAACCCGGTCAGCTCGTTGTAGCGCTCGAGGTACGGCTCGGCGTCGCCGATCCCGCCGAGCCGCAGATCGTCGGCGCCGAACCGCCACGCGCGGACGAGCGAGAACGAGAGGTCGCGTGCGGGATCGTCCAGGTGTGCGAACTCCCAGTCGAGGACACCGACGAGCCCGTTCTCGTCGACGACGAGGTTGCCGATGCGGAAATCGCCGTGCACCACCACGGGCTCGCGCGGCGGAGGCCGCTGCTCGCGCAGCCACCAGAGGCCGAGCTCGATCGCGGGATGCGGCTCGCCGAGCTCGTCGAGCTCCCCGACGAGGCGGTCGATCGACGCCTCCTCGAGAAAGGGCAGCCGCTCGGGCGCCAGCGCGTGGATCTTGGCGAGCTCCTCCGCCATCTCGAGGGGCAGCCGCTCCGGCACCGGCATCCGCACGATCCGGCGCCCGATCGTCTCGCCCTCGAGCCGCTCCATGACGAACGCCTCGCGCCCGTCCAGGTCGTCGATGTAGGCGACGGGCCGCGGCACCCTCACGCCCGCCTCGTGGGCGGCGCCGAGCACCTCGAACTCGTGCCGCAGCGACAGCGTGTGCCGGTGGATGACACCGCCTCCCGCGCGGCGGACGAGCAGCCGCTCCCCGCCGGCGTCGACCGCCCAGGCCTCCTTCGACGCGCCGCCCGGAAGCAGCACGGGCTCGGAGATCGGGCCGAGCACCGCCTCGAGCGCCTCGTGCACGTCTGCGATCATCGCCGCTATGGGCGATCGGCGCGAGCGCGTACGCGCGTTCATGGAGGAGCACGTCTATCCCAACGAGGCGGCGCTGACGCGCGAGGACGACGCGGCCGACGCGCTCGTGCGCGAGCTGCAGCAGAAGGCGAAGGACGCGGGGCTCTGGGCGCCGCACCTGCCGCCCGAGGCGGGCGGCTCGGGCGGCGGCTTCCTCGAGTACGCGGATCTCAACGAGGAGATCGGCCGCAGCTTC
>DATCYP010000037.1:0-4064 GCA_036526375.1 Gaiellaceae bacterium | reverse complement strand
GCCCGCGTCGATCCAGGTACGGCCGCCCGACCGGGCGCGGCGCTGCGGCTCGCCGTCGACCCGTCGCGCTTCCACTACTTCGACCCCGAGACAGGGCTTCGGCTCGAGCCCGACCGCGCGCTCGCGACAGCTGCGACCTAGGCGCCCTCGGCGCGGTTCGTCGCGGCGACGCAGCTGACGCGATCGAAGCACTCCGGGCAGATCCCGTGGTTCGAGCGCCGAACGAGCCGCTCCGCGATGCGAGTCTGGCCGCTGCCGATCGTGTCGAGCCTGAGCCACTCGTCCTCCACCTGCAGCCGCCGGCACCAGGCACGGTGAACGAGCATCGTGCCGCCGGCGCCTGCTTCGCGCAGGATGCGCGCGAGGCTCGAGACGCGAGCGGCGTCGACGGTGAGAGCGCCCGCCCGTTCCTGCGCGGCGAGTGCCCGAGCGACGAGATCCTCGTATTCCGGCACCCCGGCAGCTACCTCGCGAGGAATATCGCAGCCGCCTGCGCGCTCGGCAAGAACCGATTCGCGCCGGGCTAGCCGAGAACCGGCACGCCGTCCGCCAACTCGGCGCATTCCGGCGACCGGACCGTCCCTCCGGCTTCACGCAACTCCATGAATGCCTTCGGCACGAGGACGACCCGCCGGCCGCAGTCGTCACCGCACTCGCACAGGAACTCCCCGGGCAGGTCGGGGTCGGCCGACTCGAGCAGGTCGTAGATCCGATCGTTGACCTCGCCGAAGAGGTGCGTGCGCTGGCCGGTGGTCACCCCGGGAGCATGCTCCTCGCAAGGGGGGCACCGGAAGAGGAAGAGCCGTGGGCTTACGGACGTTTTACGCGAAAGGGCGTTGCCGACTGCGACGCCTTCGAGGCGATCGTTAGGGTCGCTCGAAAGGAGGAGGTACCGGATGGAACTGACGATCGGCGACACCGCGCCGGACTTCGAGGCACAGACGACCGAGGGCACGATCCACTTCCACGACTGGATCGGCGACTCCTGGGCGGTGCTGTTCTCGCATCCGAAGGACTTCACCCCGGTGTGCACAACCGAGCTCGGCTACATGGCGAGCATCAAGCCGGAGTTCGACCGGCGGAACGTGAAGATCATCGGTCTCTCGGTCGACGCGGCGGAGGACCACGAGGCGTGGGCGCGCGACATCGAGGAGACGCAGGGCACCGCTCCCAACTACCCGCTCATCGGCGACCCGTACCTGACGGTGGCGAAGCTCTACGGGATGCTGCCCGCGGGCGTCGAGGGCGAGGCGGAGGGGCGCACGCCGGCCGACAACCAGACCGTCCGCAACGTGTTCGTGATCGGGCCGGACAAGAAGATCAAGCTGATCCTCGTCTATCCGATGACGACCGGCCGCAACTTCGACGAAGTGCTGCGGGTGATCGACTCGCTCCAGCTCACCGCCACGCACAAGGTCTCGACGCCGGCGCAGTGGCAGCCCGGCGAGGACGTGATCATCGCCGGCTCCGTGTCGAACGACGAGGCGCGGGAGCTCTTCGGCGAGTGGCGCGAGCCGAAGCCGTACATCCGCATCGTCCCGGATCCGTCCGAGGTGGCCGCGAAGGCCTGAGCCGACACCGGCACGCGAGCCGGCGCCCCCTGCTGCGGCACGGTTTGGCGCCGGCTCGAAGACGGGTAAGAGAGCGGCATCCGGCACGAGGAGGTTGGTTGCCGTGCTGCACCCGCACAGGCCGCATCTGCCGCACCCGCACGTCCACCCGGACTTCGACGAGCATCCGTGGCGGCTGCTCCCCGCCGCACTGGGGACGATCGTGCTCCTGACGGCGGTGCTGATCGCCGTCTGCTTCGAGCTCGCGAAGGTCTTCACCGGGCACGCGTACTGAGCACCGGGCGACTTACCGCATAGCTCGGTCGGGACGCCGATACCCCGTCCGGGGGAGGCGCAAGGGCCGATTAAGGCCGATTTCGTGTCAGTGTCTGCGGCGCCGCTTGCCTTTCGCCAGTACGACGACGGTGACGACCTCTCACCGGACGAGGTCGCGCGCCGCTACCGCACGCTGATCGATCACCTGCCGCTCGTCGTCTACGTCGACGCGCTCGACTCGGTCAGCTCGAACATCTTCACCAGCCCGCAGATCGAGCCGCTTCTCGGCTACAGCGTGGACGAGTGGAAGACCGACACCGACCTGTTCGCGCGCCTGCTCCACGAGGACGACCGCGAGCGCGTGCTGGCGGCTCACACGCAGACACACGAGACGCACAAGCCGCTGAGCATCGAGTACCGGCTCATTGCGCGCGACGGCCGGGTCATCTGGCTCCGGGACGAGGGCGTGATCGTCCTCGACGACCACGGGCAGCCGCTCTACCTGCAGGGCTACCTCCTCGACATCACGCGCGAGCGCGAGGCGGAGCTGCAGCTACGGCAGCAGGCGCTCTACGACACGCTCACCGGCCTCGCCAACCGCGCGTTCTTCCACGAGCGCCTCCGCCACGCGATCAAGCTCCGGCACGAAGAGGGTCAGGCGACCGGGCTGCTCTACATCGACCTCGACGACTTCAAGGGGATCAACGACCGCTGGGGCCACGACCTCGGCGACGAGGTGCTGAGGGCGATCGGCGCCCGGATCGAGCAGTCGGTCAGGCCCGGGGACACAGCCGCCCGGCTCGGCGGCGACGAGTTTGCAGTCGTCCTGACGGAGCCCCTCTCGCCCGAACAGGCCGTGGGGGTCGCGGAGCGCCTGCTCAAGGAGATCGGCCGGCCGCTCGACAGCGGCTCGGGACCGCTGTACACGAGCGCGAGCATCGGCATCGCCTTCGGCAACCACGACGAGACGCTGCTCAAGGAAGCCGACATCGCCATGTACCGGGCGAAGGCGCATCCCGATCTCGGCTACGCGTTCTTCGATCCGGAGCTCGACCGGGCGGCCCTCGACCGCTCGAAGCGGATCGGCGAGCTGCGCGAGGGCATCACCCGCGGCGAGTTCAGGCTCGACTACCAGGCCGTCGTCGATCTCGAGCGCAACCGGATCACGGGCTACGAGGCGCTCGTGCGCTGGGAGCATCCGCTCGCCGGGGAACTTCCTCCGGGCGAGTTCATCCCCCTCGCCGAGGAGACCGGCCTCATCGTCGGCCTGGGCGAGTGGGTGCTCACGGAGGCCTGCACGGAAGCGACCCGCCTCTGCCAGCTGCACGCCCGCCCGATGCACATGTCGGTCAACGTCTCCGCGCGCCAGCTTCACCATCCCGACTTCCTCCGCCACGTCACCCGGGCCCTCGACTCCTCGGCGCTCATCCCCGGCCTGCTCACGCTCGAGCTCACGGAGAGCACGCTGCTCTCGTCCGACGAGCGCGTCGCCCAGACGCTCCGCACGATCAAGGAGCTCGGCGTCGTCCTCGCGCTCGACGACTTCGGGACGGGCTACGCGTCGCTCTCGTATCTGCGCCAGTTCCCGATCGACGTCGTCAAGATCGACCGGAGCTTCACCGCGCACGTCGGCACCAAGGACGGCGACCTCGTGCTCCTCAAAGGCATCATCGACCTCGGGCACGCGCTGGAGCTCAATCTCGTCGCCGAGGGGATCGAGACCTCCGAGCAGCACACGATCGTGCGCAAGCTCGGCTGCCAGCAGGCGCAGGGCTTCTACTTCGGGCGGCCCACCCACCCGGCCCAGCGCGACCTGGACGTCTCGATCGGCCCCGTCTAGTCCGGCTAGCGGGCTTTCCCCTCGGCATAGCGCTCGAGGCCGTCCTCGGGGATCGGCTCCCACTCGCAGGCGTAGTCGACGTAGGTGTGCCACTGCGGCCGGATCCCGTGACCCGGGTCGAAGAGCCCGAGGCGGACGCTCCCGACCTCGCCCGTGTCCGGGTACTTGCTCCAGAGCGCGCTGCCGCACGCCGAGCAGAAGCACTTCGGCCAGCCGTCCTCCGGCGCGTACTCGCGCACGAGCTCTTCCCCGGAGAGGAGACGGAACGAGCCGGGAGCGAGCCGTGCCTGCGCGGAGGCCGCCGTACCGGTGCGCCGCTGGCAGCGCGTGCAGTGGCAGTAGCCGGCGCTCAGCGGCTCCTCGGTCACCTCGAAGCGCACGCCCCCGCACATGCAGTG
>DATCYP010000036.1:0-2129 GCA_036526375.1 Gaiellaceae bacterium | reverse complement strand
GACCGACGTCAACGGGCACCGGTTCGTCGTCGAGCTGCCCGACGAGCCGCTGGCGGCGAGAGCGGACCCCGAGAAGCTGCGCCAGGTCTGCTCGATCCTCGTCGACAACGCCCTCCGCTACTCGCCGGACGGCGGGACGGTGACGGTCGGTGCCGAGCGGCACGACGACAGGGTCGAGGTCAGCGTCGAGGACGAGGGGATCGGCATCCCGCTGGCGGACCAGGAGCAGATCTTCCGCAAGTTCTATCGCGGGGCCGACGCAGAGCTGCGGGCGGGCGCAGGCGGGACGGGTCTCGGACTCTTCATCGCGCGTGGTCTCGTGACCGCGATGGGCGGCCGGATCTGGGTTTCCTCGGAGGAGGGAGAGGGCTCGCGCTTCGCGTTCGAGCTTCCGGCGGCAGTTGCCGCTCAAGCTCCGACGGCTGGCGGACGAGAATGACAAGTGAGATGGATGGGAATACCCGGCCGATGCCGGACGGAGGTCAGGTGCGCGTCCTCGTGATCGACGACGAGGCGCCGATCCGCCTGCTCTGCCGCGTGAACCTCGAAGCCGAGGGGATCGAGGTGCTCGAGGCGGCCGACGGGAAGAGCGGGCTCGACCTCGCACGGGCCGAGCATCCCGACGTCGTGCTGCTCGACGTGATGATGCCCGGCCTCGACGGGTGGCGGGTCGCCGAGGAGCTGCTCGAGGATGACGAGACTCGCGGCATCCCGATCATCTTCCTCACCGCGCGGGCCGAGTTTCGCGACCGCGCTCGGGGGCTCGACATCGGCGGCGTCGACTACGTGACGAAGCCGTTCAACCCACTCGAGCTCGCACCGCTCGTTCGCGACCTGCTCGACCGGATCGACCGTGGCGAACGCGACGAGCTCCGCGTCGAGAAGCTCGCCGAGCTGCGCACGCTCATCGAGTCCGAGTAGCGCCCTACACTGAGCGCGCTCGGGACGTAGCTCAGCCTGGTTAGAGCGCCCGCTTTGGGAGCGGGAGGCCGGCAGTTCGAATCTGCCCGTCCCGATTCCGCAACCGGATCGCGGCCAGCCTCGTTGCTCCGACATGCGCGCACGCGAACAGGTTGACGGCACGCGGCCCGTCCCGGACGAGGCACCGCTCGAGGAGCAGGCCGGGCGCGAGCCGATGCCGCAACCCGAACGGGAGGAGGCGCGCATCGCCGATCCGGGGCTGCGCGATCTCTCTTTCCGCGACTGGCGGGCGATCTTCATCCGGGCGTTCAAGGAGTTTCTCTCCGACAACGGGACGATGCTCGCGTCGGCGCTCGCGTACTCGACCTTCTTCGCGATCCCGTCCGTCTTGCTCGTGGTGGTCGGCGCCTTCACGCTCATCGCCGGGCCGCAGACGATCACGGCTCTGATGGGGCACTTCTCTCACGTCATGCCGACCCAGGCGACGGACCTGCTCGGCGGGAGCTTGCACCGCCTCGACGAGCATCCGTCCACCGGCGTCGCGATGACGGTCGTGGGCGCCGTGCTCGCGGTCTGGTCGACGACCGGCGCGATGACGTCGTACATGACCGCTCTCAATCTCGCGTATGAGCGGAAGGACGGCCGGTCCTTCATCCGCAAGCGCGTGATCGCTGTCGAGCTGGTCGCCGTGATCGGAGTCGCATTCCTGCTCGTGGCCGTGCTCCTCATCTTCGGACCGCCGGTCGAGCGCTTCGTGGCCGGCCACGCAGGCCCGGTCTCCGGCGCGGTCGGATGGATCTGGTGGATCGCGGAATGGCCGATCCTCGTCGCGGGGCTCCTGACCGCCTTCGCGACGCTCCTCTACCTCGGGCCGGATGTTGCGCATCCGCGCTGGCGCTTCGTGACGCCCGGCTCGGTCTTCGCCGCTCTGGTCTGGCTCGCTGCTTCGGGCGGCTTCGCCGTCTATACGTCGATGTTTGGCTCCTACAACAAGACCTGGGGATCGCTCGCGGCGGTGATCATCATGCTCACGTGGCTGTGGCTGGCCGCGATAGCGCTGCTGCTCGGCGCCGAGATCAACGCCGAGGCCGAGCGGAGCCGGGAGCTGCGCCAAGGGCAGCCGGCCGAGCGCCGGCTCCTGGCGCCGACGCGTTCGAGCTAGGGGGGCCGAACGCTCCGCTCGCCTGCTCGTCGGCGAGGAAGCGCAA
>DATCYP010000035.1:0-68138 GCA_036526375.1 Gaiellaceae bacterium | reverse complement strand
GCCCAGGCGAGCGTTTGCTCTATCAGTGGATCGCGCGGTAGAGCCGCCAACGATCTGGCACGCCCTTGAGGTCGTGTTCACCCCGATCATCGAAGCTGATGCCTGATCCAGCGGTTAGGTCTTTGACTGTCTGTGACACGAGGACTTCCGAGGGATCGGCGAGGCCGCCGATGCGCGCTCCGATATTGACGGCGATCCCCCCGATCTTGCCGTCGATCGTTTCGACCTCGCCCGTGTGGACACCGGCGCGGACCTCGAGGCCGAGTGATGTGACGGCCTCGACGATCGCGCGAGCGCAGCGGACGGCGCGTGCTGGGCCGTCGAATGAGGCGAAGAATCCGTCCCCTGCCGTGTCGATTTCGGTGCCGCGATAGCGGGAGAGCAGCGTGCGGCTAGTGCGGTGGTGCTGCTCGACAAGGTCGCGCCAGGCGCGGTCGCCGAGTCTGGCTACGTATGTGGTTGACCCGACTATGTCGGTGAACAAGACAGTGGCGAGAACCCGCTCGAAGTCCGCCTCCTCCTCGGTGACCGATGCAAGAAATGATTCGACGGCCTCCGCGAGCGGTTCTGCGTCTTCGACCCAAACAACGACGGCTGATCCAGGCAAGCCAACGATGCGAGCCCCAACAACGCGGCTGGCGAGGTACTGGGCGTGTTCCCGCCCAAACTGGCCGGTCGCGTCTGTTCGGAAGAACACCAGTGTGGGAGCACCGACCGCTTTCAGGACATCGCGCACATCAGTCTCAAACCACATGCGGCTGAAGGCAACAGCAGCCCCCGGCGTCGCCGAGAAGCGAGCGAACTTCGCAAACCAACGCTTGAAATCGTCATCAGGGGGCGCGTCCTCAGGCCGGTCGCCAAACCCCCATTCGCTCATCCGGTCGTCCAACCCCCAGGCGGCAACCATCTCCTGGTCGTCAGCCTCGGACTCGTCATCGTCGTAACCCCACGGATAGCCCTCCACCTTGCGACCGAGGATCGCGGGATCGGTAAAGACCGCGATCGTGCGTTCGGGATAGGCGGCTGCGAAGAACAGCGCCGACGGCGCACCCCCCGTGCCCCAACCAAGCAACGCGGCACGCTCGATCCCCGCCGCGTCCATCACTGCCCGCACATCATCCATTTGCGTCTCCAAGTCAGGTGGCCGTAGGAAGCGATCGGACATCCCCGTCCCGCGCTTGTCGAAGACCAAGACACGCAGCTGCCGAGACAGCCGGCCCATGAACTCCGCGTACCTCGGCTGCTCCCAGTACAGCTCCAAATGCGAGATCCAGCCATGGATGACGACCAGCGGCAATTGCCCCTCGCCGAAATCCTGGTAGGCGATATAGGCACCATCGACCGTCCGAGCCCACCGCGTCTCCGGGATCACACCGCCATCGTGCGCCCCTTCGACCCGAGATGCAACGCCCTGCTCCACTCAGCAACGGTCACCGCGAACTTCAAGCGCTCAGGGGCATTCCGGAACACTGGCCCAGGCGAGTGTTCCGCTTGACGACCGGCTGGCGCTAGGCGTTCCGGTCGTTGCACTGCTCGCGGCATCGCTCGTATGGGTGGTTGTTGCGGTTGGGCCGCGAGTTTCTTGATGGTTCGCACTCTTCCTGGGTGTGAACGATCACTGTTTCGCGGATAGGGGCGGCGGTTCGAGGCGTTGCTCACCCGATTGGGTGGGTCGGGCCTCACTCGTCAGAGTGCATTTGCGTGGATTTGGAATCTGCGCTGTCGACGGTCCGCGTAGTCGGCTGCACACGGAGCACGTAAGAACGGAGGATCTTCGATGTTGAAGCTGACTGTGGCGGCCGCAGCCTGTGCGGTTGCCCTTCTTGTTCCGGCGCTCGCCCACGCCGGGACAGTGCGAGGGACGGTTGTGGCGAAGCAGGCCAACCGGCACGTGCTCGTGGTTGCGACGCATCGCCGGGATGTGGAGTCGGCGCGGGTCTCGTCCCGCCTGCTGCGTAAGACGAGGCTGGGTACGCGTGTCGTACTCAGTGGCAAGCGACTCGCTGACGGCTCGTTGCATGTGAACCGCATTCGTCGGCTCGGTCAGGTGAAGCGAGCGCGGTTTTCGGCCGTGATCCTGAAGTCGAGGGCACGGCGGCTGCTTCTGGCAGGGGGCGGCAGCGCCTTTTCGATCCGGCTGAGTCATGGAACGAGGGCGCTCGCCAGTGCTGCGAGCGGGCATCCGGGGCAGAAGGTCGACGCAGAAGTCGAGTTCTCCCACGGGCAGGCGGTTGGAACGGACGTGCAGGAGAACGGTGACGCATCACTGATCGACTTCTCCGGACTGGTGACGGCGATCGACGCGACCAGCTTCACGGTCTCAAGCGACGGCATCTCGACCGTGGTGATGTTGCCGGCCGGCGTCGTCCTGCCGTCGATCGTCCAGGTCGGCAGCGAGGTAGAGGTCGTGGCCTCGATCTCCGGCTCTACCTTGACCCTGACCACGATCAAGCTCGACGACGAATCCTCACAGGACAACGGCGGCAGCAACGTCGACGACCAAGGCGAGGTGGAAGCCCAAGGCTTCGTCACCGCGCTCGACTCGGGCTCGATCACCATCCAGCCCGGTGACAACGCCAGCCCGGTCACCCTCGCCATCCCGACCGGCTTCACCCTCCCAACCGGCCTTATCGTCGGCAGCGTCGTCGAGGCCCGCGGGGACATCGAAGACGGAAAGCTCACTCTGACCCGGGTCGAACTCAAGAACTCCGACGGCGATCAGGCACAGCTCGAGGCAGAAGGCACCGTCACTGCACTCGACACCGGCTCGATCACGATCCAGACCAGTGACGGCGAAGGCGACACCGGCAGTCTGATCACCTTCGCACTCCCCGACGGCTTCACCCTCCCCACCGGCCTCGCAATCGGCTCGACGGTAGACGCCAAGGGAAGCATGATCAGCGGCACCGCCACCCTGACCGAAATCGAACTCCAGGACGGCGGAGGCAACTAGGACGGCGGCAGCAGGCATGCCCGGCCTGTGCCGGGCATGCCTGCCATACAGCGTCGCCTCGACTCGCTCGGCGATCATTCCGGAACACTTCTAGTGGAGGCGGCGGGAATCGAACCCGCGCAACGTTTACGTCGCAGGCTCGTCGTCCTCGTCGATGAGTCGCTTGGCCGTCTCGTCGAGCTGATCGAGCTGCTCGGAGACGATTGCCTGGATCACCTCGAGATCGATCCGGAAGTACTCGTGCGCGATCAGGTTGCGTAGTCCGACGATCTTCGTCCACGGGATGTCTGGCGCTCGAGCCCGAGTCTCGTCGGAGATCTGGGCGGCCGCCTCGCCGATGACAACGAGGTTGTAGAGAACTGCGTCGGCAGTCTTCTCGTCGAACGGACCGGTCGCGATGTGGTCGCGGATGGTCGCGACGGCGTTCCGGATGTCGCTGAGGCGGAGAACCTCACGTCGACTCACAGCGGGACGGCCTCTGCCAACGCAGCGTCTCGTACTTCGTCGCGCAGGGTCCGGGGAGTCGCCACGTCGACCCGGGCATGAACCAGTTGGGAGAGCTCCTCCGCGAGGCCGAGCGCGGTCAAGAGCTCCGCTCCGGCCGATCCCGACTCCGGCAACTCGACGAGCAAGTCGATGTCGCTCAGCACGTCTTCGTCGCCGCGCGCGAGCGAGCCGAACACGCGCACGTCACGAGCGCCACGATCAGCGAGGAGCGCAAGGATGGACGCCCGATGTTCGCGCAGCGCGTCGCGCGGAGACGTTCTTTCGTCAGCAGTGGCCACAGCCCCGAATCTTGGCAGCCGCACCCGACGACCGGACCGCTTTAGCTGTCGGCGCCCAGCGCCTTAGTCGACAGCGTCACCGAAGACGAGGCGCCCGCGATGTCTGCGACCAGCGTTGACCGCCGCACCGACTACAGGCGGCGCGAGGTTCTCGAACATCTCGTTATGCAGCCGCGAGAGCTTCGCGCGGAGTTCGGAGTCGTACAGCGACTTTAGGAGATCACCGCAAGATGGACCGCGTTCGCTCGATACGACATCGGGATTCATGCACGCGAGGGTACATCGAGGGCGAGCGGAACTGAATCAGGTTTCTGTTTCGGTCGAAAAGACCCGGTTTTGCAGGGATTATGGAGGCGGCGGGAATCGAACCCGCGGAGGATCGCGCTCGCCCGGCCGAATGGCGCGGCCTGTCGCACGCCACCCGAGCTATGTCGCCGGCTTCGTTCCACGCAGGCGGGACGACTGTGTCCAAGGGCCGCAGGAGCGCGGCAGGTGCCGTTGCAGACCTCAAGCGGAAAGGGCGGCCCCGTTTGGACGGCGAGTACCGGTCGCCAGCTGTCAGGCGCTCTGCGCCATGAACGTTCGAAAGCAACGACACGCCGGCGAGCCTGTGCGAAGCGGAGGTACGAGATCTGCGCGGAGCTATGTATCTATCGCGCGGAAGACCAGCCCTCCCTCAAGTTTGCCGCCACTCATCAGAGTTAGACGCCAGCAGCCAGCCGCCGGCACGTCGACAATGGAGGGAAACGACGTGCCATCGCCGTTCACCGTTTGACGGAACCTTCCCCGGTGATCGAGTCGACGACCGATGATCGCCAGACGCGCCCCGCCGCGCGCTCGTATCCACCATAGGATCTTTGTGTTTCCGTACGGAAGGCGTCCTCGAGTGCCGATCGTGGCGTGACGCAGGTATGACGCGAGCTGGTGTTTGGACCAGAAAGGAGGCTCCCCGTAGTAGAACAGGAAGCCGATCGCGGCATGTCGATTCGTTCTAACCCACGGGGGCGTCCTTCCGCTGAATCCAATGGCACGCGCCCCAGCCGGAATCGTCGTGTGAACGCGTGGCGCCCGGCACACGACGCTCCGACCTCGAAGCGCAGAAGTCGGCGACAACGCTGTTGCAACGCCGACGAAGATCCCGATGACCGCGATCGCCAGCACGATGCCGAGTGTCTTCCTGTGGTGACTAGGCATGCTGGGACGGCCTTTGTTCCCGGCCCACCGTCGGACGCCATTGGTGCGTTCTGCCAAGCCACCCTCGCGTGCGAGAAGAGACACCCCGGTGCTCGAACACGGCTGACCAGACCTTGCCCCCGGCGAAGATGGTCCATCTCGACGCCTGCACATGCTCCTCAAGGGTCGTGAAGTTGATCATGCTGAACTCGCTGTCCCAGATGGAGAGAAGCACGAGCACCCTTGGGTTTTCGATCGAGCAGCGCGCGTATAGGAAGCCATCTATTTTTCTGGCCAGACGCCGGAGGCGGCCAAACATCCAACGAGCTCGGACGAGGCTGAGTGCAGTGGGAAACTCAAGCCTCGTGACGACACAGATAGGCCCAGGTGAGCAGCTCGCGGAAGCATCGTCCTTCATGATGGTCATGGGTTGACCAGCATCGCGACCAAGCCCGCCGTGAACGCGACCGAGATGACCAATGAAATGCGCCGCAGGGTAGGGGCCAGGCCAAGTGCAGATCGACCCACGCTCTGCGAGAAGCCTTTCCACGCCAGCGTTAGAAGCAGGCTGGTCGGAAGAGAAACTCCATAGGCGAGCATCACGGCGGGCGCACTCTCAGGCCGCACCGCCGACGCGACGCCGATGGCCAAAACCCAGAACAGGGAGCTCACGCGGATCGTCGAGAATCCCAGTCCAAGATCGAATCCCCAGATGAGGAAAGTCTTTCCTGGACCAAAGCGGCGATACCAGGTGGAACATGTCTGGCGCCTCAGTGATGGTGTGTTGAACAACGGCGCGCGGAAGTCCGCATACCATAGAGCTGAGGCGGCGGCCGCGACGAGGCCAGCGCGCTGCGCCGACGATAGCGCTGACTGCAACGCAATAGCGATCGGAACGAGTAGACCTCCTGTCACCGCAGCGCCGGCAGCGGAACCAACCGTGTAAGCGAACATGGCTGAGAAAGCAGTCCGGGCCTCCTTCACGAGGGGCATTGCCACGCCGGCAATTGAAGCTCCTCAAGGGCTAGCAAGCTGCGCAGCCCCAGCGAAGAAGGCGGCTGTGGCGCAAATCCCATCTATAGGCGTCACGGCCTCATCACCGCGGTCGGTCGCTGGGGAGCAACACCGAGCTTCCTCGCGGACGAGCAGCCCGCACACGTGCCCGTGTAGCACTCGATGCATTCCCACACGAGTTTGGTTGCCGGGTCGTAACACGTCCACGTGTAGCGGTTCTGACAGCTCCTGCAGGAATCCGGATTGGGACAGTTGGTGTCGTATGCGAGATTGCAGCAGGCCACGGTCCGGGCGAACGCGGTTGCCGGTGCTGCCAACCCTCCGAGCACGACGGCGATCGCGGCACCAGCCTTGCCGAGCTTGCCCGCGAAAACTCTGCGAGTGAAACTTTCCTCACGATCAAACTCAGTCGCGAGACGATCGAACAGGGTCATCTTGTCCTCCCATTTGATCGCATGACGGTCGTGTGCAGTCAGCTGACGCGCTGTTTCTTACGAAGCGACCACCTCCTCAAGCTGCCCTTCATGCTCGGCGGGGGTTAGTCGCTCGAGGAGATGCCTAAGCTGGCGAGCGGTACGCACTGCTGCTGCCTCCACCATTAGTCCGTCCCTAATCACAACTGCCGCGGGCCGAAGTCGCACTCCGGTGTCGCGTCCAATCTCGTGGTCGGGGTCGAGCACGACGAATTGTGGCTCCAGTCCGGTATCGGTCAAGAACCGCTCGACATCATCCTCATTACTCCCCTCGATGACTGCGACGATCGGGGCATCGGGTCCAGCATCTGCCAATGCGCCCACAGCACCAGCGACAGCGCGACATGCCGCGCACTCACTCGAGAGGAGGAGGACAAGACTGCTTCCGGTCCGAGGCGGAAGTAGATCGCTCCGACTGAATCGTCGACTCGCCCTTGATCCAAGCGAAATGGGCTCAGGCTCATCATCGAGGTCTACGCGTTGTCGTATCTGCGCTACCTGCTTCACCATCTCCACCAGGACGAGCCCCTCGAAGATGGCGATGATCCCGAGGCCGATCACGGCGATGCCCAGCAGACCTAGCGAGGCGCTCATCAACACGGTCATGCGGCACCTCCCCGAAGATGCCGGCGTTGACTGACAATCGCGATACAGGTCGGGGTGACTGCGATGAGGCGATAAGCAGCGATGAGCACAAGTCCCAGCGCCCAGATCGCGACCATCTCGTCTACCGCCGGCCTGGCCAATCCGGCGATCGTTTCACGCAGAACGAATGCGCCTTGGCCGGCGCTGAGAATCAACGCGAGTGGGAGAGTCCCTCGCCCGAGTGGCTTTGCCGAGGCCCCAAAGCAGCTGCATGGAATATCAATCCGCGTCACAAGGGCCACCATCGACACAGCGACGAGCGCTACCAGCCAAGCGAGAGCAGTGATGTTCGGCACCAGCGACGCTGCGCCGCTTATGAGGTAAAGCGCCACGAAAAACTCGCCGACGATGACTGCGACGCCGAGAATTCGCGCCGGTCTGGGCCCTGCGTTGAGCAGCAGACGCAACGTTCGCGCAAAGCTCGGAAAGTCGAGCATCTTGCCGATGGCTGCCGCGCCAAGACAGAACCCGACACTTACGTGTACTGCCCATGCGAGAGCAACGCCCATCAGCCGACCTGACTCGCAGTGGCGTCGTCTCTTCCCGTTCGGCGCCGGGAGACTGGCCGCACGACTAGTGCCCCAGACAGAGGGCTCGTGCCGCTGGAGCGTCGTCCCCGGCGTGCTTGCCGCAGGAGCCGTTTCCTGACTCCCATCGCATCCTCCGCTGCGTGAAGCGCCGCCCCGACTCAAGCACCTGGCGTGCGCGCCGTCAACATTGTGACATTGTGCGTCCTCCGGACTTGCGTCGGAGGACCGGCAGCAGCAAGCTCGAGCTCAACAGCGCGCCCGCGCTTGTAGAGCGTGCTCCTAGGCCGCGGGACCGACGATGGGAGAGCGTCTTGACTCGCACGAACATGGCGAGACGCAGATGCATCCTTGATGCTCGGCACCCCGCAGCGTCGCTACGGAGGCGAGCGGAACAGTCGCTGCAGGCGGCTTCGAATCGTTCCGCTCGCCGGTCTTCGGAGGCACTGAAAGGCTCGCAGCTGAGCACTTCTCGCAGAAGTGCATCTGTGTCTCGCTGGCCATGTTGTCGAGGGAGACGAGCCGAACGCAGCTACAGATCGATCCTGAGTCCGAGTTCGTGCTCGAGTTCGATCAGGCGGCGGAGCTGGCGGAGGTTCTCGGCGTCCTCCTCACGACCGAGAGCGGAAAGCATCCGCGCCAGATCGCCCTTCGAGGCGACGGCCGGCCGGAGTCCCTGGCCGAGAGGCTCTCGAACCGCTGCGCGGCGGAGGTCGTCGTAGCCGCGCGTGCCGACGGGCATCGGAACAACCCGCAGCTCGCCGTACCGAGTCGTCACAGTCGTGGGCTGCTCGGCGTTGACTTCCGTCTCCCCCACGCCGAGCTCGGCGAGAGCCTCCTCGACACGTCTCAGATTCTCCGGTCTCGTCGAGGGCGTGATGTCGACGCCCTTGGTGATCTCGTCTGCTCCCTCGATAACGCGGGCGAGGCCCCCGATCACGATGAACGACACACGGTGCCGATCGAGGACGCTCAGGACCGCTCGCGGGTCGAACGTGGAGGACTGGGCCGGACTCACGTCTTCGAGGCCTTCAGCAGCTCGCGGAGGCGCTCCTGCGGGGACATGCGGAGCTTCCGCCGCAGAACCTTCTCGCCCGCCTCGTCGACCTCACCAGGCCCGATGGAGACGTCGAGCTCGAACCCGCAGGCGCGCACGAGCTGACGCAGCGTCTCGAAGCTCGGCTCGACCGCGCCGCGCTCCCACCGCGCGATCTGCGCACGGTCTTTGCCGACACGAGCACCGAGCTCGCCCTGCGAGAGGCCCGCCAAGAGCCGCGCTTCTCTGATCAACAATCCGCTCGTCACGACGGGTTGATTCTACCTCGCGTACCGATTTCCTCTTTAGGAACATTTTTGTTACTCTCCGCCTCATGCCTCAACCAGGCCTCGCCCAGCTCAGTCTCGAGCTGCCGGCGATCGAGCCGGTCGAGGCACCGCCGCGCGCTCCGAAACCGCGGGCGCTCTCGGCGGCGGCAGGTCCGCGTCGCTTGACTCTCGCCGAGGCCGCGCGGATCATGCGCGAGGCTGAGCGCATGAAGGACAAGTCGTACCGGGCAACGCCGATCGGCCTCGAGGTCGCTCACTTCATGCGCTGGTTTCGCAACGAGTACGGCGCGACGCAGGAGACGCTACGCGACTACGAGGCGATCCTGGCCAAGCTGTCGCTCGACCACGCCGACCTCGAGCTCGCGGACTTCGAGCCTCCCGCTGGAACTACGTGCCTCCGAGAGTTCATCGACGAGCGCTGGGGCGATGCCGCCCCGCGGACGCGCAAGAAGGTACGCGCCGTGCTCATGTCGTTCTTCCGCTGGGCGCAAGGCGAGTTCAAGCTCCAGGGCAACCCGGTCGTCCCGATCCGCAGCCCGCGGCTGCGCGACATCGAGCGCCCTCTTTTCGACCGCGACGTCGTCGACCGCATCGTCGCGGCTCAAACCGAGCTCCGCGATCGCGTCGCCCTCAAGCTCCTCTTCCTGATCGGCATCCGGAAGGGCTCGCTCGCCCAGCTCCGTCTCAAGGACTTCGACCTGGGCAGGCGCCGCGTGCGCGTCCACTCAAAGGGAGGCAAGATCAGGAACCTGCCCCTCCCGACCGAGGAGCTCCGGCAAGAGCTCGAGCTGCTAATCCTCGGCCGCGACTCGAACGAGTACCTGCTCTTCCCGGAGGTCAAGGCTCCGCGCTGGCAGAAGGGGCAAGTATCGGGCGAGGACAAGGCGGAAGATCGCGGTGGTGCACGCAAACCGCCTCAAGCCGCTGAGCTCGACCGCCCTCCATCGCTGGTGGTACCGCTGCCTGCAGCGGGCCGGCGTCGTCGAGCCCGGCCAGACCAAGGGGATGAAGATGCACGCCGCCCGGTACACGGCAGGCACCGAGTTCTACCTCGCGACCGGCGACATCCGAGCCACGCAGCAGCTGCTCGGTCACGAGGACATCGGCACAACGGCCAACATCTACGTTCAGCCGAATGAGGCGAGCCTCGAGCGCAAGCTCGCCGAGATCTACGAGGCGGGCGATGCGGACAACGATTCCGCCCGCCCCCGCTGAATCCCAATCGTTCCTCTCGCCAAATCGCGATTAGCAGGGAGAATGGAGGCGGCGGGAATCGAACCCGCGTCCGCAGCCGCACCGGCTGAGCGTCTACAAGCGTAGGCTGCCCTTTCGATTCGCCCGCCGGCCGGGGTGCAGCCGCCCTACCGACGCGCTAGCCGATCCTTCGGTGTCGCGCTTCGGGCGATCAGCTCTCCCTCCGCGCCGAGCCCGTTCGTTGGCGCCGCGTCCGAGCCACGGGCAATCCCGGGGCGGCGTCGCCGGCTAGGTCGCCCTAGGCGGCGAGTGCGAGATCGTTCTTCGCACTTGCGTTTTGCCGGTGGATTTACGAGGCCAACCGGCGACCTCGGCTTGCAGCTCATCCGGATGGATCGACCACGTCGAAGCCAGGTCGCCCCCGTATGTTCGTACGCGAATTGTAGCCCGCTACCGGCGCAACGACTTCAGCTCGCGCTCGATCTCGCGCCGGGCGTCGCGGGCCGCGACGTCGCGCCGCTTGTCGCGCAGCTCCTTGCCGCGCGCGAGCGCGAGCTCGACCTTGACGCGCCCGCCCTTGAAGTAGAGCCGCGTGGGCACCAGCGTGAAGCCCTTCTCCGCGACCGAGGACGCGAGGCGCTCGATCTCGCGCCGGTGGAGGAGGAGCTTGCGCGGCCGGTCCGGATCGTGGTTGGCGCGGTTCCCCTCCGTGTACTCCGGCACGTGGAGGCCGACGAGCCACGCCTCGCCGTCGCGCACCTCGGCGTACGCCTGCTGCAGCGTCGCCTCGCCGCCGCGCAGCGACTTGACCTCCGTCCCCGTGAGCACGACGCCCGCCTCGACGCGATCCGAGAGGTGGTAGTCGTGCCGCGCGCGGCGGTTGTCGACGATCAGCTTCTCCCCTGTCTGCCCGGCCATCGCCGGGCAAGTGTAGGGATGAGCCTCGGCGGCAACCCCTGAACCGCAACGAGGAAACGGAGGAAACGATGAAGCTCGAGAAGATGCGGTTCATACCCACGAGCGTCCATGGGGCGATCGACCACGTCGTCGGTCCGGCGCTCGTCCTCGCCCCGACCGTCCTCCGGCTGCCGCGCACCAGTCCCGAGGGGATCGTCGCGCGCGCGGTCGGCGGCGCCGAGGCCGTCTACTCGAACCTCACCGACTACGAGCTGAGCGTGAAGAACGTCGTGCCGATGAAGGTGCATCTCGTACTCGACGCGGTCGGCGGCGCGACGCTCGCGCTCGTGCCGCAGGTCACCGGCGCCCGCAACCGCGGCAAGAAGCACTGGCTGCCGCACCTCGCGATCGGAGTCGCCGAGATCGGGATGGCGGCGTTGACGAAGACCGAGCCGCCGCGGAAGCCGAGCCGCAAGGCCGAGATCGCCAGGCTCGTGGCGAAGGCGAAGGGGGTGACGAACACCGCGAGAGGAGTCGTGAACGCGATCTTCTAGCGCCGCGCGCGGTAGCCCCGCGCCATGAAGCACCGCTCGCAGAGCGTCGCCCACGGCGCCGTCCGGGCGCCGCAGACGCGGCAGCGGCCGATCGTCGGATCCTCGATCTCGGCGCGCAGCTCACGTACGACACGGGTGGCCGCGGCCTCCTCGAGCGCCGCGGCCCGCTCGATCGTCACGCCGGCGACGCCGGGATATTGCAGCGCGAACCAGCGGAGGATCGACGCCTCCCGCGCCGCCTGCTCGGCCTCCTCGAGCCCGGCCGCGTCGAGGCGGCGCGGGTCGAGGATCCAGCCGAGCACGGTCTGCTGCGGCTTGTCCCCCGCCAGCGCGGCGGCGAGCGTGCCGAGAAGCTGTCCGTTGTCCTCGTCCACCGGCGCCTGCACGAGCTTCCAGACGTCGGCGAGCTCGAGCGTGCGGCGCGCGTGGTGGAGCGCGTCGCGCACCGAGTCGAGCCGGGCGAGCAGCGGCTGGATCGACTCGACCTCGAGCCAGCCGTCGACGCTCCAGTAGCGAAGCGCGGCGTGGCGCCACGCGTGCAGCGCCGGCTCGAGCTCGTCGACGCGGGACAGGTTGAGGTCGGAGAGCTGCGGGCGCAGCCGGCCGCTGTCGACGACGCGATAGCCGAGGTGCCCGTCCTCGATCGGGACGTGCGGGACGAGGGCCCCGCGCACGAGCTCGGGATCGGGATTCGCCCAGGGCACGCCAGTCAGGACGCCCACGTGGCCGCGCTCGTGGAAGCCGAAGCGCCCCGCACGGCCCGCGATCTGCGCGATCTCCCACGGCTCGAGGTCTCGCCGCTCCTTCCCGTCGAATTTCGTCGTCTCGGCGAAGAGGAGGGTCTCGCACGGGAGGTTGACGCCGTGCCCGAGGACGTCGGTCGCCGCACACACCTCGGCGCGGCCGTCGACGAAGCGGTCGATCTCCTCCCGCCGGGACGCGAGCGGCATCGCCCCGTAGAGGCAGGCGACGCGGCCCGGGCGGAGCTGGTTCAGCTCGCCCGCGAGGCCGATCACGGCGCGGCGGCTGAAGGCGACGACCACGGTGCCGGGGCGCAGGCCGGTGATCGCGCCGCGGCCCGCCCAGTCGAGGGGTGCCTTCCGCTCGAAGAAGCGGAGCTCGGCCTGCGGGAACGCGTGCCGTACGAGCGGCAGCGCCTCCACCGCGCCGAGCAGCAGGATGTGGCGGTACTCGCCGCCGAGCAGGAGCCGTGTCCAGGCCGAGCCGCGCTCCTCGTCCTCTGCCCACTGCACCTCGTCGAGGACGAGCGTCTCGCCGCTCGCAGGCGCCATCTCGGCGGTGCAGCACACGATCGGCGCCCCGGGATTGACCCGCTCCTCGCCGGTCACGAGACCGACGCGATCCTCGCCGAGCTCGGACGCGAGCCGCCGGTGCGCCTCCTGCGCGAGCATGCGCAGCGGCGCCGCGTAGACGCCGCGGCCCGTCTCGATGAGGAAGCGGAGCGCGTCGTGCGTCTTGCCGGAGTTGGTCGGCCCGAGATGCGCGATCACCGTCTCCGGCTCGACACGCCGCTCGGGCAGCCGGACCGTCAGCTCCGAGACGGGTCTCCGTACAGGCTGGCGCCGCCGATGTCGCTCGCTCCGGCTCGGTCGCTTCTGCCGCTGGTGTCTGCCTCGTCCCACGAGGCGACGGTACCGGTAGCTAGATCTTGAGGAAGCGCCGCAACGTCAGGCCGGAGCCCGCGGCCCCGAGCAGCAGGCCCGCGGCGAGCAGCGCGATCGCGTTCAAGGTGAACGAGAGCGCGTGGACGTCCGAGTTGCTGCCTCCGCCGCCGCCGATGTGCGGCAGGATCGACGGCAGCGCGATCGCCTTGCCGAGGACGAGCAGGATCACGGCGAGCACCGAGCCGACGAGCCCGCAGACGAGCCCCTCGAGCATGAACGGCCCGCGGATGAACCAGTTCGTCGCGCCGACCAGCTTCATCACCTCGACCTCTCTCCGTCGGGCGAAGATCGAGAGCCGGATCGTGTTGGCGATCAAGAGTGTCGAGGCGACGACGAGCAGGACGACGGCGATCAGGAAGACGAGCGAGATGACCTTCGCAATCGTGAGGACGCGTTTCGCGGTCGCGCTTCCCCAGCCGACCTTGTCCACGCCCGCCCAGCCGGCGCGGTTCACGTCCTTCCCGATCAGCGGAGTGAACGCGGCCTTCGTCGGCACGACGACGTACGAGTCGGGCAGCGGGTTGCTCGGCAGGCCCGCCTTGAACATGTCCGGGTATTCCTTCTTCATCTCCGCCAGGGCCTGGGCCTTCGACTTGAAGGTGATCTGCTTCACCCGGGGGTCTTGGCGGAGCTTCGCGGCGACGGCGTTCTCCTGCTGCTTCGTCGCGTCGGTAGCGAAGTAGACGTGGACCTGGAGCTCCTTCTGGATGTGGTTGCTCCAGGAGAGAACCCACGTGCCGAGCGCGATGAACAGCCCGAGCAGGCACATCCCGATCAGCACGGTCATGGTCGCCGCGAACGTCGTCGACAGGTTCATCCGGATCGAGGCCCACGCCTCGGAGAAGAGCAGACGGACGCGGCTCATTCGGAGGTGTATCCCCCGCGCCGCTCGTCACGGGCGAGCCGCCCGTCCTCGAGCGCGATCACGCGCTTGCGCATCTTGTCGACCATCTCGCGGTCGTGGGTGACCATCAAGATCGTGGTGCCGGCGCGGTTGATGCGGTAGAGGAGCTGCATGATCCCGACGCTCGTGTCGGGGTCGAGGTTCCCCGTCGGCTCGTCGCAGACGAGGAGCGGCGGGTGGTTGACGACGGCGCGCGCGATCGAGACGCGCTGCTGCTCGCCGCCGGAGAGCTCGTCGGGAAGCGAGTTCATCTTGTGGGCGAGGCCCACCAGTGTCATGACCTCGGGCACCTTGCGCCGGATCGACGCGCGGCTCTCGCCCTGCACCTTCAGCGCGTAGGCGACGTTCTCGGCCGCCGTCCGGCTCGGCAGGAGCTTGAAGTCCTGGAAGACGCAGCCGATGTTGCGGCGGAGGCGCGGCACCTTCGAGTGTCCCAGCCGGCCGAGGTCGCGGCCGCCGAGAATGATCCGCCCGTCGGTCGGCTCGAGCTCCTTCAGCAGAAGCCGCACGAGCGTCGTCTTGCCGGATCCCGACGCGCCCACGACGAAGACGAACTCGCCCTTGTCGATCGCGAAGTTGACCGTGTCGAGCGCAGTGACGTCCGGCTCGTAGACCTTCGTGACGTTCTCGAACAGGATCATCGAGCCCGTTGCCGGCTTCGCGTGCTCGGCCGGCTTGACGCCGTTCGTCGAAGGTTGTGCGACGACGGTTGTGGGCTGTTCTATCTGTACGTCGGTCACGTCTACCGGAACAAGTTGGGGCGGGCGGCAGGCCCGACGCCGGTGGAGTGCGTGTGAAGCGCCCCCACTCTAGCGCAGCTTTCGGCGAGCTACGGAGCCTCTCCTGCAGTTTGCAACAGATAGGCGCGGATGAAACCGTCGAGATCGCCGTCGAGGACGCCCTGCGTGTTGCCGACCTCGTGCTCCGTGCGGTGATCCTTGACCAGCTGATACGGGTGGAGGACGTAGCTGCGGATAGCGTTGCCGCCGAAGCCCATCGACACGCCGCCGCGCTCGCGGGCCAGCTCGGCCTCGCGCTCCTCCTCGGCCTTCTCGGCCAGCCGCGAGCGGAGGATCTTCATGGCCGTGTCCTTGTTGGCCGACTGGCTGCGCTCGTTCTGGACGGCGACGACGATGCCGCTGGGCATGTGCGTGATCCGCACGGCCGAGTCGGTCTTGTTCACGTGCTGACCGCCGGCGCCCGACGAGCGGTACGTGTCGATCCGGATCTCGTCGTCGGCGATCTCGATGTCGCCGGCCTCCTCGAGCAGCGGCGCGACGATCACCTGCGCGAAGCTCGTGTGGCGGCGGTGCGCCTGGTCGAACGGGCTGAGGCGGACGAGCCGGTGCTTGCCGCGCTCGGCCCTCAGGATCCCGTAGGCGTTCTCGCCGCGCACCGTGAACGTCGCCGACTTGAGCCCGTACTCCTCCCCCGGGCTCGACTCGATCACCTCGGTCTTGAGGCCGCGCTGCTCGGCCCAGCGCAGGTACATGCGGAGGAGGATCTCGGTCCAGTCCTGCGCGTCGGTGCCGCCCGCGTCCGACTGGATCGTGACGACTGCGTCTCCCGCGTCGTACTCCCCGGAGAAGAGCGCGTCCTCCTGCAGCCGCGCGAGCTCGCCGCGCACGTCGCGCAGCACCGGCTCGAGCTCCTCGTCCGGGAACGTGCCGACGCCCTCGCGCAGGAACTCGACGTTCGAGACGAGCTCGTCGTAGCGCCTGAGCTTCTCCTGCGTCCGCTGATGCTCGGCGGAGAGGCGTGCGGCGCGCTGCTGGTCGCTCCAGAAGTCTGGCTGTGCGAGCTCCTGCTCGAGCTCGTCGAGACGGGTTTTCAGCGCAGGGGGGTCAAAGGTAACCACGGACCCAGTCGAGCTGGGCCCCGATCTCCCCGAGCTGCTCGTCGAGCGGGATCTGGATCTCGTCGGCCATCGCGCCGGCATCCTAGCCAGCACCACCCGCCGGGCCAGAGGTGGCTTTCGCCTGTGTCCGGTCGTCGGGTTGCGCCCGGCGCTGCCGTCTGCGAGGGCGTGGTCGGCGCTGCTAGACGCGGCACTTGGGGTCGCCCCAGCTCCGCTCGAGCGTCCGCATCTGGTCTTGGACGCTCGGGTCGAGGGCGCCGATGTCGTCCCCCGACCACATCACGTCCGGAGTGACGCCGGGGCCTTCGGCGGTCGCGCGGTACTTGGTTCCGTCGCCGCTGGGATGACCTCCGTGCGTGTAGAAGCCGTAACAGAAGTCGCCCAGGGTGTGGCCGCGATGATGGGTGAGGAAGCTGTTCTCGCGATGCCAGCCCTTGCCGTAGGCCGAGTCGAACGTGTCGACGAAGATGTTGCGGCCGTAGCTGTCGAGTGGGCTGCCGTGCGGCGTGGCGCTGAAGCCGTAGACGCCGACACCGTTGTAGGTGAGCCTGCCGAAGAGGTGGCGGACGCCGCCGTACGCCCAGTTCTGGTAGATGGTGAGCTGAGGCAGCGCGCCGCGCCAGTGAGAGAGGTGGAGCTCCCACGCGCCGGTGGTTCCGCCGTAGTTGGGCTTGAGCCGCTGCCACGACTGGAGTGCCCAGTAGCTTCCGTCCGGGGCCTTGCAAGCCGTGACGAGCCACGCGAGGGGCGGTCCGTCATACGGGAGACAGACGCCTCGGCCTCCCATCCCGTAGCGGATCTGGAACTTGACCTGAGGCACCCTTCTGCTCGGCGCGCGAGCGTTGATCGCGCCCCAGGCGACCAGCGTCACCTTGTGGCCGCGGACGTAGTAGCTGACGTGGGCGTGCCCGTTGCGGTCGATGCTCAGCTGCGGCCGTGCGACGTTGCGGCCGATGATCGCGCTCCCGAAGACCGGCGCAGCGGCGAACGCTGCGCCGAGCATCAAGCCGACGAGAACGAGGGCTCGCCGAGCACGGTTCACCCCCGCCTGCCCCGCCACTCGAGTTTCGCCCGCAGAAGACTCACCGCAAGAACATCGGACTGAGGCGGAGCTGTGTTGAAGGAAACCCCTCGTTCGAGGGTGACGGAACCACCCCGTTCGTCGACTACGGCCGGCAGCCCGTCAGCGGCGCCCTAGGCGCCGTGGCACTTCTTGAACTTCTTGCCGGAGCCGCACCAGCACGGGTCGTTGCGGCCGAGCTTCTCGTGCGGGCTCGCCTGGACGGTCTGGGCCACGACTCCGGAGGCCGAGGGCACGCCGGCCGCGACCGCCTCTCCCCCGCCGGCCTCGGCGATCGCCGCGGCGCCGGCGGAGGTCTCGTGCTCGTACTGGAGGTTCCCGTTGGAGGCCTGCGCCTGCGCGAGCTGCTGCTCCGCCTGCTCGGGGGCCAGCTCGGCGTGGAAGAGGTGGAGCACGACCTCGCTGCGGATGATGCGCCCGAGCTCGGTGAACATCCGCTCGCCCTCGGCCGTGTACTCGACGAGCGGGTCCTTCTGCGCCATCGCGCGCAGGTGGACGCCCTCGCGCAGCGCCTCCATGTTCTCGAGGTGCTCGCGCCAGCGCATGTCGACGACCTGGAGGACGACGAAGCGCTCGAGATCGCGCATGAGCTCGGCGCCGAACTCCTCCTCCTTCGCCTCGTACTCGTCGCGCGCGTCCGCCTGGAACTCCTCGATCAGTGCCTGGCGCTCGATGTGTCCGAGGTCCTCGTGCAGCTCCTTCGCGGTGATCTCGGTGCGGTAGAGCCCGGCCATCGCGTTCGTGAGCGCCTCGAGATCCCACTGCTCGGCGTACTCCTCCTCGGTGAACAGGTTGACCGTGTCCTCGACGACCTCCTCGATCCAGAGCTTGATCTGGTCGGACAGGTCCTCCCCGTCGAGCACCTGCCGCCGCTGCTCGTAGATCCGCCCGCGGTGCCGGTTGAGGACGTCGTCGTACTTGAGGACGTTCTTCCGCATGACGAAGTTCTGCTCCTCGACCTTCTTCTGCGCGCCCTCGATCTGGCGGGAGAGCATCTTGTGCTCCATGGGCTGGTCGTCCGGGATCTTGAAGCGCTCCATGATCGCCTTGATGCGGTCCTTGGCGAAGAGCCGGACGAGGTCGTCCTCGCCGGAGAGGTAGAAGCGCGTCTCGCCGGGGTCTCCCTGGCGGCCCGAGCGGCCGCGGAGCTGGTTGTCGATCCGGCGCGACTCGTGGCGCTCGGTGCCGAGGACGTAGAGGCCGCCGAGCTCGCGCACGCCCGGCCCGAGCTGGATGTCGACGCCGCGGCCGGCCATGTTCGTGGCGATCGTGACCGCGCCGCGCTGGCCCGCGTCCTTGATGATCTCGGCCTCGCGCGCATGCTCCTTCGCGTTGAGGACGTTGTGCTTGACGCCCTTGCGGGTCAGGAGCTGGGAGAGGTACTCGGACGTCTCGACGGCGATCGTGCCGACGAGGACCGGCTGGCCTTCGTGCGTGCGCTCCTCGATGTCGCGAACGACGGCCGCGAACTTCCCCTCCTTCGTCTTGAAGATCTGGTCGTTCTCGTCGGCGCGCGCGACGGCGACGTTGGTCGGGATCTCGACCACGTCGAGGTTGTAGATCTCGACGAACTCCTTCTCCTCGGTCTTGGCCGTGCCGGTCATGCCGGCGAGCTTCTCGTAGAGGCGGAAGTAGTTCTGGAGCGTGATCGTGGCGAGCGTCTGATGCTCCTCCTGGATCTTCACGCCCTCCTTCGCCTCGACCGCCTGGTGGAGGCCTTCGCTCCAGCGGCGTCCCTCCATGATCCGGCCCGTGAACTCGTCGACGATCTTCACCTCGCCGTCCTGGATGACGTAGTCGACGTCGAGGTGGTAGAGCGACTCGGCCTTGAGCGCCTGGTAGAGGTGGTTGACGAGCTGCGTGTTCTCGGGCGCGTAGAGGTTGTCGATCCGGAGCGCGCGCTCGACCTTCGCCACTCCCTGCGGCGTGGGGCCGACCGTCTTGAACTTCTCGTCGAACTCGAAGTCGGCGCCGGCCTCCTCCGCGGCGCCCTTCGGGTCGCCCGGCGAGGAGCGGAACGGGATCAGCTGCTTCGCCACGCGCGCGAAGTCGTAGTAGAGCTGGGCCGCGATCTCGGGCTCGCCGGAGATGATGAGCGGCGTGCGCGCCTCGTCGATCAGGATCGAGTCGACCTCGTCCACGATCGCGTAGGGATGGCCACGCTGGACGAGGCCCTCGAGCGCGACGGACATGTTGTCGCGCAGGTAGTCGAAGCCGAACTCGGAGTTCGTCCCGTACGTGACGTCGGCGCCGTACGCGGCCTTGCGCTGGTCGAACGGCATCATCGTCTCGATGTAGGAGACGGTCATGCCGAGCGAGTCGAAGACGGGCCGGTTCCACTCGGCGTCGCGCTGGGCGAGGTAGTCGTTGACGGTGACGAGATGGGCACCACGGCCGGTCAGGCCGTTGAGGTAGAGGGCGAGGCTCGCGACGAACGTCTTGCCCTCGCCGGTCTTCATCTCGGCGATGTCGCCCTCGTGCAGGACGATCCCGCCCATGAGCTGCACGTCGAACATCCGCTGGTCGGACGCGCGCTTCCGGGCTTCGCGGACGGCGGCGAACGCCTCGAAGACGAGCTCGTCGAGGCTCTCGCCGTTCTCGAGCCGCTGCCGGAACTCCGCGGTCTTCCCCTGGAGGTCGGCGGCCGAGAGCCGCTCGAAGTCGGGCTCGAGCGAGGTGATGTACGCCGCCTGCTCCTGGAGCCGCTTGAGACGACGGCCCTCGCCGACGCGCAAAACCTTCTCGAGGTTGCCGATCTCCACTAGTCGCTCCTCACGGGGCAAGGGTAGCGGCCTACAAGGCGGTCGCCCGTACCTCCCAGAGATCGCCGTCGATCCGCTCCGCCTCGACGTAGAAGCTCTCGCCGGCGCCACCGCCGATGCGCGCGAGCTCGGGCGGGACTGCCGCGTCGCTCGGCTCGCCGTCGACGCGGAGCTCCTCGTCGTCGCCGTGCCGGGACAGCTCGAGCTTGTCCCCGGTCGGGAACGGGATCTGCGCCACCTCGATCCGCTTCGCGCCGATTCCCCAGAGCTCGCCGGTCTGCCGCGCGGCGGCGGCGCGGTACGGCGGGGAGAGATGCTGCTCGACGGCATCCGCGAGCGGCGACAGGTCGGCGTAGCCGTCCTCCGTGCCGACGATCACGTCGCCGTTGGGGAGCGTCGTGAATTCGACCCGGTTGCCGGCGAGGCCCGGAACGATCGCCATCGTCGCCGCATCCCACTCCTTCGGGTCGACCTGCGACCCGTCGGGGAGCGCGAACTTGCCGAACGTCGGCATCTGGACCACCGGCTCCGGCTGCGGATCGCCGAGCGCCCGCACCGGATCGAGCCCTGCCTCCCGCAGGAGCTGCTCGTTCAGCGTCTCGTTCCGGCGGCGGAAGAACCCCACTAGCTCTCGGTGATCTCCGCCTCCACCGGGTTCTCGAGGCCGGGCGGCTCGGCGGCGCTTGCAGCAACGTGCTTGCGGCCCTCGAGGCGCTTGTCGTGCAGGTCTCGCACCTGGCGGACGAGCTTGTCGGAGAGCTGGTCGATCGCGGCCTTCATGTCCGGCGCTGCCTCACGCGCGCGCAGCGTGTGGCCCTTGAGATGGACTGTGGCCTCGGCGACCTGAGACTCGGCGATCGACGGGTTCCGCTCGACGGCCAGCTCGATCTCCACATGCGTCAACTCGTGCACGCGGCGGTCGAGCTTCTGGAGCTTCCGCTCGACGTAGCTCCTGATGGAGTCGTTCACCTCGAGGTTCTTGCCCTTGACGTGAAGCTGCACCGGCGCCTCCCCTGTTGCGTGTGAGCTGTGCTCTAACCCTACTCGGGCGGCGAGCTGTCGCATCCGTATCTAGCCGCGACGAAGGGCGCGGGCGAAGGCGATCGCCTCGACGCGGCGCGCGCCGACGGCGCGGAGCGCCGTTGCGCACGCCGAGGCCGTGGCGCCCGTCGTGTAGACGTCGTCGATCACGGCCACCCTGCGAGGGGCGTCGCCGGTCGCGCGGAAGGCGCCGCGCACGGTCCGGCGCTCGGCCGCGGAGCTCCCGCGCTGGCGGCCGCCGCGCGTCCTCTCGAGGAGCGACAGGCACGGCAGATCCCAGGCCGCAGCGAGTTCGAGCGCGAGCCGTTCCGCCGGGTTGTGGCCGCGTTCGAGGCGGCGTCCGCGGTCGGCGGGAACGAACGTGAGCGCGTCGACCTCGGGTGGCGGCACCCGCTCCGTCACGAGCCGAGCGGCCTCCGCGGCGAGCCGCCGCAACCCGCGCTCCTTCCAGGCGTGGACGACCCGGCGTGCCGCGGCGTCGTAGCCGACCGCGCCCCGGGCGCCGGCGAAGGCGAGCCGGCGTCCCGCACATTCGCGGCAGCGCTCGACCGGCCACGCGGTCGGCGCGCCGCAGCGGGCGCACAGCGGGGGCTCGATCCGCGGCAGCCCGTCGCGGCAGCCCGCGCAGAGCTGCCTTCCGCCGCAGCCGCAGACGACGCACCGCTGCGGCAGGAGAAGCTCGAGCACGCAGCCACGCTACGGCGCGAGGTGTGTCGAAACCCGGTCGACTCAGTCGAGGCTGTAGGACGGGCGCTCGGGCAGGCCGGCGAGCCGGCGCTGACGGTTGTCCGCCTCGAGCAGCTGCGCGTGATCTCCGATGTCGAACCAGCTGCCCTCGAACCGGTAGCCGTAGACCGGCTCCCGCTCGGCGAGCCAGCCGAGAAAGCTGCCGGCGTTGTCCGGGCTCCGGCCCTCGCCGAGATACGTCCCGACGAGGCGGCCGTGCTCCGGCGGGACGAGATAGATCAGCGTCGAGGCGAGCGTCGACGGGGGATCGCTCGGCTTCTCCTCGAAGCGCACGATCCGCTCCTCGTCGTCGATCTCGGCGATCCCGTACTGCGTCGCCAGCTCGAGGTCGCCGACGTCGTGGAGCGGCACCGCGCTCGCCGGCTGCGGCTTGCCGCGCCACCACTCCACGAAGCGGGGCAGCGAGAGCTCGAAGAGGTTGTCCCCGGCGAGCACGAGGAGCTCGTCGTCCCCAAGGCCGCCGGCCTCGATCACGAGCCTCAGGTCACCCACGGCGCCGAGCCGATCGTCGTTCGACGTCGTGCCGTCGTCGTGCACGACCACGCCGTGGGGCGCCGCCCAGCGTGCGAACGTGGGAGCGAAGAGGCTGTTCGTCACGAGGTGGATCGCGTCGACCTCCTCGACCTCGCCGACGCGGTCGAGCACCCACTCGAGCATCGGACGCTTCCCGACGGGAAGGAGATGCTTCGGCAGGCCGTCGGTCAGCGGGCGAAGCCGTGTCGCGTACCCCGCCGCGAGGATGACCGCCTTCACGGCAGCGACTCCGCGTACGGCGGGCGGTGGACGCCGTCCTCGGTGACGATCGCCGCGATCAGCCCCGCGGGCGTCACGTCGAAGGCGGGATTCCGCGCGGGAAAGCGGCTCGTCACCTCGCCCGGATCGCGCTCCTCGATGGGGATCCCGGCGCCGTCCGGCGTCTCGCGGTCGAGCGTGGAGCTGGGCGCGACGACGTAGAACGGGATCTCGTGGTGGGCGGCGAGCACGGCGAGCGAGTATGTCCCGATCTTGTTCGCCGTGTCCCCGTTCGCGGCGATCCGGTCGGCGCCGGTGACGACGAGGTCGACCTCGCCCCGCGCCATCAGCGAGCCGGCCGCGGAGTCGGCGATGACGACGTGCGGAATGTCCGCCTGCTCGAGCTCCCACGCGGTGAGGCGCGCCCCCTGGAGGAGCGGGCGGGTCTCGTCGACGAGCACGCGCTCGAGGAGGCCGCGCTCGGCCGCGGCGCGAAGCGCGCCGACCGCCGAGCCGTAGCCGCCGGTCGCGAGGCCGCCGGCGTTGCAGTGGGTCAGCGCCCGGGCGCCGGGCCGGAAGAGCTCGGCGGCGTGCGCCGCCATCCGCCGGCAGCGCTCGACCTCCTGTTCGTGCAGCAGGCGAGCCCGCGCGGGCGTGGGCTGCTCGCGCATCCGCGCGAGCGCCCACGGGAGATTCACCGCCGTCGGTCGCGAGCCCGCAAGGACGCGCTCGGCCTCGGCGAGGTCGTCTCCACGGAGCGACGCGAGCGCGAGCCCGTACGCCGCCGCGACGCCGATCGCCGGCGCGCCGCGCACGACCATGTCCCTGATCGCGCCGGCAACCTCCGCCGCCGACGCGCAGCGCACCTCGACGACCTCGTCCGGCAGACGGCGCTGGTCGAGGAGGACGACCGCCGGGCCATCCTCCTCCAAGCGGACGATCTGCTCGGGGTCTAGGTCCCCTCGTCCCACGAGGCCAGGTACCGCGCCTGCTCCTCGGTGAGCCGGTCGATCTCGACGCCCATCGTCTCGAGCTTGAGGCGCGCGATCTCGCGGTCGATCTCCGGCGGCACCGGATAGACCTTGCGGTCGAGCTCGCTCGCGTGCTGCGCGGCGTACTCGAGCGCGAGGGCCTGGTTCGCGAAGGACATGTCCATCACGAGGGCCGGGTGCCCTTCGGCGGCGGACAGGTTCACGAGGCGGCCGTCGGCGACCAGGTAGAGGCGCCGGCCGTCGGCGAGCGTGAACTCCTCGACGAACTCGCGCGCCCGCCGCGTCTCGACGGCCATCTCCCGCAGCGCCGGGATCTCGATCTCGACGTTGAAGTGGCCCGTGTTGGCGAGGATCGCTCCGTCCTTCATCGACTCCATGTGCTCGCGCGTGATCACGTGCTTGTCGCCGGTCGCGGTGCAGAAGAGGTCGCCGACCTCGGCCGCCCGCTCGAGCGGCAGCACCTCGAAGCCGTCCATCGACGCCTCGAGCGCCCGCAGCGGCTCGACCTCGGTGACGATCACGTGCGCGCCCATCCCGCGGGCCCGCTGCGCGACGCCGCGGCCGACCCAGCCGTACCCGCAGATGACGAACCGCTTCCCCGCGAGGAGGACGTTCGTCGCGCGGATGATCCCGTCGATCGTCGACTGGCCCGTGCCGTAACGGTTGTCGAACATGTGCTTCGTCTGCGCCTCGTTGACGGCGATGATCGGGAAGCCGAGCTTCCCCTCCGCCTCGAGCGCCTTGAGCCGGATCACGCCCGTCGTGGTCTCCTCGGTGCCGGCGATGATCTCGCCCAGCTGCTCCCGCCGCGCCGAGTGGAGGACGCCGATCACGTCGGCGCCGTCGTCCATCGTGAAGTGCGGCTTGTGGTCGACGGCCGCCTCGATGTGGGCGTAGTAGGTGTCGTTGTCCTCGCCCTTGATCGCGAAGACGGACACGTCGTACTCGGCCACGAGCGCCGCCGCGACGTCGTCCTGCGTCGAGAGCGGGTTCGAGGCGCAGAGGACGACGTCCGCGCCGCCGGCCTGGAGCGTCCGCATCAGGTTCGCCGTCTCGGTCGTGACATGCAGGCAGGCGGAGATGCGGTGCCCGGCGAGCGGCTGCTCGCGCTCGAACCGCTCCCGGATCGCCGCGAGCACCGGCATCTGCCGGTCGGCCCATTCGATCCGCCGCCTGCCCTCCTCCGCGAGGGCGAGATCTTTCACGTCGTAGCGCTGCGTTGCTGCCATGAAGTCCTTTCGGTTACGCGGCCCTCAGCAGCCGCTCGTGCTTGCGTTGCTCAAACTCGACCCAGGCGAGCTCGTCCTCGACGTCCGCGAGCCAGCCGTCGATCGCCGTCCGCAGCTCGGGCTCCCTGCGGAGCCGCGCCGCGAACGCGATGTCGCCGATCCCGAGGCCGAAGCGGCTGCGCAGCTCGGCGAGCGAACGGAGCTGGTTCAGCTCGCGCAGGCCGTAGAGCCGGTAGCCCGCGGGCGTGCGCGACGGGACGACGAGCCCGGCCTGCTCGAGGTAGCGGAGCATGCGGGCGGACCAGCCGGTGTGCTTCGCGGCGTGACCGACGTGGAGCGCAGCCATCGGCCCAACCCTAACACGGACGTGTCAAGGCTTGCGGCAGCTGATCAGTCCCTGGGACTTGTGGATGAGGAAGACGCCGTCGCGCGTGATCTCGTGCTCCACCGCCGCCCGCTCGCCAGCGAGGTCGTGCCCGTCGTACCGCCAGCTCGAGCGGAGGTACGCCATCACCGGCTCGACCTCGGTCACCGCGAGATCGTCCTCGAAGCGCTCCACGCGGATGTCGACGAAGAAGGGCGCGAGCTGGGCCGGACCCGACTCGAGACCGAACGCGCGCGTGTGCGTGTTGGGCGGCCACCATGGGGTGAGCTCGCCGAGCTCGCGCATGTGCCCGTCGCCGTTCGTCCCGGCGTGGAAGAGGCCGTCGGGGACGAGCACGCGCTGGATCTCGGCGATTGCCTTCGGCCGGTCCTCGACGTGGTAGAGCATGTGATTGGAGAGCACGACGTCGAACGACTCGTCGCCGAACGGCAACTCCCCCACGTCCGCGACGGCGTACTCCGCTCGGTCGCCTAGCACGTCGCGCGCCGCTTCGATCATCCCCTCCGAGGAGTCGGTGAGCGTGATCCGCCAGCTCGGGTCGATGCGATGGAGATTCGCGCCCCAGAGGGTCGTCGCGGGCCCGCAGCCGACCTCGAGGATCCGAGCGCCCGGCCGCACAGCACCCAGCTCTTGCTCGAACAGCCAGAGTCCCCAGGTTGGATTCGTGGAGAAGCGCCGGTGAAGCTCGATCCGCGCGTTGAGGTTCGCGTCGGTGGCGTACTGGTCGCCGAGGGTCTCGCTCACGTCTCGCCCCGCAGCCGCGCGACGAGGCGGTCGAGAGAGGCTCCGTCGGCGCCCGCCGCGAGCAGGCGGTTCCGGATGCCGTCCCCCTCCTCGATCTCCTGGAGCACCTCGGCGAGCGTGCCGCCCGCCGGCCGGAGGATCCTCGTGCGCCGCTCACGCTCCTCGTCGTCCCGAGCCTCCGCGAGCCACTCGCCGTTGTACGGCGCCCAGCTCTCGTCGCTCAGGGCATGGTCGGCGCCGATCGCCTCCGGCTCGACGCCGGCAAGCCAGAGCGCCATCCCGCAGGCGATCCCGGTGCGGTCGCGGCCGCCGGCACAGTGGATCGCGGCGGGCGGGTCGGCGTCGCCGAGAGCCGTGAGCGCCTGGGCGAGCCGGCCGCGGTAGTGGTCGGCCAGCTCGAGGTACGCCTCCCGCATCGACGGCCAGTTCCACGCGGCCTCGAGACCGCGCGGGTTCATCGGCAGCCTGAGCCTGGGCACCGGGACGTCGTCCGGGATGTCGTCCTCCTCCTCCTCGCCGCGCAGGTCGACGACGAGCGAGACCCGGTAGTCGACGAGCGCCTGCCGGCCCGCGTCGGTCAGGCCGGGGAGCGAGTCGGCGCGCACGACGACGCGGTACGCCGTCTCGCCGCCGCCCGTGAGCGGCAGCCCTCCGAGGTCGCGGACGTTGACGCAACCGTCCCAGCGGAGAACGCGCTCAGGCTTCGCTGGTGCCTTCGCGTCCATACCGGTCCTCGAGCCGGACGACGTCGTCGAGGTGCGGCGTCGAGACCTCGAGGATCGTCGTGTCCTCGAGCGCGGTGACGCGGTGCACGGTCCCGGGACGAAACCGGAAGCACGCACCCGCGGTGACGACCTCCTCGTCGAGCGCCTCCTGGCCGACGTCGCCGAGCTCGAGCCGCGCGCGGCCGCTCTCGACGTACCAGCTCTCGTCCTTCTCCCGGTGGAACTGCAGCGAGAGCGACTCGCCCGTCCGCACGAAGAGGATCTTTCCGACGTACGCGTCGGCGTGCGCCCAGATCAGCTCCCAGCCCCACGGCTTCTCGACCCGGCGCGCCTCGAAGGCGAAGCGGTCGAGCGAGCCGTAGTTCGGCGAGTCCAGCATCACGCCAGCTGCCGCTGCGGGCGCCAGTCGGGATGCGCCTCGAGGAACTCGGCGGCGCGGCGGAGATCCTTCGGCGTGTTCACCGTCAGCCAGACGCCCTCGTGGCGATGCGCGTGCAGCCTTCCCGCGCGCGCGAGCTGCGGGAACGTCGACTGCTCGTGGTCGCCCCGCTCCGGAAGCAGCGCGAGCGCCTCCTCGCCGAGGACGTAGACACCGGAGTTGACCCAGTGCTCGAGTAGCGGAGCTTCGCGGAAGCCGGTGACGGTGCCGCTGTCCTCGACCTCGACGACCCCGAAGGGCGAGCGCACCTGCGCGACGACGATCGTCCCCGCCGCCCCGCTCGCCTCGTGCTCGGCGAGGAGCGCGCGGAAGTCGACGTCGAGGAGTTCGTCGCCGTTGAGCGCGAGCACCGCGCCCTCTTCCCGGCGCCGCGTGGCCGCTAGCCGGAGCCCGCCGCCGCGGCCGAGCGGCTCGTCCTCCCCCACCGCCTCGACCTCGGCGCCCAGTCCTGCCAGAGCGTTGACGAACGCGTCCTCGTCACCGGCGCGGCACGCGACGATCACGCGCGTGACGCCGCCGTCGACGAGCCGGGCGACCGCGTATTCGGCGAGCGGGAATCCGGCGACCGGCACGAGCGGCTTCGGCAATCCGTGCGCCGCCTCGCCGAGCCTCTCGGCCTTGCCGCCGGCGAGCAGCAGCGCTTCCATCTACTCGCTCGTCTCCAGCTCGGGCTCCGCGGCCTCCGGCAGGACGTCCGTCGCGGAGATCCTGCGGCCCGTCCCCTCGTAGGCGAAGCCGAGCGCGCGCACGGCGTCGGGGTCGAGAAGGTTGCGCCCGTCGATGATGAGCGGATGCCGCATCGCGCGGCGCGCCTCCTCGCTCGGGAACTCGAGGAGCTGCGGCCACTCGGTCACGACCACGGCCGCGTCCGCGCCCCTGACGGCCTCGAGCGGCGAGTCGCAGAGCTCGACTCCCTGGAGCTCGGGACGCGCGATCGGATCCCAGCCGCGCACCTCCGCTCCTTCGGCGATCAGCCGCGAGGCGAGGACGAGGGACGGCGCCTCGCGCATGTCGTCCGTGTTCGGCTTGAAGGCGAGGCCGAGGAGCGCGACGGACTTGCCGCGCAGCCCACCCAGATGTCGCTGCAGCTTCTGCAGGACGCGCCGCTTCTGCAGCTCGTTGACCTCGATGACCGCGTTCATCAGGTGGAAGTGGTAGCCCGAGTTCGCAGCGAGCTGCTTGAGCGCGAGCGAGTCCTTCGGGAAGCACGAGCCGCCCCAGCCGATGCCTGCACGGAGGAAGTGCGGGCCGAGCCGGTGGTCGAGGCCGATCCCCTCCGCGACGCGCCTGACGTCGGCCCCGACGAGCTCGCAGACGTTCGCGATCTCGTTGATGAAGCTGATCCGCGTGACGAGGAAGGCGTTCGCCGCGAGTTTGATCATCTCCGCGGAGTTGACGTCAGCACGGACGACCGGCGCGTCGATGCCGGCGTGCAGCGCCTCGACCGCGTCGCCGTCCTCCTCGTCGAAGGCCCCGATTACGATCCGGTCGGGCTCCATGAAGTCGCGCACCGCCGTGCCCTCCGCCGTGAACTCCGGATTCGAGACGTAGCCGACCGCGTCGAGGCCACGCGCGTCGAGCGCGGCGCGAACCTTCTCGCCCGTGCCGACGGGGACGGTCGACTTCATGACGATCGTGGCGCGCGCGTCGTCGGGCAGCTCGTCCACCACCGTCCAGACGGCCGAGAGGTCGGCGTCGCCCGCGTAGGTCGGAGGCGTCCCGACGGCGACGTACAGGAAGTCCGCGCCGGAGACGGCCTCCTGCACGTCGAGCGTGAACGAGATGCGCTCGCCGTTCCGCTCGAGCACGTCGTCGAGGCCCGGCTCGTAGATCGGGATCTCGCCGGCGTTCAGCTGCTCGATGCGCTCGGGCAGGACGTCGCGCACGACGACCTCGTGGCCGAGATCGGCGAAGCACGCCCCGGTGACGAGGCCGACGTAGCCGGCCCCGAAGATCGCGATCCTCGCCACGGCCCTAGGGTAATCCGCCGCTCAGCGGCGCAGCGGCCGGAAGCTCTCGGCGATGGCGAGCATCGTCTTGTTCGAGAGCTCGTTGAGGATCGTGTTCACGACCCAGTACGTCGCCCGCGGCGTGCGCAGAGCGACCATCTGGACGGCGCCTCCCGTCGTGTAGACCTGGAACTTCTGTCCGCGGTGGACGAACGTGTAGGACGGGTTCTGGAGGATCGGCGCGGAATTCCACGTGCTCTCCTCGATCTGCCAGTACTTGATCTGGTCCGGCATGACGAAGGTGAGCACGACCTCGTGCTGGCGCCCTATCGGCTTGAAGCCGCGTACGCCCTCGTCGGACGAGAGCTGCGCGTATTGCGCGATCTTGTGCGGCACCATCAGCGGGAAGTGCACCTGGTCGTAGACGCTGCGTAGCGCCGGCGCCGTGATGGCGGCGCCGTCGCTCACCTGCGCGGGAGGCTGAGGCGGGGGCTTCACGTGATGCGGGACGACGAGCTTCCCGCCGAAGCTCGTCCCGACCGCGACGACGGTCAACGGGTTCCCGGCCTGATTCGCGAACCCCGCGATCACGGTCGACATCTGCTGGACGTGCGAGCACGAGCCGAACAGCGGCCGGAGCTGCTGCGCCGCCTGCTGCGCATTCGGCTGGACCGGGTCGTAGTAGACGGTCGTGCACCGCTGCACCTTCGGCGCGTTCGCAGCCTCGCCGGCCGGCAGGGACTTCGTCGAGTAGCCCTTCCGCGTCAGGAGGTACGAGGTGTTCGCAGCCTCGCCGGCGACCGTGCCTGCGTTGAGGACGAGCGTCGAGATCTCCGAGTCCGGCAGCTTGCGCACTCTCTTCTTCGGACCGGTCTTCTTCGGGTGCGCGGCCTGCACGTCACGGACGTACGGGTGGGTGAACCTGTCGACCGCGGCGGCGATGACGCTCGGCGACGCGGACTCCACGTCGGCGCCACCCGCAGTGGTGAAGAAGTGGAAGTCGTTGATCGGGATCTGGTTCCGGACGAGGTGCCCGGGCGGCAGGTCGTAGATGAGGCCGAGATAGGACTTCAGCACCCCCAGCCCCACGTGCTGCCCCCCTGCCGTCGCGATGGCGATGTTGTGCTTGAGCACGCCGATCAGTCCCGGCAACTTGAAGAAGAAGTTGGACAGCGACAGACCCGTCCGGAGGCGGCTCTTGAGGGCCTCGATGAAGAGCTGCTGCCTGCCGGTGCGGTAGATGTCGCTGTCGGTGTGCCGGTAGCGGACGTAGGAGAGCGCGGCCTCGCCGGCGAGCTTCTGGTACCCCGGCTGGAGGTTGATCGCCGAAGTCCCGGTGTTCGGCGCGATGAAGTAGCGGCGGTCGACGTTCATGTACACGCCGTGCAGGCGGTTGACGAGCTCCTTGAAGGCGTGGAAGTCGAGCGTGATGAAGTAGTTGATCTTGAGGTGCGTCAGCTTCTCCATCGTGTCGAGCGTCGCGGCGGGGCCGTTGTTCTGGCAGGTCGACCACGCCGAGTTGATACGGCTCTGCGTGTCGACCGTGTCGCCGTGGCAGTAGATGTTGACGTAGAGGTCGCGCGGGAACGAGAGCAGCGAGAGCGTGTTGTTCTGCGGGTCGGCCCGGAGGAGCATCAGGGTGTCCGAGTTCGAGCCCGCGTAGGGATCCGCGCCCGTGGACTTCCCGCGGACGTCGTAGCCGGCAACGAGCGCGATCGCGGGCTGGCCCGGGGGTGCGTACGCGAGCCCACCCTTCACCTTGAGCGTTGGGGGGTTGATCACCGCGCCGAGGGTCTCGTGCCCGTAGAGGTAGAAGCCTCCGGCGGCGCCCGAGCCGATCACGGCCGCCGCCAGCACGAGCCAGCCGAAGCCGCGCAGGATGGCCCCGACCACGGACCGCCGCGGCGGCTCGGGCTGGCGATAGCGCACGATCGGACCGAACAGCGGCGGCAGTGCCGCGTGGCCGTTGCCATTGGGGCCGCCGGCCCGCCCGATTCCGCGCTTTAACGTCGTCCGCATGCGAGATCGGCGCCACGGCGGCGCCGGCTTCGAGGATAGCTCAGGTCCCGGAAGAAGCCGAGACTCTTACTCCGGCCTCATCTTCCACCGGCTCGTATCCGAGATTCGGTCGCAGCCAGCCTTCGAGTTCGTCCGGCGAGACCCTCTTCCGCGCCGCGTAGTCCTCGACCTGGTCGCGGTCGATCCGGCCCACCGAGAAGTAGCGCGCCTCGGGATGCGCGAGGTAGATGCCGCTCACGCTGGCGGCCGGCGTCATCGCGTACGACTCCGTCAGCGCGAGCCCCGCCTCCTCGGCGCCGAGCAGCGCGAACAGCTTCGACTTCTCGCTGTGGTCCGGGCAGGCGGGGTACCCGAACGCGGGCCGGATGCCACGGAAGCGCTCCGCGATCAGCTCGTCGTTCGGCAGCTTCGCGCCCGTCTCGTACCAGGCGCGCCGCGCGACCTCGTGGAGGTACTCGGCGAAGGCCTCGGCGAGCCGGTCCGCGAGCGCCTTGACCATGATCGCGTGGTAGTCGTCGTGCTCCGCGGCGAAGCGGGCCGCGAGCTCGTGGGCCCCGATGCCGGCGGTGACCGCGAACGCGCCCAGGTGGTCTTCGGCGGGCGCCACGTAGTCCGCGAGCGAGCGGTTCGGGCGCGAGTCGCCGTAGTCCGACTGCTGGCGGAGGAAGCAGAAGCGCGTCCCCTCGTCGAGGACCACGTCGTCGCCGTCGGACGCGGCCGGCCAGAACCCGAAGACGCCGCGGGCTACGAGCAGCCGCTCGTCGACGATGCGGTCGAGCAGGCGCTGCGCGTCGTCGAAGAGCTCGCGGGCGGCCGGCTGCTCGAGGATCGCCGGGAACCTCCCCTTCAGCTCCCAGGCGTGGAAGAAGAACTGCCAGTCGACGTACTCGCGCAGCTCCGCGAGCTCCGGCTCGACGATCCGGCGGCCCGTGAACTCGGGCACGGGCAGGTCGTCGAACGCGACGCGGTGCCGGTTCTCGCGCGCCCGGGCCAGAGGCAGCAGCGGCTTGCGCTCCTTCTCCGCGTGCAGGTCGCGCAGCCGATCCTGGTCGGCGCGGTTCTCGATGTCGAGCCGGACGCGCCGCTCGGGGTCGAGCAGATCCGAGACGACGCGGACGACGCGCGAGGCGTCGAGCACGTGCACGACCGGCTGCGAGTACACCGGCGCGATCCGCACCGCGGTGTGCTGGCGGGATGTCGTCGCGCCGCCGATCAGGAGCGGCAGCGCCAGCCCACGCCGCTCCATCTCCCGCGCCACGTCCACCATCTGGTCGAGCGACGGCGTGATGAGCCCGGAGAGCCCGACGACGTCCGCCTCCTCCTCGACCGCCGTGTCGAGGATCCGCTCGGCCGGCACCATGACGCCGAGGTCGACGACGTCGTAGTCGTTGCAGCCGAGCACGACGCCGACGATGTTCTTGCCGATGTCGTGGACGTCGCCCTTCACCGTCGCGAGGACGGCCTTGCCGCGCGCCCGCGGGACGCCGCCGGCGGCCTGCTCCGCCTCCATGTACGGCTCGAGGTAGGCCACGGCGCGCTTCATGGCGCGCGCGCTCTTCACGACCTGCGGCAGGAACATCTTCCCGGCGCCGAAGAGGTCGCCGACGACCTGCATGCCGGCCATCAGCGGCCCCTCGATCACGTCGAGCGGGCGGTCGGCCCGCTGCCGCGCCTCCTCGGTGTCCTCCTCGATGAAGTCGACGATGCCGTGCACGAGCGCGTGCTCGAGCCGCTTCTCGACCGGCGCCTCGCGCCACGAGAGGTCGACCTCGCGCCGGGTTGCCTCGCCGCGGACGCGCCCGGCGTACTCGACGAGCCGCTCGGTGGCGTCGGGCCGCCGGTCGAAGATCACGTCCTCGACGAGCGCGAGCAGCTCCGGCTCGATGTCCTCGTAGACGACGAGCTGGCCGGCGTTGACGATGCCCATGTCGAGCCCGGCGCGGATCGCGTGGTAGAGGAAGGCGGAGTGCATCGCCTCGCGCACGGCGTCGTTGCCACGGAACGCGAAGCTGAGGTTGGAGATGCCGCCGCTCGTCCTCGCGCCCGGGCAGCGCTCCTTGATCAGCGGCAGCGCTTCGAGGAACGCGCGCGCGAAGCCTCGGTGCTCCTCGATCCCGGTCGCGACGGCGAGGACGTTCGGGTCGAAGATCAGATCCTCGGGCGCGAAGCCCGCCTGCTCGAGGAGCAGCCGGTAGGCGCGCTCGCAGATCGCGACCTTGCGCTCGACGGTCTCGGCCTGTCCCTCCTCGTCGAACGCCATCACCACGACGCCCGCCCCGTAGCGGCGCACCGTGCGCGCCTGCTCGAGGAACGGCTCCTCTCCCTCCTTCAGCGAGAGCGAGTTGACGACCCCCTTGCCCTGCACGCACTTGAGCCCGGCCTCGAGCACCGACCAGCGCGAGCTGTCGATCATGATCGGGATCCGCGCGACCTCGGGCTCGGTCGCTACGAGGTTCAGAAAGGTCGTCATCGCCCGCTCGCCGTCGAGCAGGTCGGCGTCCATGTTGACGTCGAGGAGGTTGGCCCCGCCGCGCACCTGCTCGATCGCGACGTCGAGCGCCGCCTGGAAGTCGCCTCTTTCGACGAGCCGCCGGAAGCGGGCCGAGCCGGTGATGTTCGTGCGCTCGCCGATCAGCGTGAGATTCGAATCCGCTCGGATCTCGAAAGGCTCGAGACCGCTGAAGCGCGTCGCCGGCCGCCGCTCGGGAACGCTGCGCGGCGCGACTCCTTCGACCGCGCCGGCGATCTGCCGCACGTGCTCCGGCGTCGTGCCGCAGCAACCGCCGACGATGTTCACGAGCCCGTCCAGCGCGAACTCCCCGAGGTAGCGGCTCGTGTCCTCGGGCAGCTCGTCGTGCTCGCCGAGCGCGTTCGGCAGGCCGGCGTTCGGATAGCACGCGACCCAGGTCGGCGCGATCTCCGCGAGGTCCTCGACGAACGGGCGCATCTCCGCCGCGCCGAGCGAGCAGTTGACCCCGGCGACGAGCGGCCGGGCGTGCTCGACGGAGATCCAGAACGCCTCGACGGTCTGGCCCGAGAGGTTGCGGCCGCTCTTGTCGACCGCCGTGAAGGAGAGCCAGAGCGGCAGCTCCGGCGCCTCGCTCTGCGCGGCGACGATCGCAGCCTTCGCGTTCAGCGTGTCGAAGACGGTCTCGATCAGGAGCAGGTCGACGCCGCCGTCGCGCAGGGCGCGGATCTGCTCGGCGTACGCCTCCGCGACCTCGTCGAAGGTCGCCGACCGATAGGACGGATCGTCCACGCGCGGGGAGAGCGAGAGCGAGACGTTGAGCGGCCCGAGTGAGCCGGCGACCAGGCCGCCGAACTCGTCGGCAACCTCCCGCGCGAGCCTCGCGCCCTCGACCGACATCTCGGCCGCGACCTCCTCGAGCCCGTAGTCGGCCTGGCCGATCCGCGTCGCCGTGAAGGTGTTGGTGGTGGCGATGTCGGCGCCGGCCTCGAAGTACGACCGGTGGATGTCGCGCACGATCTCGGGCCGCGTCAGATTGAGGAGGTCGGGATCACCGGCGACGTCGAGCGGGTGGTCGCGGAAGCGCTCGCCGCGGTACTCCTCCTCGCCGCGCACGCGCCGCTGGATCAGGACGCCCCACGATCCGTCGAGGATCGCGATGCGCTGCCTGAGGATGGATTCGAGCCGTTCCCGCGTGTCCTGCACCTGGTCTCCTCAGTCTCCTCACAGAGGGCCCGGGAGCGGGGTGCTCTCGGGCGCTTTAGGCGTTTGTTGACCCGGTCGCCAAGCTGCCTGTCAAAGCTCTCCGGGTACGGGAAACGCTAGCAGCCGTGCCTCCCGCAACCCTCCGCGTGAGGGCCGGGTCGGGCGCTAGGGTGCCGCTTCGTGGCCGAGATACGCGACGGCGCGACGCTGCGTGCGGCTCTCCTCGAGATCGCGAGCGACTTCTCCTTCACCTGGATCGCCGAGACGCGGCTCCTGTTCGACGCGCTCGCGCCGCGCCGCTTCGCCGAGCTGCACCACAACCCGACCGCGCTCCTGTCCGAGCTCACCGACGAGGACCTCGCGGGCGCGCTGACGCCGGAGTACCTCGAGCGTCTGGCGCGGGTGCAGGGGCGCCTCGCGCGCGACCGGGGCGAGGAGACCTGGTGGCGGAGCAGGAGCGGCCCCGCCGACCTCCTCGTCGCCTACTTCTCCGCCGAGTTCGGGCTCGACGAGAGCCTGCCCATCTACTCCGGTGGGCTGGGCGTGCTCGCGGGCGACTATCTGAAGGCCGCGTCGGAGCTCGGCGTCCCGCTCGTCGGGATCGGGCTCTTCTACCGCCGGGGCTATTTCCAGCAGCGCCTCGACGAGAACGACCGGCAGATCGAGCACTACCCGCCGACCGACACGAGCCGGCTGCCGCTCGAGCTCGTGCCCATGGCGCCCCTGGTCGAGCTCGCGGACGACGACGGCAACCTCGTCCCGGTGCGGCTCGGCGTCTGGCGTGTGCGCGTCGGGCGCGCCTCCCTCTACCTGATCGACACCTGGGTCGAGGGGAACCCGGACTGGACCGTCACCGACACGCTCTACGGCGGCGACCGGGCGAACCGGCTGCGGCAGGAGGTCTTGCTCGGGGTCGGCGGCGTCCGCGTGCTGCGCCGGCTCGGCCTCGAGCCCACGGTCTTCCACCTGAACGAAGGCCACTCGGCGCTGCTCCAGCTCGAGCGGATGCGCGAGCTCGTCGAGGAGCAGGGCCTGGCGGCGGACGAGGCGATCGAACGGCTGCGCACGTCGACGGTCTTCACCACCCACACGCCGGTGCCGGCGGGAAACGAGGTGTTCGACCCGGAGCTCCTGCGGCAGACCCTCGAGGGGCTCGTCGAGCGTTGCGGCCTCGCGTGGGAGGACTTCGTGGCGCTCGGCAGGACCGATCCGGAGGAGACGGGCTTCGGCCTCACCCCCTTCGCGCTCCGCACCTCGCAGTACGCGAACGCCGTCTCGGAGCTGCACGGCGCCGTCTCGCGCGAGATGTGGCACGGCCTGTGGCCCGAGCGGCGCGTCGACGAGGTGCCGATCACCTCCGTGACGAACGGCGTCCACCAGCGGACGTGGATCTCCGCGGAGCTCGGGACGCTGCTCGGCGACACGGAACCGCAGTTCGAGCGCGCGCGGGAGCTTTCGGCCGAGGATCTCTGGGCTGCGCATCGCAGCGGCAAGGAGCGCCTGCTCGAGCACGTCGTCGCCACGCGCGGGGTGCGCGAGCTCGACCCGGACGTTCTCACTATCGGCTTCGCGCGCCGGTTCGCGACCTACAAGCGCGCCAGCCTCCTCTTCAGCCGGCCCGAGCGGCTCGCGCAGCTCCTCGCCGACCACGAGCGGCCGATCCAGGTGCTCGTGGCCGGCAAGGCGCACCCGGCAGACGAGGGCGGGAAGGACGTGATCCAGCTCGTCGTGGAGTTCGCGCGGGAGCCGACGGCGGCGGGACGCGTCGTCTTCCTCGAGGACTACGAGATGACGCTCGCGCGGCGGCTCGTGCAGGGCGTCGACGTCTGGCTCAACACGCCGCGCCGCCCCTTCGAGGCCTCGGGCACCTCGGGGATGAAGGCTGCACTGAACGGCGTGCTCAACTGCTCGATCCTCGACGGCTGGTGGGCCGAGGCGTACTCCCCGGAGTGCGGCTTCGCGATCGAGGGCCGGTCGGAGGACGACGCGAGCGACGCCGAGCAGGACGAGGCGGACGCGGAGGCGCTCTACGCCGTGCTCGAGGAGCAGGTGCTCCCGGCCTACTACGCGCGGGACGAGAACGGACTGCCGCAACGCTGGATCGCACTGATGCGGGAGTCCATCGCCGAGCTGGGGCCGCGCTTCGGTACAGCGCGGATGGCGGCGGAGTATGTCGAGCGGCTCTACCTGCCCGCGCACGAGGGCTCGTTGCGGGTGGCGAGTCGCGTCGGCTAGTCGGGGTCGCCGTGGAGGCGACTCCTCCTAGTCTCTGAGCAGCTTCGCGATGCGCCTTCGACTCCGGGCCAACTGACCGGCGATTCGCTCGTGGCGACTGTCTGCGAAGTACTCGATGCACCAGTCGAGCAACATCAACGCGTCACTGGCCGCCTTCTTGTAGCGATCCCCCTCGGAGGGCCGACCGCCCTTCCCCTGTCGCGCCATGTGCCTCGCCTACCACGCCGGTGCGGGATGGAAACGATGATCCCGCCCGGCGGACCGGCGGTGCTCGATGTTGCAAAGTGACCGTGCTGGGTACCGGAGTCACATGGCAAAGGACAACGGGAACGGAAACGGCCGGGTGAGCGAGGAGCGCTACAGGCAGGCAGCCACGGAGGCCCTGGAGATGTTGGACTGGTGCATCGGGTTCCTCGTCGGCATTCGCAAGGAGTCGATTGCCTCCCAGCTCGCGAAGAACCGCAAGCACATTCGCGAGGATCTGATGAACGAGCCTGCCGAGCCGGTTCCCACCAGCAAGGACTGACGTCCGAACTTCCTGAGCGAGAACGCGTGCTCGCAGGAGCCGGGTCGCTCCCTGGGCGTCTTCGGATGCCCAGCCGTCGAGCATGCTCACCTCGCCTGGAACGGCACACGGCTCGGCGTCACTCGGGCCAGGACCTCTCTCTGAGAGGAGGCGCGCCGGCCCCGAGGCGCGCCTCCTGCTTCTCCTTGCAGCTCAGGTCGCGGCTGCTGCCGTCCGCATGCGTTCGCGGGCGCCGAGCAGGAAGAAGAGGCTCGTGCCGAGCGTCCACAGCGGGACTCCGAAGATCAGGCCGATCCAACCGATCGGACCTGCGATCAGCACGATCGCCACGAGACCCGCGAACGCGGCCCACCAGCGCGGCAGGACGCGCGTCCGCCAGGCGACGATCGCGAACGCGGCGATCGGCAGGACGGCGGCCAGCTCCGTGCCGACGAAGAAGAGGTCGACGGAGTGATGGAAGGTCGCGGCGGTGGCCGGGTCGATGTCGTTCTTGTCGATGCCGCCGACGAGGTCGACGGCCGCGGTGAGCATCCCCATGACCCCGGCCATCGCGGCGCCCGCGAGTGCGAGCCCGGGGAGGTGGCCGTCCTGTCCCGCGGCCTCGGCCAGGCGCACGCGCAGGGCGGCGGCGAAGGTGACGAAGGCGAGGCAGCCGAGTATGAACAGCCAGCCGCCCATGACGATCGAGTCCGAGTCGGTCTTGTACCAGGCGAGAATCTGGCCTCCGGTCGCGTGGGTGGCCGGCGCGTTGTGGTTGATGAGGGCGACGCCGGCGATCCAGAGAGCGATCGAGACCGGGCCGAACAGGGCCCAGCGGCGGTTCTCGGTGGTGGTCATCGTGCGGTGCTCCTTTCGAAGACGAGGGGCGGGGCGAGGGAGACGAGCGAACGGGTCAGCGAGATCAGCGCGCCGAGACCCGCGAGAAGGAGGGCGGCGAGGACGATCCCTCCGATGAGGAGCCGGCGCCGCATCAATCAGGCTGCGGTCGCGGCGGGTGCGCCGACGACGGCCGGCGCCGGGACGTAGACGGGCTCGTAGCCGAGCGCGCGGCCGAGCGGGCTGCCGAGCGCGAGCCCGATGCGCTGGACGATCGCCGGCGGGAACGGCAGGCGAACCGTGTCGAAGTGCGCATTCGCGATCACCGCGAGGTGCAGCGGGTTCGGCATCCCCTTGCGGTTCGTCCGGCCCTCGGCGGCGAGCGTGAACATCGTCTCGAGCAGCGACTCGAACTGCAGCGCGGGCCGGATCTCGCAGACGAAGTGCGCGACGTCGTCACCGGCGTTCCAGAACTTGTGCGGCGTGCCCGCAGGCACCGTGAGCCGCTTCCCCGGCCCCGCGACGAGCCTCTCGCGGCCGACCCGGAACCCGACCGTGCCGCGGAGCACCTCGAAGCGCTCCTCCTGGCTCGGGTGAACGTGGGCGGCGGCGACGAAGCCGCTCGGCTGCACGTAGGTCTCGATCACGACGGCCGCCCCGTTCGTCTCGCGGCTCGTCTGCCGGAAGACGATGCGCTCGCCGGTGACCGGGTTCTCGATCGAGTCTCCTGCGCGGATCATGCTTGCCTCCTCTCCGTGGCCGCCGGCGGCGGCTGTCGAGGGCAGCGTCGGGGGTGCCGCTTAAGATCCGGTTGAGGAGGGCTTAAAGGGGCATGGCTACGCAGTTTCGGATCCTGGGGCCGGTCGAGGCGCTCGTCGACGGCTCGCCCGCCGCGCTCGGTGCGCCGAAGCAGCGCGCGCTCCTCGCGTTGCTGCTCGTCAACCGCCGGCGCGTCGTGCCGGCCGAGCAGCTGATCGACGGACTGTGGGGAGAAAGGCCGCCGGCGTCGGCGCTGCAGTCGTTGCAGGTCTACGTGCACGGGCTGCGCCGGGCGTTGGGCGGCGAGCGGATCGAGACCGCGGGCCGCGGCTATCGCGCCGTCGTGGCCGAGGAGGAGCTCGACCTCGACCGCTTCGAGCGCGCGCTCGAGCGCGGCCGGGCGGCGCTCGAGGCCGGCCGGCCGGACGACGCGGCCGAGGATCTGCGAGAGGCACTCTCGGTCTGGCGCGGATCCGCGCTCGCCGACCTTCCCGAGGAGGCACGACGCGCCGCCGAGGCCGAGCGGCTCGAAGAGCTGCGGCTGACGGCGCTCGAGCTCCGCTTCGAGGCGGAGCTCGCCTGCGGCCGGCACGACACCGTCGTCGCCGAGCTCGAGGCGGTCACGGCCGACGAGCCCTACCGCGAGCGGTTCCTCCGGCAGCGGCTGCTCGCCCTCTACCGCTGCGACCGCCAGGCGGAGGCTCTCGAGGTCTACCGCAACGCACGTCGCGCGCTCGCGGAGGAGCTCGGCCTCGAGCCGAGTCCCGCCCTGCAGGAGCTCGAGCGCGCGATCCTGCGGCAGGATCCGAGCCTCTCGGCCCCCGCGGCGCCCACACGAACGACGCAGCCGCTGCCGGTCCCTCCCACCCCGCTCGTCGGCCGCCGGCTCGAGCTCGCGGCGGTCGCTGCACTGTTCCGGGACGAGGGCGCGAGGCTCGTCACGCTCACCGGCCCAGGCGGCACCGGGAAGACGCGCCTGGGACTCGCGGTCGCGGAGACGCTCGAGCCCGAGCTTCGCGACGGCGCCCTCTTCGTCAGCCTCGCACCGGTCTCGAGCCCGGAGCTGCTCGTGCCGACGATCGCGGAGGCGTTGGACGTGCGCGAAGGCGGTCGGCCGCTGGCGGAGGGAGTGACCGAGCACCTCCGGGAGCAGCGCATGCTGCTCGTGCTGGACAACTTCGAGCAGCTCCTCGCCGCGGCGCCTTTCGTCGGCGAGCTGCTCGCCGCGGCCCCGCGGCTCTGGGTGCTTGCGACGAGCCGCGCGCCGCTGCGACTCGCGGCCGAGCACGAGTACCCGGTGCCGCCCTTCGACACGCCCCCCGCGGAACTGCCGTTCGAAGCGCTGGTCACGTCCGACGCGCTGCGGCTCTTCGCCGCGCGGGCCCGCGCCGTCTATCCGGACTTCGAGCTCGACGAGGCCAGCGCGCCGGAGGTCGCTCGGGTCTGTAGCCGGCTCGACGGCCTCCCCCTCGCGATCGAGCTCGCCGCGGCCCGTTCGAAGCTGCTCGCGCCCGGCGAGATCCTCGAGCGCCTCGACCGCGAGCCGCACCTGCTTCCGTCCGGACCACGGGACGCCCCGGCGCGACAACAGACGCTCGCGGCGACGATCCACTGGAGCTACGACCTCCTGGGGCCGGAAGAGCGCGCCGCCTTCGTCCGGCTCGGCGTCTTCGCGGGCGGCTGCACGCTGGAGGCGGCGGAACACGTGTGCGAGACGACGCTGGAGACGCTGGGTGCGCTCGTGGACAACAACCTGCTGCGACGGCGCGACGGCCGCTTCACGATGCTCGTGACCGTCCGTGCCTTCGCCCTCGAGCGACTGCGCGAAGCGGGTGAGGCCGACGTGCGCCGCCGCCACGCCGAATGGATGACCGAGCTGGCCGAGACCATGGCGGAGCGGACCTTGGCCGGCGAGGACGTCACGACGTGGCTCGACCGGATCCAACCCGAGCTCGACAACATCCGCGCTGCGCTCGCCTGGTCGCTCGAGGAGGAGCCTGAGCTCACGCTGCGGATGGCGAGCTCCCTGCGGCTCTTCTGGGAAGTGCGCGGCCACTTCAACGAAGGCGGCCGCTGGCTGGAGGACGCGCTTCCGCGCACGCTGGACGCCTCGCCGGAGCTCCGGCTCAGGGCTCTCGCCGCCAGCGGGGCGATCGCGACCCGGCTCAGCGACCTGGACCTGGCGCAGGAGCGGAAGGAAGCCGCGCTGGCGCTCGCACGGGAGGTCGGAGACGAACTCTGGATCGCCCGTGAGCTGAGCGACCTCGGCACGGTCGCCGCGATGCGGGAGGAGTTCGACTCGGCCAGTGCGCTGCTGGAGGAGAGTGCCGACCTCTTCCGCAAGCTCGACGTTCCGTCCCGCCTCGGCACTGTGCTCAGCAACCTCGGCCATATCGCCGGCATGCGCGGCGACTATGCGCTTGCGATCAAGGTGACGGAGGAGGCGCTCTCGCTCGAATCGAGCCACAAGCAGAACGCGGCCATATCGATGTACAACCTCGGCAGCCACAACCTCCACGCCGGCAACCTCGAGCAGGCACGGGAGTGGCTCGAGCGCGCCGTAGTGGTCACGCTCGAGCTGGGCTTCAAGGAGGTAATGGCGTACGCGCTCGCCGGGTTCGCACGCCTCAGCCTGCTCGAAGGCGACGCCGTGCGAGCGGCGCATCTCGCAGGAATCGCCGACCGGCAACTGGCAGATGCGGGCCTGCAGCTCCAACCGAGCGAGCGGGTGCTCTTCGAGGAAGCAAAGGAGACGGCCGAGCGCGAGCTCGGCGAGGCGTTCACGGCTGCGCACGAAGCGGCGATGGCCGCTCCCTTGGAAGACGCGCTCCGGCACGGTGGAGTGCTCGCAGAGGTGCCGACCGGGTGAACAACGACTCCGACGCGGCGGCGTTCGAGCAGCTCGTGGACGAGGCGCTCGACGATCTCCCGGAAGACATCCGCGGGCTCATGACGAACGTCGCCGTGACGGTCGAGGACGAGCCGCCGCCGGGGCGGAACCTGCTCGGCCTCTACGAGGGCATCCCATGGGGCAGGCGCGGCCCGTACTACGCGGGCGCGCTACCGGACAAGATCACGATCTACCGTCTCCCGCTCGAGCGGATCGCCGCCGGCGACCCCGAGCGGCTGCGGTTCGCCGTTCGTCGGACCGTCTTCCACGAGATCGCGCGCCACTTCGGGATCAGCGACCAGCGGCTGATCGAGATCGACCGCTACTAGCTCGCGCCGCTGACCGTGAGCTGGTTCTCGGCGTGGCGGATGCGCTGCTCGAGCTGCCAGCGGTCGGCGGTCGAGTCGCCCGTGTCGACGCGCTCGAGCTCTGCCTGCGCCTCCTCGAGCTGCCGCCGGGCCCGCGCCTCGTCGATGTCGCCGGCCGCGACCGCGTCGTCGACGAGCGCGATCGCACGGTTCTCGAGCACCTGGAAGAAGCCCGGGCCGGTCGCGAACTCGCGCACCTCGCCGTCGCCGAGGTGGACGCGCGTCGAGCCGGCGCGCAGCATCGCGACGAGCGGCGCGTGCCGAGCGAGGACGCCGATCTCCCCCGCCGCGCCGGGCACGATCAGCATCTCGGCCTCGCCCTCGTACGCCGGACCCTCCGGCGTCACGACCGAGACCGGGAAGAGCGGATGGTCGGGCACGCGGTTCCCTAGGCCGGAGCGCCGGCCGTCTCGGTCTCGGCGGCCTCGGCCTGCTCGTCCGCCTCGCGCTGCGCGGCGTCGTCCGGCTCCTCGCCGCCGAGCTGCTTGCCGCGCTCGACCGCCTGCTCGATGACGCCGACCATGTAGAAGGCCTGCTCCGGCAGCTCGTCGTGCTTGCCGTCGAGGATCTCGGTGAAGCCGCGGATCGTGTCCTCGAGCTTCACGTACTCGCCCGGCGTGCCGGTGAACTGCTCCGCGACGAAGTTCGGCTGCGACAGGTAGCGCTCGATCTTGCGGGCGCGCGCCACCACGAGCTTGTCCTCGTCCGAGAGCTCGTCGATGCCGAGGATGGCGATGATGTCCTGGAGGTCGGCGTAGCGCTGGAGCACCTCCTGCACGCGCGTCGCCGTCCGATAGTGCTCCGCCGAGACGATCCCCGGCTGGAGCGCCCGCGACGTCGACCGCAGCGGATGGACGGCGGGATAGATGCCCTTCTCGACGATGCCGCGGTCGAGCACTGTCGTCGCGTCGAGGTGCGCGAACGTGTTCGCGGGCGCGGGGTCGGTGAGGTCGTCGGCGGGGACGTAGATCGCCTGCACCGACGTGACCGAGCCGGTGCGCGTCGAGGTGATGCGCTCCTGCAGCTGTCCCATCTCGGTCGCGAGCGTCGGCTGGTAGCCGACGGCGCTCGGCATGCGGCCGAGCAGCGCCGACACCTCGGATCCCGCCTGCACGAAGCGGAAGATGTTGTCGATGAAGAGGAGGACGTCCTGGCCCTGGTCGCGGAAGTACTCGGCCATCGTGAGACCCGAGAGCCCGACGCGGAGCCGCGCTCCCGGCGGCTCGTTCATCTGGCCGTAGACCATCGCGACCTTGTCCATGACGCCCGACTCCTGCATCTCGAGCATGAGGTCGTTGCCCTCGCGCGTGCGCTCGCCGACGCCGGAGAAGACCGAGACGCCGCCGTGCTGCAGCGCGACGTTGTGGATCAGCTCTTGGATCAGCACCGTCTTGCCGGTGCCGGCCCCGCCGAAGAGGCCGACCTTGCCGCCGCGGACGTAGGGCGCGATCAGGTCGACGACCTTGAGCCCCGTCTCGAAGATCTCGACGGTCGGCGAGAGATCGGGGAACGGCGGCGGATCGCGGTGGATGGGCCAGCGCTCGCCCTTCGCCTCGTCCTTGCCGTCGATCGGATCGCCGATCACGTTCCAGATGCGGCCGAGCGTCTCGTCGCCGACGGGCACCGAGATCGGCTGCCGGGTGTCGACGATCTCGACGCCGCGGGCGAGCCCGTCGGTCGAGTCCATGGCGACGGCCCGCACGCGATCGTCGCCGAGGTGCTGCTGCACCTCCGCGATCAGCTCGCGGGTCCCGCCGTCCTCGGGGACGTCGATGCGGAGGGCGTGGTAGATCTCGGGAAGCCCGTCCGGGAAGACCGCATCGAGCACGACGCCCTTGATCTCGACGATCTTCCCCGTGTTCTTGCCGTTGCTCTTGTCGGCCACAGAAACTCCCCTGATACGCGTGAGATAGGTCGGAAAGCGGCCTGGCTCTGCGCCCGCCGCGGGCAGGCGCACTCTAGCCGACCTAGTTCGCCCTCCTCGGTGGAACCGACAGCTTTGCGAAGCTCTGGCGCGATGGCCGACACCGACCTCTCGACTGCCCCCTTCAGCGGCCGGACGGCGTGGACGCGCAACCTGCAGACGCCGCTCCGCGCCTTCCTCCGGACCGAGACCGGCAGCGCCGCGGTCCTCCTCGTCGGCGTCGTGGCCGCGCTCGTCTGGGCGAATGCCGAGCCGGCGTCGTACGAACGGGTCTGGACGACGACGCTCTCGATCCGCGTCGGCGGCTCCGGCATCTCGCAGGACCTGCGTGGCTGGATCAACAGCGGCCTGATGGCCTTCTTCTTCTTCGTGATCGGGCTCGAGGCACGGCGCGAGTTCGACCTCGGCGAGCTGCGCGAGCGGCGGCGGGTCGCGCTCCCGCTCCTCGCCGGCGTGGGCGGGATGGTCGTGCCGGTCGCGATCTTCCTCGCGCTCAACGCCGGGCACGACTCGATCCACGGCTGGGGGACGGCGATGTCGACGGACACGGCGTTCGCGCTCGGCCTGCTCGCGCTCGTCGGTCCGGGCCTTCCCGACCGCCTCCGCGCCTACCTGCTCACGGTCGCCGTCGTCGACGACCTCGTCGCGCTGCTCGTGATCGCGATCGCGTACAGCGGCTCGATCTCCGTCGTCGCGCTGCTCACCGGGATCGGCCTGTTCGGCTGCATCCTCCTCGTCCGCGCCGCGAACATCCACTTCGGCCCGATCTACTTCCTGCTCGGGACGGCGGTCTGGGTCTCGTTCTACGAGGCCGGGATCGACCCGGTCGTCGCCGGGCTGATGGGCGGCGTGATCGCACTCGCCTACCCGGCGCAGCGCACCGACCTGGAGCGGGCGAGCGACTTCTTCCGGCTCTTCCGGGAGCAGCCGACCGGGGCGCTCGCGCGGACGGCACGCGACGCGGTGCGGACCGCCGTCTCCCCGAACGAGCGGCTGCAGGCGCTCTGGCATCCGTGGACGAGCTACGCGATCGTGCCGCTGTTCGCGCTCGCGAACGCGGGGATCCACCTGAGCGGCGGCTTCCTCGCCGCTGCGTACACGTCCCCCGTGACCCTCGGGATCCTGATCGGGTACGTCGTCGGCAAGCCGGCCGGGATCGTCGGCTCGACCTGGCTCGCCGCACGTGTCTCGCGCGGCCGCCTGCGCCCGCCGGTCGGGTGGGCATCCGTGGCCGGAGCGGGCACGATCGCGGGAATCGGCTTCACGGTCTCCATCCTCATCGCCGATCTCGCGTTCCACGGGACGCAGCTCGCCCAGGCGAAGGTCGGCGTCCTCAGCGCGGCGCTCGTGGCGGCGGCGCTCACCTGGCTCCTCGTCGCCGGCACGAGGCGGCTGCCGCGGCGTCTGCGGATCCGCGCGCTGCTCGGCACGCCCGACCTCATCGTCGACCTGGCGGAGCCGGTGGATCCCGAGCGCGACCACATCCGCGGCCCGGCGGACGCGCCCGTCACCGTCCTCGAGTACGGCGACTTCGAGTGTCCGTATTGCGGCCAGGCGGAGCCGGTCGTGCGGGAGCTCCTGCGGGAGCACGGCGACGTCGCCTACGTCTGGCGGAACCTCCCCCTCAACGACGTCCATCCGAATGCGCAGCGGGCGGCCGAGGCGGCGGAGGCGGCGGCGGAGCAGGGCGCGTTCTGGGAGATGCACGACCTCCTGCTCGAGCACCAGGACGCACTCGCCCACCGCGACCTCGTCGGCTACGCGGCCGGGCTGGGACTCGACGTCGAGCGCTTCGAGGACGACCTGCGCACGCGGGCGGGCGCCGGGCGCATCGCGGAGGACGTGGATTCGGCCGATCTCTCGGGCGTCTCGGGCACGCCGACGTTCTTCGTCAACGGGCTGCGCCACTACGGGGCGTACGACATCGCGACGCTGACCGCGGCCGTCAAGGCGGCGAGGGCCCGCGAGCTCGTCCGGCCGACCGCTTGAGCCGAGCGCGGTGACACTTCGGGGCGGAGTTCCGGAATGACCGTTGGACGTGACAACGCAGGCGCCGGGCGCGTATAAGGCGCGCGTGACCACGCTCTCTCACGAGCAGCCGGGCGCTGTGGCGCCGCCGAGAATCCTGGTGCGGGCGGCCGGAGCCGTGTCCCCACTCGCCGGTTACGTCCTCTTCGCGGTGCTCTGGATCGGTCGTGGCGTCGTCCTCCACCCCTCCACGAGGGTGCTCGGCGACGCTCTCTCCGACAAGACGATCCTCATGTGGTCGTTCCTGTGGTGGCCCCACGCAATCGCCCACGGACACGATCCGTTTCTCGCCACCGCGGTCTGGGCGCCGCATGGGGTCGATCTCGCCTGGGTCACGGCGTCGCCCACGCTCAGCTTCGCGCTCACGCCGTTGAGCGAGACCGTCGGGCCCATCGTCGCCTACAACGTCGCGGCTCTGGCGGCGCCGCCGCTCGCTGCGTGGACGGCGTATCTGCTCGCGCGCCGCCTGACGGGCGACGTGGCGGCATCGCTCTTCGCCGGGTTCCTGTTCGGCTTCTCGCCCTACGTCATCGGCCAGTCGATCGGCCATCTCAACCTGTCCTTCGTGTGTCTCGTGCCGCTCGCCGGCCTGCTCGCGGTGCGTTTCTTCCAGGGGAGTCTCGGCCGCCGGGCCTATACGGTGGCCCTCGCGGTCGTGCTCGCGTTGCAGTTCGGCATCTCCACGGAGATCGTCGCGACGCTGACCCTGCTCGGGGCCGTCTGCTTCGCTCTCGCATTCCTCCTGCTCGACGCGCCAGCCCGGCTGGCCGCACTGGCGCGATACACGGCGCTCGCCTACGTCGGCGCAGGCGTGATCGTGACCCCCTACCTCGTCCACGCCTTTGCGAGCGGCCCCCGGCTGCCGCTGCGGCCCCACCGGAGTCACCACGCCCTCGATCTGGCCAACATCCTCTTCCCGACGCACACGACCTGGTGGAGACCCCCGCACAGCCACGCGGTGGCCAGTCGATTCACGAGCAACATCGACGAGATCGGTGCATACGTCGGAATCCCGCTCCTCGTCATGGCCCTGCTCGCCGCGATCACGCTGCGCGGCCGGCTGCGCCGCGGCGCCTGGCTCCTCCTCGTCGCCGCCGTCGCGGCCGACGCGATGGCCACGGGATCGACGGTGCGCGTGGCAGGGCATCCGGTGGCGACGGGCGTCTGGGCCGGGATCGAGAAGCTTCCTGCCGTCGGCGAGGCGCTCCCGATCCGGCTCGAGATGTACGCCGGCCTGTTCCTCGTCCTCGGCGCGACGTTCTGGCTCGCCCAGCCCGGCCGCCGCCTCTGGCGGTTCGTCCTCGGTGCCGCGGCCGTCGCGAGTCTTCTGCCGACTCCCAGCGGCGCGTTCTGGACGTCGCGGGCGCGGCAGTCGAGATTCTTCGACTCGGCTGCGAACCGCGCCTTCATCCATCGCGGCGATAGGGCACTCGTCTTCCCGTACGCGAGCCGCAGCAGCTGGTCGATGCTCTGGCAAGCCGAGACGCACTTCCGCTTCGCCATGATCGGCGGTCACGTCGGCCAGTCGATCATCCCCGCGGAATGCCCCTGGTATCGCGACTACGAGAGCCTCGGCGGCGGGATGCCGCCGGGCGGCCCGGCCGGCTTCCGCCGCTTCCTGCTCGCCCGCCACGTGACCGTCGTCGTCGAGGGCCCACGGACCAGCGCACGGGTGAGGAAGCTGATCAGGGCGTCGCTGCCCGACGTCCGGCAGGTGCGCGTGGCGGACGTGACGCTCCTGCGGTTGTCGAACCTCTCTCCGGTCTTGCCGGGCGATGCACCGCCGTGGCACGCGTCGGGGCACAGGAACCACGGTCCCGAAGGGATCTGCACGAGCGTGAAACGAGCCGGGGGACGCGGGGTTCGTACGTCCGAGAACTGACCGAGGGGCCAGTGACGGTGCGCCCCGAGGCGGCCGTCGGGACGGAGGTGCAAGCGGATCATGCCGTCACCGTCCGATTCTCCTTGCACAACGTCTCGAGGCGCTCGGTCAAGGTCTCGCTCTGGGGGCCGGACGATGTTCCGTGCGGCGGTATCGGCTTTGCCTTCGGCGGGACGGCACCCCAGATCGAGTTCAGCTCGGCCTGACCGGCCTGAGCGTACGGCGGGCTAGCCGCTGAGGGCGTCCGCGCCGGCCACGACCTCGAGGATCTCCTGCGTGATCTCGGCCTGGCGGGCGCGGTTGAGCTGCAGCGTGTAGCGGTCGATGAGCTCGCCCGCGTTCTTCGAGGCGTTCCGCATCGCCGTCATCTGCGACGCGAGGAAGGCGGCCGCGGACTCGAGCAGCGCGCGGTAGATCTCGGTCTCGAGGTAGACGGGCAGGAGCCGCTGGAGGATCTCCTCGGGCTCCGGCTCGTAGATGAAGTCGCCGCTCACGCCGCCCTCGCGCTCCTCCTCCCCGCGCACGAACTCCTCGGCCGTGAGCACCTCTTCGCGGATCGGCAGCAGGTCGGTCGTCGTCACCCGCTGGGTGAGCACCGACTCGAAGCGGTTGTAGATCAGGACGACGCGGTCGACCTCCTCCGCCTCGTACAGCTCGGCTAGCCGGTGGCCGACGGCCTGCGCGTCGTGGTAGGTCGGCTTGTCGGCGAAGCCCGCCCACTGGCCCGTGAGCTGGTAGCGGCGGAAGCGCAGCGTCGAGGCGCCCTTGCGTCCGACCGCGAGCCACGCGACTTCCTGGCCCTCGGCCCGCGCCTGCCGCTCCAGCTCGAACGCGCGCCGCAGCACCTGCCCGTTGAACGGGCCGGCGAGGCCGCGGTCGCCGGTGACGACGACGAACGCCACCCGGCGTACCTCGTCGCGCTGCTGCAGGAGCGCGAGGTTCCGGAGCGACGAGGCCGCGCGCGCCGTGCCGATCATCAGCTCCTGCATCCGGTCGGCGTACGGGCGCATCTCCTCGATCCGGTTCTGGGCGCGGCGCAGCCGGGCACCCGCGACGAGCTCGAGCGCCTTCGTGATCTTGCGCGTGTTGCGGACGGAGCCGATCCGCCGCCGGAGGTCCTGGAGCGAGGCCACGGGCGGCTAGACCAGCGCTTCTTCCTCGACGTTGAAGCCGTTCTTGAACTTCTCGATCTCGGCGTTCAGCTTCTGGGCGAGCTCGTCCGGGAGGTCGCCCGTCTCGCCGATCTCGCCGTAGATCGACTTCTCGGCGCGGAGGTGCTCGCGCAGCTCGTCCTGGAACCGCGGCACCTGCGCAGTCGGGATGTCGTCGAGGTAGCCCTCGTTGCCGGCGTAGATCGCGGCGACCTGCTCCTCCATCGGCCACGGCTGGTACTGCGGCTGGTTGAGCGTCGCGACCATCTTCTCGCCGCGGGTCAAGGCCTGCTGGGTCGCGCGGTCGAGCTCGGAGCCGAACTGCGCGAACGCCTCGAGCTCGCGGTACTGCGCGAGGTCGAGGCGCAGGCGCCCGGCGACCTTCTTCATCGCCTTCGTCTGCGCCGAGGCGCCGACGCGCGAGACGGAGATGCCGACGTTCACTGCCGGGCGGACGCCCGAGTAGAAGAGCTCCGACTGGAGGTAGATCTGCCCGTCGGTGATCGAGATCACGTTCGTCGGGATGTAGGCGGAGACGTCGCCGGCCTGCGTCTCGATGATCGGCAGCGCGGTGAGCGAGCCGCCGCCGTTCTCCTCGTTGAGCTTGCAGGCGCGCTCGAGCAGGCGCGAGTGGAGGTAGAAGACGTCGCCCGGGAACGCCTCGCGGCCCGGCGGCCGGCGCAGCAGCAGCGAGAGCTGCCGGTACGCGTCCGCGTGCTTCGAGAGGTCGTCGTAGAGCACGAGCGCGTGCTGGCCGTTGTAGAGGAAGTACTCGCCCATCGCGCAGCCGGCGAAGGGCGCCATCCACTTGATCGGCGCGGCCTCGTGCGCGGCGGCCGAGACGATCGTCGTGTACTCCATCGCGCCCGCCTCACGCAGCCGCTCGTAGATGCCGGCGACCGTCGACGCCTTCTGGCCGATCGCGACGTAGATGCAGTGCACGTCGGTCTCGCGCTGGTTGAGGATCGAGTCGATCAGGATCGCGGTCTTGCCGGTCGAGCGGTCGCCGATGATCAGCTCCCGCTGGCCGCGGCCGACGTTCGTCATCGCGTCGATCGCCTTGATGCCGGTCTGCATCGGCTCCTTCACCGGCTGACGCTCGATCACGCCGGGCGCCTTGAACTCGAGCGGCCGCGTGTCGGATGCCTCGATCGGCCCGCGGCCGTCGAGCGGGTTGCCGAGCGGGTCGACGACGCGGCCGAGCAGCGCCTCCCCGACGGGGACGCTCGCCACGCGACCGGACCGGCGCGCAGGCTCGCCCTCGCTCACCTGCTCCCACTCGCCGAAGAGCGCCGCGCCGACGTCGTCCTCCTCGAGGTTGAAGGCGAGGCCGACGACACCGTGCTCGAGCTCCAGCATCTCCATCGCGACCGCATTCTCGAGGCCGTAGATCCGGGCGATGCCGTCGCCGATCTGGAGGACGGTGCCGACCTCGGCCAGGTCTGTCTCGACGTCGTACTGCTCGATCCGCTGGCGCAGGATCGACGTGATCTCTTCCGGTCTCAGCTTCAAAGCGCTCTCAGCTCCTCAGGTCTTCACGAGTTCGTTTCTCAGTCGTTCCAGTCTTCCGCGCACGCTCGCGTCGACGCGCAGCGAGCCCGCCTGCAGGACGATGCCGCCGACGAGGTCGGGGTCGACCTTCTGCGTCGCCTCGACCTTGCGGCCCGCAGCGTCCTCGATCTGCTTCAGGATCGCCTTCGCCTCGGCGTCGCTCAGCTCGCGCGCCGTGGTCAGCTCGACGGTGAGTCGCCGCTCCTCGCGCGCCATCAGCCGCTCGAACTCCTTCGCGATCTCCTCGAGCTCTGCCGCACGGCCCTTCTCCGCGACGACCTGGAGGAAGTTCGTGAAGAGCGGCTCCTCGTCCCCGGCGAGGTCGGCGAGAATCGCCGCCTTCGCGCTCGGCTCGAGCTGCGGGTTGCGGAGGACCGCGCGCAGCTCCGGCGACTCGGCCGTCGCGGCCGCGAAGTCGCCGAGCGCCTCGTGCACCTGCCCGAGCCGGCCCGAGTCCTTCGCGGCGCCGAACAGCGCCTCGGCGTAGATGCGGTGCGCGACGGCTATGCCGACTCCTCCAGGCGGGAAAAGTCGAGCCCCGCGATCGCCTCGGAGATGAGCTCCTGGTCGCGCTTCGCGTCGAGCGTGCGACCGACGACGCGCGACGCGGCCTCGAGCGTGAGGTCGGCGACCTCGGCGCGGATCTGCTGGAGCGCGCGCGCGGTCTCTGCCGCGATCTCCTTCCGCGTCTCCTCGAGCCGGCGCTGCCGCTCCGACTCCGTCTCCTCGCGCATCCGCTGCTCCATCGACTCGCGCGTCTTGCGCGCCTCGGCGAGGATCGCCTCGCCCTGGCCGCGCGCCTCGGCGATGAGCTTGCGGTGCTCCTCGAGCAGGCGCTGCGCCTCGTCACGCGCCTCGTCGGCGGCCTCGATCGACCGCCGGATCGCCTCGCGACGGTCGTCGATCTGCTTCTGGATCGCCGCGAAGGCGTACTTGCGCAGGACGAAGAAGACGATCAGGAAGAAGAGGATCGTCCAGATCATCAGCCCCGGGATCAGCCGGGTGAGCGGGCTGGAGACGGCGACGAGCATCTACTTGACGAGCACGAAGCCGAGGAAGCCCCCGACGAGGCCGTAGAACACGACCGCCTCGGTGAGCGCGAACCCGAGCCACATGATCCCCTGCAGCTCGCCGCGCAGCTCGGGCTGGCGGGCGACCGACTGGATCATCGACGCGAACACGGTGCCGATGCCGATGCCGGCGCCGAGCGAGCCGAGGCCCATGCCGAGGCCGAAGCCGAGCGCCTGTGCGGCCTTGATGGTTGGTGAGGTGGCAGCGAGCAGGTGGAGCACCGTTTCCTCCTTTAGTGGCTCGGCTCGATCGCCGTGCCGATGTAGATGGCGGTGAGCGCGGAGAAGATGAAGGCCTGGATGGTGACGACGATGATGACCTCGAAGAAGTAGAAGGCGATCCCGATGGGCAGCGAGACGACGGCCACGATCCAGAACGTGATCCCGCTCAGGATGAAGAGCAGGCCGATCGAGACGAGGATCAGCATGTGGCCGGCGAGCATGTTCGCGTAGAGCCGGACGCTGAGGCTGATGACGCGAAACACGTGCGAGATGGTCTCGAGCACGGCCATCGGCCCGATCATCCCCTTGGGCACGCCCGCAGGCACGAAACTCTTGAAGTAGGCGAGGCCGTTGTAGCGGACACCCTCGATGTGGGTAAACAGGACGCTGAGGATCGCGAGCACGAGCGTCACCGAGAGCTGCGAGGTGACGGCGTAGATCCCCCACGTCGGGACGCCGTGCCAGGTGTCGCCGGTCAGCGGCAGCGGGATGAAGCCGACCATGTTCATCGTGAAGATGAAGAGGAACAGCGAGGCGACGTACGGAAACCAGCGGCCGATCGCCTTCGACGGCAGCCCTTGCTCCGCGATCTGCGTCTGCGCGAGCTCGTAGATCGCCTCGCCCACCGTCTGGCGCCTGCTGGGCAGGAGTGCGAGCTTGCTGCGCATCGTGAAGAGCCCGAGCGCGATCGTGAGCAGAGCCGAGATCGCGAGATAGACCACGGCCTTGTTGATCGACATGTCGATCGGGCCGAGGTGGATCGAGACCCACTGCTTGAGCTCGAACTCCTTCGCAGGGTCGAACGTCCCTGCGAGTGTCAGCAGGCCGCTCATCCGAGCTTCTCCCCGCCGAAGTACTCGACGAGCGAGACGCCGAGCGAGAGCGAGAACGCGAGCGCGTAGACCGCGACCGCCGCGATGCCGACGCCGCGGTCGGCGACCGTGACGGCGACGAGGACGACCATCACGCCGATGCCCCGGAACGAGTGCGCGAGCGCGACGAGCCCGGAGAAACCGAGGTGGTCGGCGCCGATCGGCAGACGCGCGAGCCAGAGCCCGAGCGCCTCGCCCGCCGCCCACAGGACGGCGGCGAGCACCCAGCCGCCGAGCGGGAAGCCGGCGACGAGAAAGATGGGCAGCGCGAGCGCCACGACTCCGGCTCCCGCGAGCGCGGGCGCTCGGCGTCCGGGAACCGGGCGCGGCGTGGACAGGAGTCCGTTCGTCACGAGAAGTAGCCCTTGAACCTGCGGTAGACCGCGAAGACGCCCGCGGGAAGCCCCACCACGACGCCCGCGAGCACGCCGTAGCCCGTGTTGCCGGCCGCCCAGCCGACGAGCGCGCCCGTGCCGCCGCAGGCACCGACGGTGCCGGCCAGCACTGCGCCCGCCTCCACGGGCTGGAAGGACGGGCGTGAGTTCCCCTGCATTCGAGGCGAGAATAGCAGCGTCGGACCCTCCGCGAGGGGGTACTTTGTGACACCCGAAACCGGCATGGATAGCCAACCTCGCCTCCTGTTAGTTCACGGTTCCGTGGTCAATGCGGAGCTGACCTGGAGCGCGCAGAAACCGCTCGCCGAGCGGTTCGAGATCGTGGCGCCGACCCGGCGCGGGTTCCCTCCCGGACCCGATGTCGACCGTGTCGACTTCGAGGACGAGGCCGTCTGGCTGGAGCGGTTCCTCGCGCCCGGGACCCATCTCGTCGGCCACTCGTACGGCGGCGTCGTCGCGCTGCTCGCGGCGGCTCGGCGGCCCGACCTCGTCCGATCGCTCACCGTGGTTGAGCCGCCGGCGTTCGGCGTCGCGCGCGGAGTCCCGGCGGCGGACGAGCTCACGGCGCGGATCGAGCAGCACTGGACGAGGGGCCCGCGCGACCCAGCCGAGTTCCTGCGCGGCTTCCTCGGCCTCGTGGGCTCGTCCACGCCGCCGGGCAACTTCACGCCGGAGCTTCTCCAGGGCGCGCGCACGCTGATGGTCGAGCGCTCGCCGGCCGAGGCCGTGATCCCGCTCGAAGAGCTGGCGCAGGCGCTGTCTCCCAAGCTTGTCGTCTCGGGCGCGCACAGCCCCGCCTTCGAGGCGGTGTGCGACGTGCTCGAGGAGCGACTCGGCGCCGAGCGTGCAGTGCTGCCCGGCGCGGGTCACTCGGTACAGCGGCTGGGTGAGCCGTTCAACGAGCTCCTCACGGACTTCGTCCTGCAGGCGGAAGCCGCCGGCTGAGACGAGGTCGCGACTTGCCGGTCACGGACTGGGAGCGCGACGCATGGACGCAGCGAATGCTCGAACTTCCGCCGGCGGCCGTCGTCGTGATCGAGGGCCGCTTCCTCTTCGCCGGCGATCGCGCGGGCGAGTTCGACATATCGGTCTGGCTCGACCGACCGCTCGAGAAGGTCGCGGGCCTTGCGACGCCCACGCGACCCCGAGCGCATGGGCGGCCCCGACGGCGTCCGCGAGCGCTACGAGAACCGGTACATCCCGGGGCAGCGCCTCCACCTCGAGCGGGACCGCCCACACGAGCAGGCGACCGTCGTCGTACCGGCGTCCTGAACGCTCAGGCGGCAGGGAAGCCCGACGCGACGCCGAGCGCGTAGTCGAGCATCCGCTCGCCGGTGGCCGCGTCGTGCCGGCGGAGCGACCACTCCGCCTGCCGCACGCAGAGATGCGCCTGGTAGACGGCGCGCAGTCCGGCGTCGATCCCGGACAGCGCGCGCTCGAGCGGCGGCGTGCCGGGCGCGTAGTACGCGAGCGTGACGACGTCGAACGCCGGGTCGCCGGCCCGAGCTCCTTCCCAGTCGATCACTCCGGTGACGCGGCCGTCGCGGGCCAGGACGCTGTCCGGCGTGAAATCCCAGTGGACGATCCCCTCCAGCTCCGGCACCCGCCCGCCGAAGCGGCGCACGGCGTCCTGGCAGCGCTCGAGGAGCTCGCGCGACCGGTCGGAGTGGTCGCGCAGCGTCGCAAGCCGCAGGTAGGAGCGCGCGCCGGACAGCACCGAGGAGGCGACGACCCGCCGCCACGAGCCGGCCGCGGTCGTGGAGGCCGGGAAGGGCTCGGCCTGGAGCGCGTGGAGCGAGAGTAGCTCGGCCGCGATCTCATCGGGCAGCGGCCGCCAGGGCTCGAGCGGCTCGCCGGGCAACTCCTCCTGCAGGGCCCAGTCCGCCTCGACCTGGACGTACCGAGGCGCCGGATACCCGCGCTCGCGCAGCCGCGCCGTCACCGCGGCGGCGCGCCCCGCGCTCGTGCCGCGCTTCAGCACGAAGGCGCGGCCCTTGTCGTCGAGCCAGCGCTCGGCGCCGATCTCGCCGCCGCTGTAGCGGCGGTCGAAGCAGAGGCCACTCCGAGACGAGCTCAGGCGATCTTCCGCAGCGGATCGTCCGGCTTCCGCCGCCGTTGGATCCGGTTGCCCAGCTTCACGATCTCGAGCACGTAGACGACGTAGACCGAGAACAGCACGGCGGCGAGCCCGATCGCCGCGGCGAGCAGCGTCCACCAAAGATGCCACACGCCGTGGGCGCGGAACGGGACGAAGCGCGTCGCGAACGCGGCGGCCGCGAGCGTCGTGCACCAGCCCCAGATCGTCAGGGCCGCGCGCCGCTGCGAGAAGCCGCGCCGCAGGAAGCGGTGGTGCAGATGCGCCTGGTCGGCCTCGAAGACCCGCTCTCCGTGCTTGAGCCGGCGGACGACGACGAACGTCGTGTCCACGATCGGCACGGCGAGCACGAGCAGCGGGAAGAACAGGGCGACGGTCGCGGCGGTCTTCAGCAGGCCCTGCACCGAGACGGCCGCGAGCACGTACCCGAGCAGCAGCGCGCCGGAATCGCCCATGAAGATCCGCGCCGGATAGAAGTTGTGGCGGAGGAAGCCGACGCAGGCGCCGAAGACGATCGCCGAGAGGACGGCGGCGTCCACCTTGCCGAGCGAGAGCGCGATCACGCTGAACGTGAGGCCGGCGATCGCCGCCACTCCCGCGGCGAGCCCGTCGAGCCCGTCGAGGAAGTTGACCATGTTCATGATCGCGACGATCCAGACGATCGTGAGGGGGATCCCGGCGCTCGACGGCAGCGTGTGGATACCGACGAACGGGAACGTGAACCGGTCGACCCAGACGCCGAATCCGGTCAGGACACCTGCGGCGGCGGCCTGCCCCGCGAGCTTCGCGTACCACGGGAGGCCGCGGAAGTCGTCGACGAGACCCACCGTGACGGCGACCGCGGCGCCGAGCAGCAGGCCTCGGGTCTCGTGGCCGAGGTGGAGGAACGCGAGCGCCGGCACGAGCAGGGCGAGGAAGAGCGCGAGCCCGCCGAGGCGAGGGACCGGCAACTGGTTGACGCGCCGCCCCCCGGGCGCATCCACGACGCCGAGCCGGCGCGCCATCCCGCCGACCGCAGGAGTCAGCAGAAGGACGACCGCGAGGGCGACGAGCGCCCCCCAGAGGACGGCGAGGTGATCCGCCAGCTCGTCGAGGACGCTGAGGTGCGAGCTGTTCGCCGCGAGCACGCCGTCAGCGTACTTCGCCGCCGGGACGCGCTCGCCTCCACTTCCCCGGCGACGTGTGGATCCGGATCTCTACTCCAGAACGGCGACGTAGTAGCCGCTGCCGCTCTCCTGGAGCAGTCGGCGCACCCGCCACTGCGTGCCCTCGAGGATCGACACCATCTCGTCCGGTGAGACGATCAGGTAGTCGAACCAGGGTCCGATGAGGTCGCGGTAGCGAACGCGCAGCCGTAGTTGCCCCGCCATTCGGCCCCGTGTGCGGTTCCGCTCCTGATAGGCGAGATGAGCCGGGTCCTCCGTCGCGTACGGGTCGTTCGACGCTGCCACGATTCTGTCGGCCAGGGGGCGGAGGCGCCGGAGCAGGCGCCTGGCCTTGCTCGGCGAGCCGAATAGGCCGAAGTTGTTGCCGAACATGACGATCGTGTCGAGCCGGCCGACCGAGTCGTCCACGTCTTCGAACGCGAGCAGCCGCACGTCGCGGACTCCGCGTGCACGGGCCACCTTCACCGCGCCCGGCGAGACGTCGATCCCGACGACGCTTCTCCCCCGCCGCTGCAGCTCGAGAGCCGCCCGCCCCGCGCCCACACCGGCGTCGAGCACCCTCCCGCGCACCCAGCGGAGTGCGCGCCGCTCCACCGCGGGCCACTGGGCGACGGGAGCGAAGTACCCGATCATCGCGGCATCGAGAAACCCGTCGTCCCGCTCGATGATCTCCGGGCCTTTCCCGTCGAGGAGCATCTGCCCAAAGGCGTCGGCCATGCTCCGAACCTACCGGGAACCGACGCAGGCAGCGCCGGCGCGCGTCTCCGGTCTCGCCTCCTCGTCCTCTCCGCGGCGCTGCTCGTGATCCCCGAGCCGGGTAATAGCCGGCTCAGCGCCGGCGGTCGAATGCAAGCCTCAGTTCGTCACGCGGCCGAGCCCGAAGTGGGTGCTGGTGACGCTTGGTGTGCCGTTCTGCCAGTCGATCTCGGCCATCACCCGCGTGTTGTCGAGGGCGGGGAGGTTTCCGACGACGCCGAGCGTGCTCGTGCTGACGACATCTCCACTGTCCCCCACATAGACGTAGCGACCCGAGAGGTCGTTCAAGACCCAGCCCTCTCTATTGCACTCGGTCTGACAGGGGGTTTCGATGCCAACGAACGGGGTGAGTGGCACGCTGGCAACGAAGGTCGGTGCCGAGGCGGGGAGGCCACTGACGTCGTATACCTCGAGCGCGTTGAGGGGGGCGTCGACGATATAGAGCCGTTTCTCGTCGGGGGATAGCGAGATGCCATGGTCGGGCGCGCTCGTGGCCGTCCAGGTGCAGGAGCCGCCGAACGGGACGGTGTAGAGGACCTGCCCGGTTACGAGGCTGAGAACCTGGAAGCCGCAGTGGTAGCTGGAGGTGGTGAACATCAGCGTGGCCTTGCCGTTGATCGTGAAGGGGCGAATCCCGTTGATGGTCGGGCCGGCGTTCAGTGTCACCTGGTTCGTCGCTGTGTCCACGACGTGCGCGTAGTCGTAGTTGGTGCCTGTCAAGCCGGTGAGGTACACCTTGCTGCCATCGAGCGAGACGATCGTGTTGTGGCCGAAGGTTCCGGTATCGATCGTCCCAATCGGTTTTCCGTTGCTGGCGTCGAGGATCGAGGTCTGGCCGTCGGTACCGTCGTCGCCGTGGGGCATGTAGATGGTGGAGCCGTCGGGTGTGATGGCGTCCTGGTCGATGCCGAACGAGTAGTTGGCTATCCAGGCCACGACATCGTGCACGAGGTCGTAGGCGATCAGGCTGCCGTGCGCGCCGCGGCAGTACGTCGGGCCGCACTCGCTGAGGTAGAGCATTCCTCGGTTGGGTGCGACGACGATGCCGCGCTTGCTCTGGTTGGGAATCGGGAACTGCTTGACCAGGGCGTGGTTGTTGTCGATGTCGTAGACGTAGACCCTCCCGTCGTCGACGACGTAGAGCCAGTGCGCCGCGCCCGACGGGTTGGGAGCGACGCTCATCGGATTCGCGCTTCCCGTCGCCTGCAGGCTCGAGATCTGGAAGGTGTGAGCGGTGCCGGTGTCCTCGTTCTGCAGCTGGACTCCCACCATCCCGCCGCTCTGCTCCGCACTGGTGTTGTCGGTCGTGTTGAGTAGCCAGGTCGAGGGTTCAGTCGTCCCGGCGAGCCACGCGCGAGCGCGGATCACCGTCGGATTGACGCCCTGGAACTGGACTCGCAGCATGACCTGCGCGCCGTCAGCCGCGGGGATGCCGGTATCGAGGTCCGTTGTCAGGCTGGTGCCGTCGCTCCGCTGCGCGCGCAACATGATGTCGCCACTCGCGCCCTGCACCACTCCCACCCGGTAGTAGGAGGGGCTGTAGGCGGGCGTATAGCGCCCGAGCACGAAGGAGTCGCAGTCATTCGCCCCGCATGCCGGGAGGTTGACTTTCTCCAGGATGTTGACGTCTTGGACTGTGAAGGTCGACAGATACGCGCTTTCCTGGCCGTTGGCGCCGACTTTCACGCTGCCCGCGCCTGCGTTCGTCGACCAGTTCCACGGCGAGCCGACGACCGTCCACCATCCGCCCACGTCTGCATTCCCCCAACCGCTCGCAAGGCTCCGCTGGAAGCTGTCGGAGACGATCGTGGTGGGAGGAGGCAGGGACGGGAGCGCGGTTGCCAGCAAACTCTGGAAGGCGAAGGTGTGAGCGCCGGATGTGTCCTCGTTGCGAAGTCGCACGCCGATCGTCCCGGAGATCTGCTCGGCGCTATCGCCGTCGGTGGTGTCGAGCAGCCAGGACGAGGGTTCGGTCGTGCCGACGAGCCAGGCGCGCGCACGAATGACGGTCGGATTGACGCCCTGGAACTCGACCCGCAGCATCACCTGCGCGCCATCAGCAGCCGGGATGCCGGTATCGAGATCGTTCACCAGGTTGGTGCCGTCGCTCCGCTGCGCGCGCAGCACGATGTCGCTGCTGCCGGCGCCCTGGGCCACCCCCACCCGGTAATACGCCGGGTTGCTGCCGGCCGAGGCGTGGCCGATCAGAAACGCGTCGCAGTTCTTGCCCGGGGTCGTGCAGCGAGGCAGCGTGAGCTTCGCCAACAGATCGACGTCCTGCACCGACACGCCGCCCAATACCGCCCGCCGCTGCGCCGTCGCAGGCACGTTGATACTCCCCGCCCCCGGCGACACGCTCCAGCTCGAGGGCGTGTCGAGCACAGTCCAGGGGCCGCCCGTATTCGCGCTTCCCCAGCCACCCGAAACCGTCCGATTGAAGCTGTCCGAGGCCACCACGGCCCCAGTGCCGACCGTGAAACTGGTCGTGCTGGTAGCGGTCCCGCTGGAGGTGGTGACCGAGATCGGGCCGGTGCTCGCCCCGGCGGGCACGTTGGCGGTGATCTGCGTCGCCGAGTTGACGGTGAACCCGGAGGCGCCAGTGCCGTTGAACGCCACAGCGGTCGCGCCGGAGAAATTGCTGCCGTTGATGGTCACGCTGGTGCCCACCTGACCGCTGGTCGGCGTGAAGCCGCTGATCGACGGGGCAGGCGAGGCTCCCAGCGTCGTCGCCTGGTAGCTCTGGAAGGCGAACGTCTCGCTCCCGGCGGCGTCTTCGTTGCGGACCAGCACTCCGAGCGCCCCGGCTATCTGCTCGGCGCTTCTGCTGTCACTGGCGGTCAGCTGCCAGGTCGAAGGTTCAGTCGTGCCGGCCAGCCAGGCGCGCTCGCGGACCACCGTCGGGTTGACGCCCTGGAACTCGACCCGGAGCATCACCCGCGCGCCGTCGGCAGCCGGAATGCCGGTGTCGACATCGCTCGTCAGGAAGCTGCTGTCGTTTCGCTGCGCGCGGAGGAAGATGTCGCTGTTGCCGGCTCCCTGATAGACCCCAATCTTGTAGAAGGTCGGGCTGCTGCCGGCGGAGACCCGGCCGAGGACGAACGCGTCGCAGTGGTTGGTGGTCGAAACGTCGGTGCAGAACGGCATCGTGACCTCGGTCAGGACGTCGACGTCCTGCACGTTCACGTTGTTCAACAAGCCCTCTTGCGTCCCGGTGGCGCCCACGCTGATACTGCCCGCCCCCGGTGACACGCTCCAGCGCGTGGGCGTACCCACGACGGTCCAGGGTCCGCCCACATCGGCGGTGCCCCAGCCACCCGAAACCGTCCGGGCAAAGCTGTCCGAAGCCACCGCCGCGCCGTTGTTGACCGCGAAACTGGTCGCGCTGGTTCCGGTCCCGTTCGGCGTTGTGACCGAGATCGGGCCGCTGCTCGCCCCGGCCGGCACGGTCGCCGCGATCTCCGAGTCCGAGTTGACGGTGAACGCAGTGGCGCTGGTGCCGTTGAACGACACCGCGGTCGCGCCCGTGAAATTGCTGCCGTTGATCGTCACGCTGCTGCCCGTCGGACCACTACTCGGAGCAAAGCCGCTGATCGACGGCGCAGGCGTGGAGCCGAGGGTGGTTGCCTGGTAGCTCTGGAAGGCGAAGGTGTGGGTCCCGGTGGTGTCCTCGTTACGTACGCGCAGGCCGACCGTCCCGGCCGTCTGTTCGGCACTGGTGCTGTCGGTCGTGTTGAGCAGCCACGCGGAGGGTTCGGTGCCTCCCGCCAGCCAGGCGCGGGCGCGGATCACGGTCGGGTTGACCCCCTGGAACTCGACCCGAAGCATGACCTGCGCGCCGTCGGCAGCAGGGATACCGGTATCGAGATCGCTGGCCAGGGTGGTGCCGTCGCTGCGCTGCGAGCGCAGCAGGATGTCGCCGCTGCCGGGGCCCTGCACCACTCCCACCCGGTAATACGTCGGGTTGCTACCCGCCGACGTGCGCCCGATCAGAAACGCGTCGCAGTAGTGCCCTGCACCCGAGCAACGTGGCAGCGTGAGCTTCGCCAACAGGTCGACGTCCTGCACCGACACGCCGCCCAACACCGCCCGCCGCTGCGCCGTCGCAGCCACAGCGATGCTCCCGGCCCCCGGCGACACGCTCCAACTCGAGGGACTGTCGAGCAATGTCCACGGCCCGCCCACATCCGCGGTCCCCCAACCGCCCGACACCGTCCGATTGAAGCTATCCGAGGCAACCACCTGGTTGGCAGCCCTGGCCTCGACCCCCGAGAACAGGATCAGCACCGAAACGAGGAATAGGCCGACCAAAGAGGCCAGCAGACGAACCCTCACTCTCAGCCGAGGCGCCTCAGGCCAGGGCGATCCCTGGGTCCTCCACAACTGGTCTTGCCCGCGTCGACTCACCGTTCCCCCTTCGAGCAACAACTCGGTCAGTCACGCCCAGGAAGTCGTGCGAACGGAATCGTCTGCGCCGACAATCAGGACGGCTGGCCGCAGTAACAGGCGCCGAACCCTACTCCTCCTAGCTGCGATGTCAATGGTCGGCTGCGATGGCAACGGCTCGTCCGATGCGCAGGAACGTCACGCATCCCACCGAACCCGGACCTGTCCCTCGATCCCCGGCAGTGGCAGGGAGTGCGCCTCCGCCTCCACCGCCTCGCGCTCCGCGCGCGCGAGCCGGCGCCACGGCAGGACGCTCAGGTTGGCCCGCGCCCGCCTCCATGTGCCGACGATCTCCCCGCCGACGAGCACCGCGCCGGGCCAGACCCGCGGGGTCCACAGCTCGTCGCGGAGCCGGGCGTCGGGGACGAGCAGCTCGCGGTCGGCTCCCTGCAGGAGCCAGAATGCGTCGCCGCTCGGCAGTAGACGCGCCGCGGCCGGCGGCCCGGGCGGCTCGCGGAAGGCGGGCTCGTCGCGGGCGAGGATCCAGGCGCCGCCGATCGGCGTCCGCACCGACGCGAGCTCGTCGCACAATGCGTCGAACGTCCCACGAGCCTCCACGGCGTTGAGACCCGCCCAGGTGGCGAACGCCTGCGGGGTCGTCGGGCCGAAGATGTGCAGGTGTCGGCGGGCGAGTTCGCGACGCGCCTCGAGGGGATCCAGCTCGGGCCGCGGCACCGTCCACATGGTCGGCGCCCGGGCCCCCTCCCAGCGGATCAGAACCGTGCCGGTCGTCGTCGCCGACTTGATCCCGTTGTGCAGGCCGAGCGCTTCCTGCACCTCGCCGTCCCTGAGCCGCCGGCCGGCGAGGAAGGCGTGCACGCGGGCGGCGATGTCCTCCGCTCTCTGCCGCCTCCGCGGCTCGTCCGGCAACCGGGCGAGCGTGAAGATCGCGCGGTCGCGGGCAGCCACGACGTACGTGCTGTAGCGCGGGCCCCAGACCTGGACGAGCGACGGATCCTCCCACGTCGACGGTTGCGTTCCCTCGACGCGCGCGTGGATCGAGAGAAGCGCCGCGCGGGGCACGCTGTCCGTCAGCCCCGCCCACGCCGCCTGCCGCAGCGAGCGCGTCCCGGGTGGGAGGCGCTCGTCGAGCGCGCCGAAGCGCCGACGCGCCGCGAGGATCTGGGCGCGTGTGAGCTCGAGTCGCCGGGGCATCGAGGCGCAGACTAGGGTCCGCGAGGTGAGGGTCACCGCCGAGGCCGCGCGCCGCTTTCTCGTTGCCCGGCACTTCCTCGCACCGGCGCGCTCGCTCCCGGGAGGGCCCGCTGCGGTGCTCGAGGTCGTCCGGAGGCTCGGTTCGATCCAGTTCGACCCGATCGCGGTCGCCGGGCGGAACCACGACCTCATGCTCCACGCGCGCGTCGCGGACTACGAGCCCGCCTGGTGCAACGCGCTCTACGAGCGCCGGGACATCTTCGAGGCCACGAACAAGGCGCTCTCGTTCGTCCCGACGAGCGAGTTCCCGTGGTTCCGCCACGTCATGGGCCGCAAGGGGCCCGAGTTCCACGCCGCGGCGCTCGCCGACAACGCCGAGGTCGCCGAGCGCGTCCTCGAGCGGATCCGCGCCGACGGCCCGCTCTCCTCACAGGACTTCGACCGGCAGGCCGGGGCCACGAAGAACTGGTTCGGCCTGCCGGAGAACGCCGTCCGCTCCGTGCTCGAGGCGTACACGGTCACCGGAGTGATCGGGCTCGCGCGCCGCGAGGGCAACGTCCGCTACTACGACCTCCTCGAGCGGCTGCTGCCCGCCGACGTGCTCGCGCGCGAGGTGCCGGAGCAGGAGAAACTCCTGCACAAGCTCCTCTCACGCCACCGCGCCCACGGTCTGCTCGGCGCGGGCGGCGCGGGCGGCACGTTCGCCCGCATCGCGGAACCGGCCGTGCGCCGGACGCTGCACGAGGAGCTCGTCGAGCGCGGCGAGCTCGTGCCCGTCGAGCTCGAGGGCATGCGCGGCAAGCGCTTCGTCGTCGCCGAGGAGCTTGGGCTGCTGCAGGCGCCGCCGGAGCCCGAGCCCTCCGTCGCCTTCGTCGCCCCCTTCGACTCGCTGCTCTGGGACACCGCTCTCCTCACGAGGGTGTTCGGCTTCGAGTTCGTCTGGGAGGGCTTCTTCAAGCCGGAGAAGCGGCGCTGGGGCTATTACGTGCTTCCGGTCCTCTTCGGCGACCGTCTCGTAGGCAGGATCGAGCCGCGGATCGACCGGGAGAACGCGCGCGTCGAGGTGCTCGGCGCCTGGTGGGAGGACGGCTTCGCACCGGGACGCGCCGAGGGGTTCGTCGACGCGATGCGTGCCGCGCTTCGCGCGTACCTGCGCTTCGCCGGCGCCGAGCGCATCGCGTGGCGCCGCCACCTGGCGACCGAGAAACGGCTCTTCCATGCCGTCCCGTGAGAGTAGGATCGCCGCGGTGTCCGGCTTCGAGATCCCGACCGACCTGATGAACAACCGCGGGCTGATCGCGGACCCCGAGGCGTTCGCACGGGAGAAGGGCGCCGCAGCCTGGCTCTACCTCTGCGGTGAGGAGTTTGCCTCGACGGAGGGCGGCATGTCCTATGCGGACGTCGAGCGGGCGGTCCCCGTGTCGGCGAACGTCGTGTCCGACCCTCCGACGCCGCTCGACCTCGACCTCGCTCGCCGGCAGATCGAGGCGCTCGACGGGCTCCCCAGGCCGACGCTCGTGACCTGCCGGACCGGACCTCGCTCGTCCGCCCTGATCTACCTCTACTCCGGCCTGCGAGCCGGAGCGCCCGCGCACGAGGTGCTCGCGCGCGCGGAGGCGGACGGCGCTGCGTTCGTCCAGTCGGACGAGCTACGCGCGTGGGTCGCCGACGGACTCGAGCAGCTCTCCTGACGACGCGAGATCCGCGAGCCATCGCTCGACCTGACCGGGCCGGGTGAATCGCGCCACCGCTGGCGCGGTCGGGTCGGCTTCCCACGCCCGCATCCGGCCCCGCTTGCGGCGGAAGGACTTGAAGTGCCAGCCGACGATCGAGTTCCTGGAGAGCAGGTGCCGGAACGTCTCGCGGTTGCCATTGCAGATCGGCCGCCCGTCGATCGCCCGCGCGACGCAGCGGCGGATCAGCCTGAGCAGCGACAGCCAGCGCGGATAGTCGAGCGCGACGATGAGCTCCACGCGCGCGAGCGGGATGTGCAGCCACTTCCCGTACGCGGCGTCGAGCACCCAGCGGTCCTCCGCACAGACCGCGGCGATCCGGCGCTCCTGCTCGCAGCCGGGCACCTCGACCCAGCCGGGCTCCCAGGTGAGGTCGTCGACCGCGTGCCAGGGGATGCCGGTCGCGGCGGAGATTCGTGCCGCGAGCGACGTCTTCCCGGAGCCCGTCACGCCGTAGACGAGGATCCGATCCGCCACGCGCCGAGACTAGCTGCGCCAAGATTGAGGTCATGAGCCGGGGTCTCGCACCAGCGCTCGCAGTCGAGCACCTGAGCAAACGGTTCGGCGGACGGACGGCCGTCGACGACGTCTCGTTCACCGTCGCGGCTGGTGAGGTCTTCGGCTTCCTCGGCCCGAACGGCGCAGGCAAGACGACCACGGTGCGAGTGCTCGGGACGCTGATCGCCCCGACGGCGGGCCGGGCGGTGGTCGCGGGCCTGCCGCTGTCGCCGGCGAACGGCGTGGCGATCCGCCAGCAGATCGCGGTGATGCCCGAGACGCCGGGCCTCTATTCGCGCCTGACCGTGACCGAGAACCTCGAGTTCTTCGCCGGCCTCTACCGCATCCGGGACCGGGGACGAATCCCGGCGGCGCTCGAGGCGGTCGGCCTCCAGACGCGGGCGAACGACCTCTGCGGCGACCTCTCGAAGGGCCTGCGCCAGCGCGTCGCTCTCGCGCGCGCGCTCCTCAACGACCCCGCCGTGCTCTTCCTCGACGAGCCCACGTCGGGGCTCGACCCCGTCGCGAGCCGCGAGGTGCACGGCCTGATCGACGGCCTCCGCGAGCGCGGCGTCACCGTCTTCCTGACCACGCACCGGCTGGAGGAGGCGGAGCGGCTCTGCGACCGCGTGGCGATCCTCAACACGACGCTGCGCACGATCGGGCGCACCGACGAGCTGCGCGACCGGCTCTTCCGGAAGCGGCTGCTCGTCGAGACGCGGGCGCCGCTACGCGATCCCGCCGCGGCCTTCGAAGGGCAGCCGGGAGTGACCGGCTGGGAGGCGAACGGCTCCGGCGTCTACGCGGTCGCGGTCACGGACGCGAAGCTCGCGGCCCCGGCGGTTGCACGCGCGCTCGTCGCGGCCGGTGCCGACATCGTCTCGCTCGCCGAGCAGAGGCACTCCCTCGAGGACGTCTATCTCGAGCTGATCTCCGAGGACGTGGAGGCGACCCGCTGAGCGGCGACCGGATCCGGGCGGTCGTGCAGAAGGAGCTCCGAGACTTCCGGCGGAACCGCTTCCTCGTCGGGACGATGGCGGTGCTGCCGCTCGTCTTCCTCGTCTCGCCGACGATCACGCTCCTCCAGATCCCGGCCTCGACGCCTGCCTCCGTGATCCATCACGCGGTCGGGGGCAGCTCGCTGCTCCTCTTCGTGGTGCCGGCCGTGATCCCGCCGATCATGGCCGCCTACTCGGTCATCGGCGAGCGCGACCAGGGGACGCTGGAGCCGTTCCTGACCACGCCGATCCAGCGCGAGGAGCTCCTGCTCGCGAAGGCGATCGCGGTCTTCCTGCCGTCGGCGACCGTGGCCTACGCCATCTACTTCGCCTTTGCGCTCACCGTCCGCTTCGGCGCCGCGCCCGTCGTCAGCGCCGCCGTGTGGCACACGCCCCAGGTGGTGGCGCAGCTCGTATTCACGCCGCTCATCGCGATCTGGGCGATCTGGGTCGGGATCGCGATGTCGGTGCGCGCGCGCGACGTGCGCGTGGCGCAGCAGCTCGCGACGCTCGCCAGCCTTCCGGCCATCGGCATCACCGCTCTGATCACGTTCCGGGTGGTCACGCCGTCGGTGCGGCTCGCCGTCGCTCTCTCGGTGGTCCTGCTCGCGATCGACATCCGTGCGTGGCGCTTCGTCTCGAAGCTGTTCGACCGCGAGCGACTCGTCACCGGCACGCGTGCCCAGCGTTCATAGTTCGAGCGATGGCTCCGCACGACGAGCGGGTCGAGGTCTTCCACCGGCTGCATGCCGAAGGTTGCTTCGTGATGCCGAACCCGTGGGACGTCGGCTCCGCGGTCGCGCTCGAGCAGATGGGGTTCGAGGCGCTGGCCACGACGAGCGCCGGGCACGCATGGACGCTCGCGCGCGCCGACAACGGCGTGCAGCGCGACGAGGCCTTGCAACATCTCCGCCAGATCGCGGGTGCCGTCGGCGTCCCCGTGAACGCGGACTTCGAGGGCGGCTTCGCCGACGACCCCGAGGAGGTCGCCGCCAACGTGAAGCTCGCCGCGACGACCGGGATCGCGGGGCTGTCCATCGAGGACTCCACCGGCGACCCCGAGGAGCCGCTCTATCCGTTCGACCTCGCCGTCGAGCGGGTCCGCGCGGCGCGGCAGGCGATCGACGAGAGCGGGACGGGCGTCCTCCTGACCGGGCGGTCGGAGGGGTTCGTCGCCGGCCGGCCGGACATCGAGGAGACGGTTCGCCGGCTGAAGGCGTACGCCGAGGCCGGCGCGGACTGCCTCTACGCGCCCCGGATCGAGACGACGGAGCAGATCTCGGCGGTCGTCGCCGCGGTCGCGCCGAGGCCGGTGAACCTGCTCGCGAACGCCCCGTTCATCACGGTCGCCGAAGCCGCCGGCCTCGGTGTCCGCCGGATCAGCACCGGCGGGACGCTCGCGCGCACCGCCTGGGGCGGGTTCCTCGCCGCGGCGCAGGAGATCGCGACCGAAGGCGCCTTCACGCGGTTCGTCGACCTCCCGAACGTCGACGCCGTCTTCGACTGATTCGCGGCCCGGGACGCCGTGGAGGTGGCTTCCGCCACCCCACCGGTCGTGCCGTCAGCGCCTCGCGGCTATTCGCTCTGCAGGCAGCCCAGACCCGTGTTGAGGAAGTCCTGGTCCATGATCTCGTGGCTCGTGGGGCTGACCTCGGTGTCCGCGTCCGCGTTGCCGTTCGGAGTCTGCACCGCCCCTGCTGGTAGTTGATGTAGCCGTCGGTCCCGAAGTGCTCCGTCAGCGTCGAGAACACGTTCGTGTGGCTGCCGCTGTCGTGCGCGACGTCACCGAGGTAGTTCGTGATGATGCTCTCTTTGCGTCGTGCTCTCCTCGCGCACCGACACGGCGCGCGCCCGGAACCCAACGTCTGCAAAGCGTTATTGCCAATAGCCTTTGCGGTAGTGGCCTGCGCGGCTGCCGCTACGGAGCAGGTTGCTGCGGGAGCACGCGAAAGGTGAAGTGCACCTCTTGCCTCTCGGCGTCGACGGCCTCCGGAGGCTTGCGCAGCGGCTCGATCGCCTCGAGCACGGTCGTGACGAACTGCCGGACCTCCTCGGCGGTCGCCCACAGGCGGAAGTTGCCGATCCACTGCGCCTCCTGC
>DATCYP010000034.1:0-5191 GCA_036526375.1 Gaiellaceae bacterium | reverse complement strand
AACTCGGTCTTCTGCAACGTCGGCATGCACATCGGGGGCGGCGAGATCCTCAAGTACGCGAAGCGGTTCGGCTTCTACTCCATGCCGCCGCTCGAGACACCGCCGGACGAGAGCCGTGTCTCCGGCCTGTACAAGAACGGGCGGCTCTGGTTCCCGAAGGACAACTCTCAGATCGATTCGGGGCGGCTCGCGTTCGGGCAGTTCAACATGCTCGCCTCGCCGCTGCAGATGGCGCTCGTGGGCGCGACGATCGCGAACAAGGGAGTCCAGCCGAAGCCGTACCTCGTACAGAAGATCGTGGCCCCGGACGGCTCGACGGTCACGAAGACGACTCCACAGATGCTCGGACGCGTGATCAAGTCGACGACTGCGGCCGAGCTGAACCAGATGATGCAGCTCGTCGTCCAGGGCGGAACGGCCGCGGGGATCTTCCCCTCGAGCCTCAGGGTGGCCGGCAAGACGGGCACCGCGGAGCTCGGGCTCGGGAGCATCTACGACGCGTGGTTCGTCTGCTTCGCCCCAGCCGACAACCCGCGGTACGTCATCGCCGTGGTCGTCTCGAAGCAGCCGAACGGCTTCGGCGCGTCGGTCTCGGCCCCGATCGCCAAGGCCATCCTCGAGAAGCTCATGGGGAGCTGACGATGATTCCTGCCGCAGCCGCCGAAAATGCCTGGATCTCGGACCTTGTCTCTACCCTGTAGGCGGCCGTGGCGGTAAGCGACTCCCTCATCGACACGCTCTTCGACGGGCGCTACCGGATCCAGCGCAAGCTCGGCGCGGGCGGGATGGCCGACGTCTACCTCGCGGAGGACCAGGAGCTCGGCCGCCGCGTCGCGATCAAGATCCTCAACGGACGCCACGCGAACGACGACCAGTTCATCGAGCGCTTCAGGCGCGAGGCGAAGAACGCCGCCGCGCTCAACCATCCGAACATCGTCTCGATCTACGACCGCGGCGAGGCCGAGGACACCTACTACATCGCGATGGAGTACCTCGACGGCCGCACGCTGAAGGAGCTGATCGTCGGCCGCGGCGCCGCGCCGATCAACGTCGCGATCGAGTACGCGCGCCAGATCCTCTCGGCGCTCCGGTTCGCGCACCGGCACGGGATCGTCCACCGCGACATCAAGCCCCACAACGTCCTCGTCGACGGTGAGGGCCGAGTGAAGGTGACGGACTTCGGGATCGCGCGGGCCGGCACGAGCCAGATGACCGAGACGGGCTCGATCGTGGGGACGGCGCAGTACCTCTCCCCCGAGCAGGCGAAGGGCGGCGAGGTCGATCCGCGCTCCGATCTCTACTCGCTCGGCATCGTCCTCTACGAGCTCTTGACCGGCAAGACGCCGTTCGAGGGCGAGACGCCGGTCGAGATCGCCATGAAGCACCTCTCGACCGCACCGAAGCCTCCGTCCAAGCTGCGACCGGACATCCCGCGCGAGCTCGACATGGTCGTCCTGCGGGCGCTCGCCAAGAATCCCGACGACCGCTACCAGAGCGCCGACGAGATGGAGGCGGATCTCGAGCGGGTCGCTCGCGGCGCCAACGTCTCGGCGGCGACCGTCGACACCGCGACCCAGGTGCTGCGCCGGCCGACGCCCGCGGTGGCCGAGTCGGCGACGGCGGCCACGATGATCGCGCCGCCCGCTTCCGGCGGCACCCGCGTCATGCCGCCGCCGGTGATCGCGGCGGAGGAGGAATACGAGGAGCGCGGCGGACCCGAGCGGCCGCTCTGGCCGTGGCTCGTGGCCATCGGCTTCGTCGTCGCCGCCGTGATCGCGGGCTTCTTCGTCTGGCAGGAGCTGTCCGGCTCGGCGAAGCAGGTGCCGGTCGCGCTCTATCTGAACCAGCCCGTGGCGCAGGCGAAGCGCCAGATCGTCGCCGCGCACCTCAAGCCCCGCGTGCAGCGCGGCTCGAGCGATCGGTACAGGCGGGGAATCGTCTTCAAGCAGGATCCGAGCGCGGGGTCGCACGTCGACAAGGGCAGCACGGTGACGATCTGGGTCTCGACCGGCCCACCGAAGGTGAGCGTGCCGGACGTGAAGGGCGACACGTGGTCGCAGGCGCAGACGATCCTGACGAATGCCGGCCTGCAGCCGAGGAAGTTCGGCGTCCCCGGCAACACGAAGGATCAGGTGACGGCGACCGACCCGCCGGCCGGCCAGTCGGTTCCCAAGGGAACGACCGTGCGCGTCAGCGTCATGAACGGCCCCCAGAAGGCGACGGTTCCGAGTGTGGTCGGTCTGAGCCTCAGCGAGGCAACGTCCAGGCTCAACGGGGCCGGCTTCAATGCCAATCCGAAGTACGTCGACAGCACCGCGCCCAAGGACCAGGTGGTCTCGCAGAATCCCACGCCGGGCTCATCGGAGCCGAAGGGGTCGAGCGTCACCCTCCAGGTCTCGATCGGCCCGCCGCAGGTGAGCGTGCCCGACGTCGTCGGCTACACCTCGCAGCAGGCCGTGCTGACGCTCCAGCGGGCGGGTTTCACGGTCGTCCAGCAGCCCGTGGCGACCGGCGCGGACCAGGACAACATCGTCCAGTCGCAGAGCCCGAACGGCGGCTCCTCGGCGACCAAGGGCTCGCAGGTGACGATCGTGGTCGGCCAGCATTCGCCGGGGCCTCCTCCTCCTCCGCCACCGACGACCACCACGACCGGTTGAGCCCGGCCCACCGTCTCCGCGTGGCCATCCTCGCGGGCGGCCGGTCGAGCGAGCACGAGATCTCCCTGGCCTCGGCGCGGTCGGTGGTCGCGAGCCTCGATCCGGATCGATACGCGATCGCCGAGGTCGCGATCGGCCGCGACGGGCGCTGGGCTCTCGAGAGCGGGAACGAGCGAAAGGCGCTGGAAGCCGGGGGCGGGACGGAGTCACCGGCGGAGACGCTGCCGGTTCCGGCCGAGCGCGGGACGCTCGAGGCGCTCGGCGGCGTCGACGTCGTCCTGCCGATCCTGCACGGGCCGTTCGGCGAGGACGGGACGGTGCAGGGGCTGCTCGAGCTCGCCGGCGTCCCGTACGTCGGCGCAGGGGTCGCCGCCTCCGCCCTCGCGATGGACAAGGACCTGTTCAAGAAGGTGATGCGCGACAGCGGAATCCCGGTCGCTGCGCACCACGCGATCCGGCTCGGCGACGCGCTCGCGAACCCGTTCGGCTACCCGGTGTTCGTGAAGCCGGCTCGGCTCGGCTCGTCCGTCGGCATCACGAAGGTGCACGCGGAGGACGAGCTCGAGGCGGCGGTCGAGCTCGCCTTCCGGCACGACGAGAAGGTGCTCGTCGAGGAGTTCGTCGCGGGAACGGAGGTCGAGGTCGGCGTCCTCGGCAACCGCGTGCCGCCGCCGATCGCCTCGCTGCCGGGCCAGATCGACACGCTCGAGCACGAGTGGTACGACTTCGCGTCGAAGTACGACGAGGACGGAATGGACCTCATCGTCCCGCCTCCGGACCTGTCGCAGGAGACGCTCGACCTGCTGCAGCGGCGCGCCGTCGAGTCGTTCGTCGCGAGCGAGTGCGAAGGCCTCGCGCGCGTCGACTTCTTCGTGCGCGAATCGGACGGAGAGGTCGTTCTCAACGAACTCAACACGATGCCCGGCTTCACCGCGACGAGCGTCTGGGCGCGCCTGTTCGAGGCGTCGGGCCTCGGTTACGCAGAGGCGCTCGACCGGCTGATCGAGCTCGCCCTCGAGCGGCACGAGCGCCGCTCGAAGCTCGTCTACTAGCTCTTGGCGGTGACCTCGGAGATCTTCGCCATGTAGCCCTCGGCCGTGCTGGGCAGGCTCGTGATCCAGACGACGTAGTACTGCGCGGGGTCGCCGTTGAGCGTGAACGTCCTCGAGCTGCCGACCGTGTGCTGTGCCGAGACGGTGGAGAACGGCCCGCTCTGAGATCGGCCCGCCCGAATCTCGGCGGTGAAGCCCGGCGTAGGCGTCTGCACGGTGAGCGATGTGAGCTTCACCGTGTGCCCGGCATCGAGAAGGAGACCGAGGCCACCGTAGGGGTTCATGAGCCCCCCGAAGTCCGGCGAGCTGTAGATCTGCGTGTACCAGTAGGTCGACGTGTCTCCGTCCGTCGCCGAGGCGGCGGAGCTCGCGTGACTGTCCTTGGAAGGGCTCGGGTTGTAGTCACCGACGCCCTTGAGACTCACGACCGACCCTGCGCCGCCGCCGCCGGATCCGCCGGCGTGATGACCGGCGCCGCCGAGGAGAACGACGGCCGCGAACGCGATGATCCCGGCCGCGACCGCGAACAACGCCCAGACGAGAGGACGCCGGCGGGAGCGAGCCGGGCGGCGGGTGCGTGCCGGCGGCCGGCCCGGAGCACGGGCCGGCGGACGCGCGATGAGCGTCGCGTCCTCCGGCGGCGGAGGCGCGTCGCCCTCGACCTCGCCGAGGCACGCGCGCAGCTCCTTCGCGAACGCAGCCATGGAGAGGAAGCGCCGGCCTGGGTCCTTCGCCAGCGCCCGGTCGACCGTGGCCTCCAGTCTCGGCGAAACGTCCGGCCGCCGCTCGCGGAGGCTGGGCGGCGGCTCGTTGACGTGACGGAGCGCGACGGCGACGAAGTTCTCCCCCACGAACGGGACGTCGCCCGCGAGCAGCTCCCAGAGCACGACACCGAGCGAGTAGACGTCGGTCGCGGCCGAGACCGGCTTGCCGCTCGCCTGCTCGGGCGCGAGGTACTCGCCGGTGCCGAGCACGGTGCCCGTCTGCGTGACGCCGTGGTCAACGTGCAACGAGCGCGCGATGCCGAAGTCCGTCACCTTCACCTCGCCCTCGCGGCTGAGGAGGACGTTCTGTGGCTTCACGTCGCGATGGACGAGGCCGTGGTCGTGCGCGAAGGAGAGCCCGTCCGCGACGGCGAGCGCAAGCTCGAGGGCACGCCGCACCGGCAGCCGGCCGGCGCGCAGGACGAGCTCCTTGAGGTTCTCGCCGTCGACGTGCTCGAAGACGATGAACTGCCGTCCGTCGTCGTCGCCGCGGTCGATGACCGTGACGATGTTCGGATGCGAGAGGCGCGCGACCGATCGCGCCTCGGTGCGGAAGCGCGCGAGGTACTCCGGGTCCCCGGCGTAGCGCTCGTGGAGGATCTTGATCGCGACGCGCCGGTCGAGCTGGTTGTCGCGGGCGCGGAAGACGTCCGACATCCCGCCGCTGCCCACGAGCTCCTCGAGCTCGTAGCGGTCGGCGATCAGGTCGCCGGGTTGC
>DATCYP010000033.1:0-5058 GCA_036526375.1 Gaiellaceae bacterium | reverse complement strand
CCTCTGGCGGCAGGGCAAGGCGAAGGTGCTGGCGAGACGCGGTGAGTCGGCCGAAGCGGTGCGGCTCGCGCGCGCCGCCGTAGAGATCGCTCGCGCCACGGACATGCTCAACCAGCAGGGCGATGCCTACTTCGACCTGGGTGAGGTGCTCGCACTCGCAGGTGACGCGGCCGGCGCCGCTGGAGCCTACGAGCACGCGCTCGATTGTTACGAGCGCAAGGGCAACCTCGTCATGGCGGAGCGTACGCGCGTGCGGACAGGGAGCTGAACCCCGAACTCGAGACGTAGGGTTTCGTTCATGCCGACGGAGGCCGCCGAGCTCGTCTTCGACGAGGCGACGAAGGTCTACCCGGGCCGGGAGGGCGCGGCAGTCGACCACCTCTCGCTGATCGTCCCCGCCGGGGAGATCTGCGTCCTCGTCGGCCCGTCCGGCGGCGGTAAGACGACGGCGCTCAAGCTCGTCAACCGCCTGATCCCGCTCACGAGCGGCTACATCCGAATCGACGGCAAGCAGATCGGCGACTACGACGTGACCGAGCTCCGCCGCTCGATCGGCTACGTGATCCAGCAGGTCGGCCTGTTCCCGCACATGACGATCGAGGGGAACATCGGCACGGTGCCGCGCCTGCTCGGCTGGGACCGGAAGCGGATCCGCGAGCGCGTGGGGGAGCTGCTCGAGCTCGTCGGCCTCGACCCGGACTCGGACCGGCGGCGCTTCCCCGCCGAGCTCTCGGGCGGGCAGCGCCAGCGGGTCGGCCTCGCGCGTGCGCTGGCTGCGAACCCCTCGCTGATGCTGATGGACGAGCCGTTCGGCGCGATCGACCCCATCGTCAGGGCGCGACTCCAGGACGAGTTCCTCCGCCTGCAGCACGAGCTCCGCAAGACGGTCGTCTTCGTCACGCACGACATCGACGAGGCGATCAAGGTCGGCGACCGCATCGCGATTTTGCGCGAGGGCGGGCGGCTCGCGCAGTACGACACGCCGCAGCGGATTCTCGAGCACCCGGTCGACGACTTCGTCGCGGACTTCGTGGGCCGCGACCGGGCGCTCAAGGCGCTCTCCCTTCGCACGCTCGGCGAGCTCGAGCTCGCGCCTTCCTCCGGAGACGGGTTGCCGCGCTTGCCGGCCGAGACGAACCTCCGCGACGCTCTTGCCGTCCTCATCGCGGAGCACCGAGAGGCGCTCGTCGTCGTCGGCGCCGACGGCTCGGCGCTCGGCGTCGTCAAGCGCGAGGACCTGCTGCGGTGACCGGCTGGCTCGTGGCGGGCGGACCGGTGATCCCCAACTTCGGGCACCCGAGCGCGTGCCTCAAGCGCAACGGCTGGTTCTGCACCGACTGGATGAGCAAGCACTGGGGAGACACTCTTCAGCCGGCGCTCGTCCAGCACATCGAGCTCACGCTGATCGCCGTAGGGATCGGGTTCGGGATCGCGTTCCTCCTCGCGCTCGTCGGCTTTCGCTGGCGGGTCTTCGATGCGCCGCTCGGCGGGCTCACGGATCTCCTCTACGCGATCCCGAGCATTGCGCTGTTCCAGCTGCTCGTTCCGTTGACCGGCCTCACGGTGACCACGGTCGAGATTGCCCTGACTTCGTACACCCTGTTCATCCTCTACCGGAACATCCTCTCGGGGCTTCGCGCGGTGCCCGAGGACGTGCTCGAGTCGGCCCGCGGCATGGGATTCACGCGCCTTCAGACCTTCCTGCGCGTGGAGCTGCCGCTCGCAGCCCCGGCCATCCTCGCGGGGATTCGCATTGCCACCGTGGCGACGATCTCGATCGCCACGGTCGCCGCGTTCCTGATCCAGTACGGCCTCGGCGCTCCGATCTTCGACGCGATCGAGACGCCTGATCTCTTCAAGACCGAGCTCCTTGCCTCGGGTGGTTTGGCCATCCTCCTGGCGCTCACGGCCGACGGGCTTCTCGCGGTCGCGCAGCGAGCGGTGACGCCGTGGAACCGGCTGCGCTGATGGTCGCGAGCACGTTCGTCGATGCGTTCCGGTTCATGCCGCAGCACGTCTCTCTTCTGCTCGAGAAGACGGGCCAGACTGCAGAGCTCGCCTTCACCGCACTCGCCATCGCGCTGCTGATCGCACTGCCGCTCGGACTCTGGCTCGGGCACAAGCACCGCGGCCTGCTCCTCGCCCTGAGCATCTCGAGCGTGGGACGTTCGCTGCCGAGCGTGGCGCTCATCGGCCTCGGAATCGGGATCCTCGGCGTCGGTTTCTGGAACAACACGGTCGCGCTCGTCGTCCTCGCGATCCCGCCGATCCTCACGAACACCTATTTCGCGGTCGAGGGGGTCGACCGCGACGCCGTCGAAGCCGCGCGGGGAATGGGGCTCACAGAGACGCAGATCTTGACGCGCGTCGAGCTCCCGCTCGGTCTCCCGCTCCTCCTGGCCGGCCTCAGGATCGCCGCCGTGTTCGTGATCGCCACGGCGACCATCGCCGGCATCTTCGGCGGTGGGGGTCTGGGCGACATCATGGCCCGCCAGGTCACTTACGGTCTCGGCGGAGTCTTCGCAGCAGCTCTTTGGGTCGCCGGTCTTGCGCTTCTCACGGCCGCGGCACTCGGGTTCGCACAGGGCGCGGCCTCGCGTCGAATGGCGCCGAGAACGTAGGGTCCCGGGGACGGGCAATCCAGCGAGGAGGGCAACGGATGTTTCGCAAGCACACCCGGCGCGCTGCCAAGGCAGCATTCGCCGTCTCGTTCGGGGTCGCGCTTCTGATCGGACTTGTTGCGTGCGGTGGGAGCAGCAAGAAGGCAACCACGTCGTCGTCGACGGGATCCAACCCGGCAATCACGATCGGTACCAAGAACTTCGCGGAGGAGTTCATTCTCGGCCAGCTCTACGGACAGGCGCTCGCCGTGAAGGGCTTCAAGGTCACCTACAAGAACAACATCGGCAGCTCCGAGGTGATCGATACCGCGTTCAAGAGTGGCAAGATCAACGTCTATCCCGAGTACACGGGCGTGATCGCTCTCGATCTCGCGAAGGTCAAGGCGCCCAAGTCGGCTGCCGCGACGTACCAGGCGGCGCAGACGTTCGAGAAACAGAAGCGCGGTGCGACGCTCCTCAAGCCGACTCCGTTCTTCGACAGCGACACCTTCACGCTGCTCGCGTCGAATGCCAAGAAGGACGGCCTGAAGACGATGAGCGACCTGAGCAAGCTCAAGTCGTTCTCGTACGCCGCGCTGCCGGAGTGCGACCAGCGGATCACGTGCATCCTCGGGATGAAGACGATCTACGGCCTCAAGAACATCAAGTTCGTCCCCCTCGGGAACGTCAGCGTCTACACGCTGCTCGACCAACACAAGGCGTTCGGAGGGGACGGCTTCTCCACGGATCCGCTCCAGCTCGATCCGAAGTACACGACGCTCGTGGACGACAAGCACATCTTCGGCTTCCAGAATGTGGCTCCGGTAGTCAAGTCGAGCCTGCTCTCGGGCTCGAGCGGGGCTCTGCTCGAACAGACCCTGAACAACGTCTCGGCGAAGCTCACGCTCCCGGCGATGCAGGCGATGAACAAGGCGTACTACGTCAACAAGCAAACGCCGAAGGAGATCGCGAAGAAGTTCCTGCAGGCGAACGGGCTGGCGTAGTTGAAGGTCGTCGTTCTGGGCGGAGGGTCGACCGGCGAGCATTTCGTCGGTGCCCTCCGCCGGTTCGGCGACGAGTCGGACATCACCCTCGTCGAGAGCCGGCTCGTCGGCGGTGAATGCTCGTACTTCGCGTGCATGCCGACCAAGACGATGCTGCGGACGACCGAGCTCGGCTCCTCGCTCGAGCGGGCGCCCGGGCTGCACGGTCAGCGTCCCGAGCAGGAAGGCGTCTGGTCGTGGCGCGACTGGATGACATCGGACTGGGACGACTCCGGCCAGCTCCATTACCTCCAGGACTGGAATTGCAGGCTCGTGCGCGGCGAGGGTCGCGTGGCGGAGCCGGGCGTCGTCGAGGTCGACGGGCAGGAGATCGAGTACGACCGGCTCGTCCTCGCCACCGGCTCGCGGCCGGCAATCCCGCCGATCGAGGGCCTCGATTCGATCGAGTACTGGACGAATCGCGAGGCGACACGGACGCACAAGCTGCCGCAGAGCCTCGTCGTGATGGGCGGCGGCCCGGTCGGCGCCGAGCTGACGCAGTTCTTCTCCCGCATGGGCACTCAGGTCACGATCGTCGAGCGCGGCGAGCGGCTGCTCGGACGAGTCCACGGCGACGCGGGCGAGCTCTTGGCCGAGATCTTCCGGGAGGAGGGGATCGACGTCCGCACCGGCGTCGGGATCGAGCGCGTCGAGTCGGGGGTGCAAGTCCATCTGTCCGACGGCTCGACGATCCAGGCCGAGCGCCTCCTGATCGCGACGGGACGCCGGCCGAACGTCGAGCGGCTCGGGCTCGAGCAGCTCGGACTGCAGATCACGCCACGTGGCGTCACCGTCGATGAGCGACTCCGCGCGGCGGAGAACGTCTGGGCGATCGGCGACGTGACCGGCGTCGCGCAGTTCACGCACGTCGGCAAGTACCAGGCGCGGGTCGCGGCGGCGGACATGACGCGCCGCCATGCGAAGGCCGACTACCGCGCGATCCCCGCCGGGATCTTCACCGACCCCGAGGTCGCGACCGTCGGCCGCACGGATGGGGACGACCTCGTCAGCGCGCGCATCGAGCTGGGCTCGCTGCCGCGCCTCTCCACCTACGAGAAGCCGGCGCGGGACGGCTTCGTCCGCGTCTTCGCCGCTCCGGGGGCGGGCGTTCTCGTCGGCGCGGTCTGCGTGGGGCCGCAGGCGGCCGAGTGGCTGGGTCAGTTCACGCTCGCGATCCGCGCGAAGGTGCCGGTGGAGACGATCGTCGACACGATCCAGCCGTATCCCACCTTTTCCGAGGGCGTCTTCTTCGCCTTGCAGGAGTTGCAGGCTCAGCTCTCGTAGACTTCTCCGGATGCTCGGCTCGGTCATCACCGCAGCGGTCACGCCGTTCCGCGCCGACGGGGCCGTCGACCTCGAGCGCTTTCGCGAGCTCGCGACGTTTCTCGTCGAGAACGGCTCCGACGGGCTCGTCG
>DATCYP010000032.1:0-45601 GCA_036526375.1 Gaiellaceae bacterium | reverse complement strand
CGGCGGATCATCTCGTCGGTCGGCTCGTTCGGGTCGCCCTTGCCGAAGTCGATCACCTCGACACCGGCCGCCAGCAGCCTGCGCCGCTCCTCCTCGAGCCGCGTGAACGGGTACACGGCCATCTCCGCGAGCACGGGATTGATCATGAGAGGAACCTAGCCAGCGTCTCGTACACAGCGTGCAGGTTCGCGACCGGGATCTGCTCGTCCTGCCGGTGCGCGTACGCGGTCGCGCCGGGGCCGTAGTTGATCGCGTCGATGCCCTGCTCCGCGAACTGCGCGACCGGCGTCCACGCCTGCTTCGGTGCCACGTCCGGCACGAGCTCGCGCAGCCGCTCCACGAGCGCGTTTCCGAGCGCGGGCGGAGCCGACGGCGAGTTGTGGATGACGCGCAGCTCGCCGTCCGGAAACAGCTCGCGCAGCCGCGCTTCAGCCTCGTCCCGGGTCCGGCCGGGCGCGAAGCGGAAGTTGAGCTCCGCTGCCGCACGCGCGGGCACGACGTTCTGTGCGATTCCTCCCTCGACGCGCACCGCGCTCACGACCTCGCGATAGACGAGGCCGTCGAGCTCCACGTCGAGCGGCTCGATGTGCGGAAGCGTCGCGAGGCCCTCGACGAGCGCGTGGATCGCGTTGCGCCCCGTCCACGGCCGGGCGGAGTGTGCGCTCTCTCCGCGGAACTCGATCTCGGCCTGGAGGTTCCCCAGACACCCGGCGTGGAGGATCCCGTCGGTCGGCTCGAGCACGACGGCGAGCTGCGTGTCCGCGAGCACGCCGCTCGCGAAGACCGCCGGCAGCGGGCTCTCGTCCAGCGCGACCTCCTCCCGCGTGAAGAAGACGTAGCGCGCGGGAGCGGACGCGCGCGCGAGCTCGAGCATCACCGCCACACCGCCCTTCATGTCGCTCGCGCCGAGCCCGTGCACGACGCCGTCCGCGATCCGGCCGGGGATGTTCCCCTGCGCCGGCACCGTGTCGACGTGGCCGGCGAGCGCGACCGGCGCTTTCGCGTCGCCCCAGACGATCGCCTCACCGTCGTCGTAGAGCGGCTCGCCCGGCAGGAGGCGCCGCACGAGCTCCATCGCCGCCTGCTCGAAGCGGCTCTCCGAGGGGACGTCGACGAGCTCGAGCGTCCGCGCCGCGAGATCGGAAGCGGGCATGGCAGGAGTCATAATGACCGACGGATGGCGGTGAGACAGCCCGATCGCTCCTGGGCGGCCGAGCCCGAGCGCGGGCTCGTCCTCGCCGTGCTCGCACCGGGCGCGGACGGCGGCGACGAGCTCGCGGAGCTCGAGGAGCTCGCCCGGACGGCGCGCGTCGAGCCGGTCGGTCGCGTCGTGCAGCACCGGCGGCTGCCGGACAGGCGTACGTACGTCGGCAAGGGGAAGCTCGAGGAGCTCAAGCGGGCATACGGCGAGGCCGGCGCGGAGGTGTTGATCGTGGACGACGAGCTCACCCCGCCGCAGCAGCGGTCGCTCGAGAACGCGCTCCAGGCACGCGTGGTCGACCGCACGCAGCTCATCCTCGACATCTTCGCGCAGCACGCCGTGACCGCCGAGGGGAAGCTCCAGGTCGAGCTCGCCCAGCTCGAGTACAACCTCCCGCGGATGCGGGGGATGTGGCAGCACCTCGAACGTCTCGGCGGCGGCACCGGCGGCCTCGGGGCCGGAGTCGGGACGCGCGGGCCGGGCGAGTCCCAGCTCGAGACGGACCGGCGGCTCGCGCGGCGCCGCGTCACGCTTCTCCGCGAGCGGCTCCGCAAGCTCAGCCGCCAGCGCGACATCCGCCGCAAGGAGCGGCGCCGAACCGAGACGCCGACGGTCGCGCTCGCCGGCTACACGAACGCCGGCAAGTCGACGCTCCTCAACGCGCTCACCGACGCTGGCGTCTCGGTCCGCGACCGCCTGTTCGAGACGCTCGACCCGACGACGCGCGGCTTCGAGCACGAGGGACGGCGATACCTCGTCACCGACACCGTCGGCTTCGTCCGGCGCCTGCCGCATCAGCTCGTCGAGGGCTTCGCCGCGACGCTCGAGGAGACGCTCGTCGCCGATCTCATCCTCCACGTCGTGGACGGATCGGCGTCCGAGCAGCAGCTCGTCGAGCAGATCGCCGCGGTCGACGCGGTCCTGCGGGAGATCGGCGCGAACGAGCTGCCGGTCGAGCTCGTGGTCAACAAGATCGACGCTGTCGACGCGCTCGGCAGGCGCCGGCTTGCAAACAGGTATCCGGACGCGCTCCAGATCTCCGCGCTCACGGGCGAGGGGCTCGAGGAGCTGCGGGCGCGCGTCGCCGAGCGCTTCGGCGAGCGATTCGAGCGCGTGCGGCTTCTCCTGCCGTACGACGAGGGCGGCCGTCTGAACGAGCTCTACGCGCTCGGGGCCCCGATCGACGAGCGGGAAGACACGGCGGACGGTGTCCTCGTCGTGGCGCGCCTGCCGCGCCGGGAGCTGCGGCGCTTCGCTCCCTACCTCGTCGCCGAGGAAGCCCCGCGCCGTCGCCGGACGGGCGCGTGACCGAGCTGCCGGTGAAGCGCCTCCACGCGGAGGCGATACTGCCGACGCGTGCGTACGAGGGAGACGCGGGGCTCGATCTCTCCGCCTGCGAGCGGGTCGAGCTCGGACCGGGAGAGCGTGCCGTCGTCTCGACCGGCCTCACGGTTGCGATCCCTGCCGGCCACGCCGGCTTCGTCCAGCCACGCTCGGGGCTCGCCTCGCGTCACGGCATCGCGGTCCTGAACTCGCCGGGCCTCGTCGACGCCGGCTACCGCGGCGAGCTCAGGGTCGTGCTCCTCAACACCGACCGGGCCGAGCGGTTCGTCGTCGAGCCCGGGATGCGGATCGCGCAGCTCGTCGTCGTCCCGGTGGCCATGGCCGAGCCCCAGGACGTGACCGAGCTGCCGGCGAGCGAGCGCGGCGAGCGAGGCTTCGGCAGCTCCGCCCACTGATGCCGCTCGAGCCGCGCATCCGGGTCTCGGCCGTACTCCGCTGGGAGGATCGAGTCCTCCTATGCCGGCACGAGAAATCGGGCCGCGGCGAGTACTGGCTGCTGCCGGGCGGCGGGGTCAACACCGGCGAGAGCCTCGTCGAGGCGCTGCGCCGCGAGCTGGACGAAGAGGTGGCGATCGGCGACGACCTCACGTTCGAGGGGCCGGTCGCCGTGGTCGACTCGATCGCGCCGAAGCGAGCGTTCGTGGGCCGCCACGTCGTGCACATCATCTTCGCCGCCGACCTCTCCGGCCGTTCCCTCGAGCGGGTCACCTCGAAGGACGCCGCCGTGCGGGGCCATCGCCTCTTCGATCCCGGAGAGCTCGACGACGTCGTCCTGCACCCGCCGATCCAGCGCTTCCTCGGCCGCTGGCAACCGGGTGACCCGGCCGTGTACCTCGGCGCGCTGTGGGCACCTTGAGCGCGGTGCCTCCGCTCAGAAGAGTCTCGATCCAGGGGTATCGCGCAGCCCGCGAGCTCGAGCTCTCGCCGGGCTCCGTGTGCGCGCTCGTGGGGGAGGCGTCGAGCGGCAAGTCGACGGTGCTGACGGCGATCTGGACGCTGCTCGAGGCCGCGGCGCCGCCGCCCACGATCGACGACGTCGCCCGCGACGGGGCGGGTGGCCGGATCCGGCTCGAGGCGGACGTGGCGAAGGGGACGATCTTCCTCGACGCCAAGCCGCCCGACACGCTCAACCTCAACCGCGCCGGAGCGCCGCCGGTGCTCTTCCTGCCGGCGAACCTTCGTTCCCGGACGCTGGTCGCACCGGCCACCGGCCGCGGCGCAGCCGAGGTGGCAGAGCTGTTCCAGCCGCCGGCTGTCGACCGCCACTGGGCCGCGGCCGACGGCGGCCTCGCGCTCGTCGCCGGCATGGAGCGGCTGCTCGGCTCCAACCTGCGCCACTTCGTCCTGCTGATCGAGGAGCCGGAGCTCTACCTCAGCCCGCACTCTCAGCGCCGTCTCTACAGCCGGCTGCGGGCGCTCGCGCAGGCGGGGAACCAGATCCTGTACTCCACGCACGCGCCGGTCTTCCTCAGCGTCGACAAGCTCGAGGAGCTCGCGCTCGTCCGCCACACGCCGACCGGCGGGACGTCGCTCTTCCAGCCCGAGCCGCTCGCGGAGGCCGAGACGTTCCGCGCGCTGTCGGAGTTCGACAGCGACCGTGCGGAGCTCTTCCTGGCGCGCTGCGCGGTGCTCGTCGAGGGCCGCACGGAGAAGCTCACGTTCCCGCTCGTCTTCGAGGCGCTCGGCGTCGACGCGGACAAGGAGGGGATCCTCGTGCTGGAGTGCGGCGGGAAGGGCAACATGCCGCTCTTCGCGCGGGTTGCGAACGCGTGCAGCATCCCGTACGTCGTCGTCCACGACCGCGACGCCCCGCGCGGCGTCCCGCCCGTCGAGTCCGAGCGTGTCGTCAACCGGCAGATCCGGGAGGTCGCGGGCAGCCGCCGGACGGTCGTGCTGACGCCGGACTTCGAGTCGGTGTCCGGACTGAAGGCGAGCAACCGCGGCCGCAAGCCGCACAAGGCATGGCAGCGCTACCGCGGGAACGGCGAGGTGCCCGAGCCGCTGCGCGTTGCGGTCGAGAAGGTGCTGAAGATCGCGCGGGCCGGCTAGCCGGAGCGGCCGCCGCGGGCGCGCGCCCGTGCGGCGGACACCTTGTGCGCCCGACGCTCGAGCTCGTCGGGCAGCGACTCGAGCTGCGGCGGCGCGTCCGTCCCGAGCCGGTGTGCGAGAGCCTGCCCGAGCAGCCAGTCCGCGAGCCAGGCGTTCCGCGGCAGGAGCGGCCCATGGAGGTACGTACCGAGCACGCGACCGACGCGGCAGCCCTCGAAGCCGCTCTCACCGTCATTGCCGAAGCCGGCGAGCACCCGGCCGAGCGGCTCCGCTCCGGGATCGAGGCGCGTGCGACCGGCGTGGTTCTCGAAGCCGGCGAGCGTCTGCTTCTCCCCGGGCTCGAGTTCGCATTCGATCAGCACGTCTCCGATCATGCGGCGCTCGCCGGCGACGGTCTCGAGAGGGAGGAGGCCGATGCCCGGCATGTCCTCGCCGTGGAAGCCGCGATAGCCACGCCCGAGGAGCTGGTAGCCGCCGCAGACCGCGAGCACGGCGGCGCCGTCGTCGACGGCCGCGAGCAACGCGTCCGACTTCCGCACGAGATCCTCGGCGACGAGCAGCTGCTCCCGATCCTGGCCGCCGCCGACGTAGTAGAGGTCGTGCCCGCCGGGCACGACCGGGTCGCCCATCCCGAGCGCGGTCACCTCGAGCTCGTGGCCGCGCCAGGCCGCCCGCCGCGTGAGCACGGCGATGTTGCCGCGGTCGGCGTAGATGTTGAGGTAGTCCGGATAGAGGTGGCCGACGCGGATCGCCGTCATCGCGAGCCTTCCCAGTACGGCTTCGTGAGCCCGCGCGAGGCGAGGAGCCGCTGCAGGCCGAGCATCGCGGTGTAGGTGGGGAGGACGACGAGCTCGCCGCCGTCCGGCGTCAGCTCGAGCCCGCGGTCGAGTGCGTCCGCGAGGCCGGACTCGACCTCGATCGCGCCTTCCTCGAGCCCGCCGTACCGGAAGCGGAGCGCGAGCTCGGCGGCGCGGCCGCCGCTCGCGACGAGCGTCTGCAGACCCGGCAGGAGCGGCTCGAAGTCGACGTCCCAGATCCACGAGACGTCGCGCCCGTCCGCGATCTCGTCGTTGAGCGCGACGACGAGCACCCGCGGCGAGCCGCCGTCGACGAGCGTGCGGACGGCCTCGTTCGCGCCGGCCGGGTTCTTGATCAGCAGCAGGAGGATCCGCTTCCGCCCGACCGCGACGCGCTCGAAGCGGCCGAACGCGGCAGAGAAGCGCTCGAGCCCGGCCGCGATCTCCTCGAGCTCCGCGCCGACCGCTCGGGCGAGAGCGGCGGCCGCCACGGCGTTGTAGACGTTGTAGAGACCGGGCAACCCCAGCTCGACCGGGTGCGACCCCTCCGGTGTCTCGAGGAGGAACGACGCGCGATCGAGGCCGTGGAGTGAGATCTCGCGCGCCGCGACCTCGAGCGGCGGGCGGGCGTGGTCTCCCCGGGGGCAGCGGTAGTCGCCGAGGTGACCGACGTAGGCGGCCGCGTAGTCGTACGGCGTGCCGCAGCGGACGCAGTACTTCGAGTCGGCCGCATGCTGGAGCGAGGGGCGGGCGACGCGCGGATCGTCGAGACCGAAGGCGACGCCTCCGGGCTGGCTCTCGCTCACCGCGGCGAGCTGCGGGTCGTCGGCGTTGTAGACGAGCCGGACGTTCTCGGGCAGGGCGGCGACCGCCTCCCGCCAGCGCTCTGCCACGAGCTCGAGCTCGCCGTAGCGGTCGAGCTGGTCGCGGAAGAGGTTGCCGAGGCAGACCGCCCTCGGCTGCAGGCGCCGCATGAGCTCCGGCAGCGCCCCCTCGTCCACCTCGAACAGCCCGAGGTCGGCGTTCGCGGCCCTGAGGAGGGCCGAAGCGACGCCCGAGACAAGGTTCGCGCCCGCCGCGTTGTGGGCGAGGCGGTGCCGCAGCCGCAGGATCTCTGCCGCCATCGCGGTGGTCGTCGTCTTGCCGTTCGTGGCCGAGACGACCGCCGTCCCGGTCGCGAGCCTCGCCGCCAGGCGGTCGATGGCGCCGCTATCGAGCTCGGCGAGGAGCTTCCCGGGGATCGTCGTCCCACCGCCGACTCCGAGCCGCCTCGAGAGCGCGGCCACGCCGCGCGCCGCGGCGATCTCGAGCGAGAGTGGGGGACGGAGGCGCACCGCGCGAGCGTACGTCACGGCTCGCCGGTGCCGCCCTGGAGCCGGGTCTGCACGGGACTACTTGCGGATTCCTCAACCTGCTCTACACTTATTGACATGGCGGACAAGCCCCGCTACCGGGCGCTCGCCTCGATCGACCCGCAGGAGCTTGCAGACTTCCAGGCCGGAATCCGCAAGCGCTACACCGACGAGCAGATCGTGGCGGAGATCGTGGCCTGCGCCCAACGGCTCGGGCGGTCGCCGACGATGCGGGAGTTCGCCGCGGACTCGGAGACGGCCGTGCACCCCCAGACGGTGATCGAGCACTTCGGCTCGTGGAACGCCGCGAAGCGCGCGGCCGGGCTCGTCCCGCGCCGCTTCGCCACGCGGGAGGAGCTGCTCGGACTCCTGCGCACCCTGGGCGACGAGCTCGGCCGGCCGCCCACGGCCCGCGACATCGACGAGCACAAGGGCCGGATGCCGTCGAAGTCGCTCTACTGGCACACATTCGGCTCGCTCACGAACGCGCTGCGCGAGGCGGGGTTCGACGTCCCGGTGGGGGAGGAGCGGCTCGAGCGTGCGGTCGACCAGGGCGTCGGGCTCGCCGAGCGGCTGGGGCGGCTGCCGAAGTTCGCGGACTGGGCCGAGGCGCGGCGGCAGGACGAGTCGCTTCTCACGGAGTGGCAGGTCTACCGGATGTTCGACGCGCGCCGAGGGGCCTGGTCGACGTTCCAGTTCCTGGTGCGCCAGCGGCTCACGGAGCAGGGCCGCGACGTGGCGAGCGACGGCACGCTGCGGCAGTGATCTACGCGGCCGCGGCCGCGATCTTGGCGAGCCGCTCGAGGCAGTACAGGGTCTGCCCGGGCGCCCGGACGGCGGGCAGCGCGCGATCCTCGACGTAGCTGCGATCGGGACGGAAGCGGGCGGTGCGGGCGACACGGCCTGCCCGGAGCGCGAGGAACGTCCCGTCGCGAACCTCGCTCAGGCGGAGCCTGACGTGTGCGTATTCGGACGCGATCTCGAGCGCGGCGCGGGTCGACGCGAAGAAGACCGCATCCCGGCCCCGGCCGAGCCACAGCGGGCGGCCGACGCCGCGGGCGGCGAACACCGTGCCGGGCTCGCGCCGGTCGAGCCATGCCGTCGCCATCGAGCCGGCGATCGCCTCGAGCGCGTGCGGTGCGTTCTGCGAGTGAGCGGCGAGCGCGAAGATCGCCTCGGAGTCGACGGTCATCCGGGGCTCGGCGCGTGCGCAGGAGTGGGGCGCGAGCAGTTCGTCGTCGTTGAGGATGATCCCGTTGTGGATGCCGACGACCGGCCCGTGGCGGACCGGGTGGTTGTTGGCCGGGATCGACGGATGGCCCTTCGTGTAGTCCCGGACGTGGACGAGCAGCTCGGTCGCTTCCGCGGGCACCGTGATCCGGTCGAGGAGGCGGCTCGCAGGCGTCCGCTGCTTCGTGACCACCGGGTACGGGTCCTGCCAGGCGCGATGCGCGTACCCGACTGCGTCGGCGCCGCGATCGGCGATTCCTGCGAGCAGCGCCTGCGCAGCGAGCGTCCGGTCGACGTTGCTCCGCTGGGAAAGGCTATATCCGGCGATGCCGCACATTCGCGTCCTAGAGAAGAACTTTCTCCATATCGGTATTCGAACCCTTCCACCGTAGGCCAAGTCGGTTAGGGCTTTCTAAAGCCGGTTCCGGACGGAGCCGATAAGGGCCTCGATGGAAAGTTCGTTTGCGGCCGACGGCTCGGCCGCCGAGCACGCGCCGGCGGAAGACCCGCTGAAGCTCTACGTGCGCCAGATCGGTGGTGGCGCGCTGCTCACGCGCGAGGAAGAGCGGGAGCTGGCACGCCGCAAGGACGAAGGCGACGAGGAGGCCAAACGGCGGCTGATCGAGTCGAATCTGCGCCTCGTGATGGCCATCACCCGCAACTACACGAAGGCCAGCGTCCCGCTGCTCGACCTGATCCAGGAGGGCAACCTCGGTCTCATCCGCGCCGTGGAGAAGTTCGACTACCGGCTCGGCTACAAGCTCTCGACGTACGCGACCTGGTGGATCCGCCAGGCGATCACGCGCGCCCTCGCCGACCAGGGGCGGACGATCAGGCTGCCCGTCCACGTCGCCGACCAGGTGCGGCGGCTGCTCCGTGCCCGCCGCCAGCTCGCGCAGAAGTTCAACCGGGAGCCGACACTCGCCGAGCTCGCGCGGGAGACGCAGCAGTCCGAGGAGCGGGTCAGGGAGCTGCTGGAGCTCGTGGAGACGCCCGTCAGCCTCGAGACGCCAGTGGGCGACGGCGAGAGCCTCTACGGCGACCTGATCGAGGACGTCAACGCGCTCGCGCCGCACGAGCAGACCGCCGAGCAGGCGAGAGGGCAGGAGCTTGCGGGCGCGCTCGCACAGCTCAACCCGCGGATGCGCCGCGTGCTCTCGCTTCGCTTCGGGCTGGACGGCGGGCCGCCGCACACGCTGGAGGAAGTGGGAACGGAGCTCGGCATCACGCGAGAGCGCGTCCGCCAGCTCGAGACGAGGGCGCTGCGCGAGCTCCGGCTGGCCGCTCCCGGCCTCGAGCACTACCTCCGCGCGGAGTAGCGGCCCTACGGAGCGGCGACCATCTGCATCTCGCGGAGGTTCGCGAGACGGCGGAGGGAGTCGAGCTCGATCTGGCGCACGCGCTCCCGGGTGAGCCCGAGGCGCTTGCCGATCTCCTCGAGCGTCTTGGGCTCCTCGTCGACGAGCCCGTAGCGGAGGATCAGCACCTGTCGCTCGCGTTCTCCCAGCGCCTGCAGCGCGACGGCGAGCGCCTGGCTGCGCAGCGCGCCTTCGACACGCTCCTCCGGCAGCGGCTCGTCGCCGGCGACGAAGTCTCCGAAGACGGCGTCCTCCTGGTCGCCGACCGGCTGGTCGAGGCTCGCCGAGGCGCGAGCGGCGGCCCGCACCTCGCGCGCCTGCTCGACCGGCAGCGAGGCCTCGTCTGCGATCTCGTCGAGCGTCGGCTCGCGGCCGAGCTCCATCCAGAGCGTCCGCTCGGCCCGATTCATCTTCTGCATCCGCTCGACGATGTGAACAGGCATCCGGATCGTCCGCGCCTTGTCGGCGAGCGCCCGCGCGACCGCCTGGCGGATCCACCAGGTCGCGTAGGTCGAGAACTTGTAGCCACGGCGCCAGTCGAACTTCTCGACGGCGCGGATGAGGCCGAGCGTGCCCTCCTGGATCAGGTCGAGGAAGGGGAGCCCCTGGTTGCGGTAGTTCTTCGCGATCGAGACGACGAGCCGGAGGTTCGACTGGATCATCCGCTGCTTCGCGGCTCCGTCGCCGCGTTCGATCCTCTTTGCCAGCTCGACCTCCTGGGCGGCCGTGAGAAGCTGGTGGCGGCCGGCCTCGCGCAGGAAGAGCTGCAGCGCATCGGTCGTCGACTCGAGCGGCTGCGGCGTCGGAGGCGCCTTCTCGGGCGGCGGCTCGGGCTCGGCTTCGCGCTCCGGCTCGGCGAGCAGCTCGATCCCGCGCCGGTCGAGCTCCTGGTAGACGGCCTCGGTCTCGAGCGGATCGAGCTCGAGCGGCTCGAGCACCTCGACCAGCTCGACCTGCCGGAGCTGCCCGCTCGACTCCGACGCATCGAGCAGCGTTCCCAGCTCCTCGCTCGCGAGGATCGACTCGATCTCGACGGTTGTTACAGGATCCCCCTCAATCGGTGCTCCCGGGCAGATCGTTCCCGCCTGACGAACCTACCGAAACACGCTGACCCCCCGCGGGTCAAGTCCAATGCACGATAAGCAATGTTATGTCAAGTAGGCCGAGAGCCACCGACGCCTCGCAACCTCGTGGCTCCCCCGGCTCGATGTGCCGGCGGCGGCGGTGAGTCGCGTCCGGGTCGTCAGGACCGGCGACTGCGCGATCGAAGTCAGCGTCTCGCCACCCACGGAGCTCCGCCGCGGCGCGGCTCGGCGTCCGGTCGGTTCGCCTCCCGCCCACTTATCCACAGGATGCACAGACGGCTGTGGAAATGTTGATTATTCAACGTTCGCAAATTGCGGCATTTTCCGTTCGCGGCACCCTTGCGGGCTGTCCCGAGAGGCCATACATTCCCTCTTGCGCCGAGCACGGCGCGGGAGTAGGACGAAGCAGCACCGGAAGGTTGTACGGGGCGGCTCGCAAGGGCCGAAGCGGAAAGCCAGTCGGAGCTGTGGACGAAACCGCGACCGACTCGGCGAATTTTTTTTTGGTCCTTTCGGCTCGGACGCGCTCGCTCGACTACGATCGCTGCGATGCCGTTTCCGCCCCGTCCGCCCCGTCCGCCGAGCATCGACCACGGTGTCATCGCCCTGATCTGGGCGGTCGCGCTCGCCATCTACATCTACTTCGGCCTCATCGCCGTCGGGTCGAGCGCCGCCACGGCGATCGTGCTCGCCCTCGTGTCGTTCGCGGGGATCTGGCTGCTCGTGCGCCTCCGCGGCGAGGACACGCCGACCCGCCGTCGGCCCGGCCGTCGCGGGCCCGGGTAGCCCTCCCCTACGCCGCGCAGCGGGTGGGGCGACGGGGCGTCAGCGCGAAGACGAGCTTGCGCGTGAGCTCGCTCCCCAGCTCCACCTCGAGTCGTTCCCGTGCCTGGGCGGCCTCGGGATCGAGGCTCTCGAGGTGCGCCACGAGCAGGCGCGCGCCCCGGTGAGTCAGTGGCTGCCGCACGGTGTTCATCCTGGTCCTGTATATCGAGGACCTACCCCTTTAGCGTGATCCCTCCCGGCAGGGATCCGCGGCCGCCATCCCTCGTTCGGGAGGGAGAGGACGACGGCCGCGGCGTGCTTCCCTCGCCTGTCAGCGGGTCGGCATGCGGGTTCGCGTGCGCGTGGTGTCCTCGGCGGGAGGGGTCTCCTCGGTCGGAGCCGTCTCTCCCGTCGGAGTCGCGGGCGGAGTCGTCGCAGGCGCGCGCCGACCTTCCCAGCGGCGTTCCGCCGTGACGGGCTCGTCTGCCGGCCTGCCTGCCGCAGGAGGGCCGGCCGCCGGCACGCCCGCCGGACCGGCGTACGCCGGAGCGGCCTCCTCGACCGGCGCAGGTACGCCGTCGAACGAGAGGCCGAGCATCAGACCGAACCCGAACGCGAGCACTCCGTGCCAGAGGCCGACCGAGTGCACGAGACCGAGGATTCCGATCGAGTTGCTCCAGGAGTCGATTCGCCCCTCCTGCCAGCCGTTGCCCGGCTGGTTCGCGATCAGGATCCAGCCGACGCAGACGAGCACGGGCAGGAACGCGAGGCCGAACGTGCTCGGCGACATGCGCATCCTGAGCCCCTTCGTCCACGTACCGACGTGGTTCGCGAGTGCAAGCAGAAGCCCGGCGCCGGCCACGATCGCGAGTGCGATCCAGAACCGTCCGGTCGTCTGCATGCCAACCTGTGCCGCGCCCCAGAGCGCGAAGCCCGCCAGCGCCGCAGCGAGTGCGAGCGTCAGACCGCGGGACGCGTCGTACGTGCCATAGCTGCGCATTCTCTCTTCACCACCTCTTCCGTTGCCCGATGCGAGTGGAACGGTCGAGGTGCGCCTCGGGTTGCGGCGGAGCCGTCCCGCTACTCGAGTGCGAGCCTCCGCGCGTCGAACGAGGCCGACCACAGCTCCGCGCGGAAATCCTCGAGGGTCGCGAGCGTGTCCTCGGCGAACATATGTTCCACCACCCCTATCTCGCGGTCGTTGTGGAACGGAACGTCGACGTGCGGCTGCGAGACGAGGTTGAGCGACAGCCGCCGGCAGCTCGGGCAGCGCACGGCGAGCCCCACCGTACCGTCCGCCGCGGTGAGAAGCGTGAACGACGAGGGAAACACGGGCCGCGCCCGCTCCTCCGGGAAGCAGAAGAAGCTCCAGGGCCACTCTCCCCTCTTGATGTGCACCGCCGCGAGCTCACCCAGCTCGGCACCGACCGGATCGAGGCGCGCGGTCATGAGGTTGAGAAACTCGCCCGCGCCGAGGCCGAGCGGCGCCCAGTCGAGTTCCTCGTGCGTCAGGAGCCCGTCGTGCTCCTCGCCGCAGGCGCAGTCGAAGCGGACGCGGAAGACGGACGGATGCGCGGCGCCCGGGAGCTGCTCGATGCTCCGGAACGCCGAGAGCAGGACGTGCGTCTCGCCTCGTATCGGGCAGGCGAACGCGTAGCGGCTCGTCAGGGGGTCGTACATGGGGACGTTGTAGAGACAACCCCGGACGACGAACGGCGGATTCTCAGTACGTGAGCAGCGAGAAGAGGTCGTACTTCGTCAGGCGCTCGCGCCCGCGCAGGAAGGAGAGCTCGATCACGAAGTTGATCCCTGCGACGGTCCCGCCGAGCTGCTCGACGAGGCCGGCGATCGCCTCCACGGTGCCGCCCGTCGCGAGGACGTCGTCGTGGATGACGACGCGCGCGCCGCCCGCGATCGCGTCGGCCGCGATCTCGAGCGTGTTCTGCCCGTACTCGAGCGCATAGGTGGCGGAGATGGTCTCGGGCGGGAGCTTGCCGGGGCGCCGCGCCGCGACGAAGCCGCAGCCGGCCTCGACCGCGATCGCCGCGCCGAGCCAGAAGCCACGCGCCTCGGCTCCGAGCACGAGATCAGCCTTTCGCTCTCGCGTCCAGTCGGCGAGCTGCCCGACCGCCTGCTTCAGCGCCTCGCGGTCGAGCAGCAGGGGCGAGATGTCCTTGAAGCCGACCCCGGGCTCCGGAAAGTCCGGGACCTCGCGGACGCACGTCCTGAAATCGATCCCCGCCACGGCGCGAGGCTACTCGACGAGGCGCCGGACGTTGCGGCGCAGGAGAAGGTCGGCGAGCTCCTGCGCGCTCTGGGCGAGCCGCTGCAGGTCGCCGAGTGCGGCCTGTCGCCGCTCGGGGCTCCGCGAGCGCAGGGCCGGACCGATCACCGCCTCGAGCAGGCTCCCCTCGCGGTCGGCCGCGGTGCGGAAGGCGCGCAGGTTCCGTGCCCCGATCCCGAAGCGCGCGAGCGCCTCGCACGCCGCGGCGATGTCCGCCTCGCTCTCCGCGTAGAGCCGCTGTCCGTCCTCGACGCGCGACTCGAGCAGCCCGAACTCCTCGAGCTCGCGCGCCCGGTCGACCGTGATGCCGGCGCGGTCGCAGAGCTCGTCGAGGTCGAGCTCCTCCTCCCCCGCATCGACCACGCTGCGGCGCCGCCGCCGCTGCTTTCCGGCGCCCGCCTCGAGCTCCTCCCGGATCACGCGCAGCGGCAGGAACTCGTCGCGCTGCAGCCGGAGGATCGTCTCCAGGCGCTCCACGTCGTCCTCCGAGAAGAGCCGGTAGCCGCCCTGCGTCCGCCGCGGATTGAGGAGGCCCTGGTCCTCGAGGTAGCGGATCTTCGAGATCGACACGTCCGGGAACTCGTCCTGGAGCCGGTTGCACACCGTGCCGATCGTCAGGAGCCGGCGGCGGGCAGGTGCCTCGGTCGCGGCCATCAGCGCTGCAGGAACGTGAGCCGGTACTTGCCGATCTGGAGCTCGTCGCCGTCCCTCAGCTCCGCGGTCTCGACTCGCTCGCGGTTGACGAACGTCCCGTTCAGGCTGCCCTGGTCCTCGAGCAGCCAGCGGTCGCCGTCCTTCGCGAAGACGGCGTGCTTACGGGAGACGGTGACGTCGTCGAGGAAGATCGCGCACTCGGGCGAGCGGCCGATCGTCGTCGGGCCGTCCTCGAGAGCGAACGTCTCGCCGGACCGGCCGCCACCGGAGCGGACGATGAGGGCCGCGCCCTGGACGCCGAGATCCTCGATCGGGTCGAGGCTCTCGGGCACCTCGGGAGCTGCGAAGGCCTCCGTCGACTCCCCTTCCTCGGGAACGACGAGCGCCGCGCCGCACTTTGCGCAGAAGTGCGCGGATTCCGGGTTGTTGTACCCGCATTCGGGGCAGTAGACGTGCGCCATCAGGCAGGGGGGGCGGCCTTGCCGGTGAGGATGTCGGTGAGCGAGTCGACGTCGACCGACTCGAGGACGCTCCTCCCCTGCGTCGCCTGGAGCCGCGCGACGAGCTCGGCGCGCAGGATGTCGATCTTTCCGTGCAGGAGCCGCCGGCGGTACGAGACCTCCTGTTCCTCGCGCGTCAGGTCGTCGATGAGCTTCTTGAGGTCCTCGTCGGAAAGCGTCGCGAGATCCGGCAGCGGTTCCATCAGGCCCTTTCTACGGATTGCAGGCACCCTCGTCGAGGGTGAAGCTGAACTTTAGCCTTTGCGTTCGGCCGGGGCAAAGGCGCGGCTAGGTGCGTGCCGCAGCGGCCTCTCCCTGCTCGATCTCGTCGACGAGCGCACGCAGCTCCCGCGCCAGCTCGTCGGACTGCTCGCGCGTCTCTCCTTCGGCGTAGAGGTGCAGCAGCGGCTCGTCGGGGTCCGGCAGGACCTGCGCCCAGCCGCGCTCGTCGAACAGCTTGATCCCGTCGGTGAGGTCGACGTCCCGCCCGGCGAGACGCTCGTTCAGTACGCGCATCACGAGCCCCTTCAGCGCCCACGGGCACGGCACCTGGTGATGGACGAGGGTCGGCTGTGGGAGCTCGGCGACGAGCTCGGACAGCGGCCGGTCGACCGGGGCGAGCAGCTCCAGGAGCTTCGCCAGGCTGGCGACCGCGTCGTAGCCCGGCAGGAACTCCGGGAAGACGTAGCCGCCGCCGACGGCGCCCGCGAAGACGACGCCGCTCTCCGCCGCCGCGCGCGTCAGCTCGGGCAGCGACGTCGGCGTCCGCACGACTTCGAGCTGCGAATCCGCGACGAGCCGCTCGACCTGACTCGTCACGGTGACCGGGAAAGCGAGCTTCCCGTGTCGCCCGTTCGACCCCAGAAGGCGCAGGAACAGCAGGAGCGCCTGCTCGACCGGCACCTCGCGCGCCTGCTCGTCGACGAGATGGAGCCGCTCCGCCGACCGGTCGAAGACCGCGCCGAGATCCGCGCCGACCACGGGCACGAGCCGCTTGGTCTGGCCGATCGAGGCCGCGAGGCCCGGCGCCGCGTCCGCGTGGTCCGGGCCCTCGCCGGTGAAGGCGTGCGCGGCGACCACCTCGACTCCGAGCGGTCCGAGCACGAGCGGCAGCACGTACGAGGCGCCCGAGAAGCCGTAGTCGACAACGATCCGGAACCGCCGGGAGCGCACCGCCTCGGCGTCGATGGTCGAGAGGAGCTCGGCCGCATACGTCTCGCGCACCCGCGCGGGATACGAGATGCCGCCCACCTCCCCGGCGGCCACGCGTCGGAACTCGCCGCGCGTGAAGTGCTTCTCGACCTCCTTCTGCATCGCCGCGCTCATCTCTACTCCGAGCGGCTCGAAGAACTGGATCCGGATCACCTCCGGGTCGTTCGGGCTGACGCCCACGTGGAAGCCGGCGTTGTACGCCTCCGACTTCACGAGGTGACGAGCGACGGCCGCCGGGCTGACGCGGAGGTCGGCGACGTCGACGCCGGTGGACGTGATGCCGGAGATCATCGCCCGCTTGATCATCCGGCAGGCGCCCGCGCTCTCGCGGCTGGCCACGATGCGGGCGCCGCGCTTCAGCGCGGTGCCGAGCGCTGCAGCGAGCCGCACGGCCACGTCCGGCGTCAGATCGACGTTCACCATCCCCGCGACTCCGGACTTCCCGAAGACTCGCGTCGTCCCCCGCGATTCCCAGATCAGGCTCTCGTGCAGCTGCGAGCCCGTCTCGACCTCTTTGAAGGGATAGATCCGGACGCCCGGCAGGATCACGCTCTCGGCGCCGACCGTGACCTCGTCGCCGATCGCGACGCCTTCGTGCACCCGCACGTGCGCGCGCAGGTCGCAACTGCGGCCGACGATGGCGCCCACGACCTCCGCGCTGCGGCCGATGTAGGTGGAGGTGTCGACGATCGAGCGCGCGACGCGGCCACGCTCGCGGACCGTGACGCTGGTCGAGAGCACCGAGTACGGGCCGACGTGGGCGCCGCGCGCGATGCGGCAGTAGTTGCCGAGGTACGCGGGCCCGGCGATCGCGTCGAGGTCGTCGAGGTCCACTCCGTCCCCCAGCCAGATGTTGCCGCGGATGCGGATTCCCGGGATCTCGAGCCGGACCCGTTCGTCGAGCGCGTCGAAGTTCGCCTGCCGGTACTGGTCGAGGTCGCCGACGTCCTGCCAGTAGCCGTCGAAGACATGCCCGTAGATGGGCCTTCCCATCTCGAGCAGCAGCGGGAACAGCTCCTTCGAGAAGTCGTACGGCCGGTCCTGCGGGATGTGCTTCAGCACCTCGGGCTCGAGCACGTAGATGCCGGTGTTGATCGTGTCGGAGAAGACCTGGCCCCAGGAGGGCTTCTCGAGGAAGCGCTCGACCCGCCCGTCCTCGTCGGTGACGACGATGCCGAACTCGAGCGGGTTCTCGACCGACTTGAGGCCGATTGTCACCGACGCCTGCTTCTCGCGATGCGCCTCGACGAGCCGCGTGAGGTCGACGTCGCAGAGCGCGTCACCGGAGATGACGAGGAACGTGTCGTCGAGCCTCCCCGCGGCCCGCTTCACGGAGCCGGCGGTGCCGAGCGGGGACTCCTCCACCGAGTAGCCGATGTCGACGCCGAGCGCCTCGCCGCTACCGAAGTAGCTTCGGATCGCCTGCGGCAGGAAGGCGACGGTGACGATCACGTCCTCGAAGCCGTGCCGTCGCAGGAGCTCGACGATGTGCTCCATGCACGGCTTGCCGACGATCGGGACCATCGGCTTCGGCTGGTTCGAGGTGAGCGGCCTGAGCCGTGTGCCCTCTCCTCCGGCCATGACGACGGCTCTCATCGGCGCAGTTCTCTCCAGGCGGCGACGACGTAGAACACGCCGGCGAGGAGCGCGAGCGCGAGACCGGCCCAGAAGAGGCCGAGCGGCCAGCTCGTCGAGCGGTGCGTGACGATGCGGAGGAAGATCGCGGCGTACAGCACCCACGTCGCGGCCTTGCCGACGAGGTTGACGTCGACCTCGATGCCGCGCGGCGCGAGCAGGCCCGAGCCGGCGAGCAGGACGAGGTCGCGCCCGACGATGACGACGAGGCCGGCCCAGGGGAGCCGGTCGTAGGCGAAGAGGAGGATCACGGCCGCGTCGATCATCAGCCGGTCGGCGAGCGGGTCGGCGAGCTTCCCGAAGCGCGACTCGACGTGCCAGCGCCGCGCGAGGAAGCCGTCCACCTGATCGGTGATGCCGGCGATGCCGAAGGCCACTCCGGCGGGCCAGCTCGGCCTGTGGCCCGCGCGCACCATGAGCACGACGAACACGGGGATCAGCGCGAGCCGCGCGACCGTGAGCGCGTTCGGGAGCTGCGCGAGCGGGAGCGGGACGGCGCGTGCCTCCATGAGGCAAAGGATACGGGCCTCCGATTTGCCCGTCGCGCGGCCGCCGCTTTCGCCGCGGCCGCTTGCAGCCTCGAGCTCCGTATGCTCTCGCGCGTGGCCGAGCTGCCGCGGATCCCGGGGTTCGTCAACGCGCACTGCCACGCGTTCCAGCGAGCGCTGCGCGGGCGGGTCGAGGGCGCCGAGTTCTGGGCATGGCGCGAGACGATGCTCGAGCTCGCCCGGAGCCAGACGCCGGAGAGTGTCCGGGCGAGCTATGCGGCCGTGTACCGCGAGCTGGGCGGCGCCGGCTACACGGCGGTCGGTGAGTTCCACTACCTCGGGCTCGAGGAGGGCCGCGCGGCGGCGGAGGCCGCGATGGAGGCGGGGATCGAGCTCGTTCTCCTCCACGTCGCCTACGCGCGCGGCGGCATCGAGCGCTTCCGTCAGGAGTCGGTGGCCGCGTACCTGCACGACCTCGAGGAGCTTGGAGCCGGCGGGATTCGCGTCGGCGTGGCTCCCCACTCCGTCCGCGCCTGCCCGCGCGACTGGCTCGAGGAGCTCGGCCGTTACGCCGCGGCGCACGAGCTGCCGCTCCATGTCCACGCGGACGAGCAGCCGCGCGAGGTCGAGGAGTGCCTGGCCGAGCACGGCCTGCGTCCGATCGAGCTGCTCGATGCCTGCGGCTGCCTGGGCCCGCGCACGACGATCGTCCATGCAACCCACGCCGACGGGCACGAGCTCGACCTGCTCGCCGCGGCCGGCGCGCGCGTCTGTGCCTGCCCGACGACGGAGGCGAACCTCGGGGACGGCTTCCTGCCGGTCGAGCGCCTCCTCCACCGCGGGATCGAGCTCTGCATCGGCTCCGACTCGAACGTGCGGATCGACCCGCTCGAGGAGCTGCGCGAGCTGGACGGGATCGCACGCCGCCAGTCCGGGCGTCGCGACGTGTTCGCGGTGGACGACCTGCTCGAGATCGGGTCGGCCGGCGGCGCGAGAGCGCTGGGGCTCGACGCGTGGCCCGACGTCGCCGTCGACGTCGGCCATCCCCAGCTCGCAGGCATCGAGGACTGGCGAAGCGCGCTCGTCGCCTCCTGCTCCTCCGACGTCCTCGCCGACTGACCGGGCTCGCCGGGTCACCTGCGAGAATCCCCGCGTGGCGCCCTACGAGTGGACCGTCCGCGAAGGATCGCTCGACGGTCCCGTGGTCATGAGGGAGTACGTCTACGACGTGCCCGACAAGGAGCCCGTGGAAGGCCAGGAGCTCTATCTCTCCGACGGGTCCGGCCCGTGGCGCGTCAGCCTGCGGGAACAGGTGCCTGAGGTGCCTCGCTCGCCGTACAACATCCTCGTCGTGGAGCGCGTCGACTACTAGCCGGCCGAGACCGGCTCGGGGCGACCGGATTGGTCCCCAGACCAATCAGCGCTGCGAGCGGCGATCGTCGTCCTCGTCGAGCGGCACGTCGAGAAGACCCAAACCGTCTTTGTCACCGAAGAGGAGGCGCTCAAGCGTCGTTGCCGCTGTGTCGATATCCACGATGGCGAAGCGGTCTCGATCCGAAGGGGGCGAGCCACTTCGCCTTCTCGTCTTCTGCGAGAAGCGGCAGTCGCGGTTGGAAGAGGCGCTGTGAAGCCCAAACGCCCAGCGGCTGGGCGCGAGACGGACTGCGCGGTAAAAGAGGAACGCGGCCCGGGTTACGTTCATCGAAAGCGAGACCCTCTCGGACAGGTCCCCCTTCACTGTCAGAGCGTCTCGCTCGACATCCGGCGTAACCCGCGGCCGGCCCCCTCGACATGTCTGGGGGCGGCACCGCTGCGCCGGGTTCGTCCGCATCAGCGAGGGGCCGCGATCATCAGACATTGCGGCGACATCGAGCCCGTTGCTGAGATGCGCTGAGTGTCATTCGAGGCGCGAAGGGCGTTCAGACCGGTCATCGTCGCGGGCTGACTGCACGGCTGCCGACTCGAACTGGTTGAGGGCGACCGTCGTGCCGAATTCACTTGACCAGGCGAGAGCTGGCCGCAACTTGCGTGCAGCAGAGACCGCCCCGCGTTGACGCGCGTGTTCCAAGAGCGTCTCGTAGAGCGTCCATGCCTCATGATCCGAGAGCTCGAACATCTCGCCGTCGCTCAGTTCTAGCCGCATCACGCCTTGTTCTACATGCCCCCACGGAGGCGTCCTAGTCCCGGATCTCTACAGAACGGGCCGTCAGTTGTCCAGTAGACGTAGGCGCCAGCACGGCGCAGTAGATAGCCGAACACGCTCTCGGCTCGACGAGTTCGTGCGTCTGTTCGCGGACGCGTTCCCAGGAAGCCGACGCGAGTGGCTGAGCCAGAGGCCGGGATTGGCCTGCGAGTCGAGCGAATCGGGGCGCCGGGATTTGAACCCGGGACCTTTGGTCCCCCAGACCAACGCGCTAACCAGGCTGCGCCACGCCCCGCGGCGAGGCAAACCGTAGCTCACCTAGCCGATTGCGACGTCCTCGACCGACGACGCCTGTTGCACCGTGAGGAGCGTAGTGGCGGTCTTTGCTCCCCCTCGCCAGCCCGCGAGAATCCGGGTCGGCGTCCGCACGACGACCAGACCTCCGCTGAAGCCGACAACCTTCCCGGGCACCGCGAAATCGTCGAGGCGCCGACCCTGGGCTCCGAAGCTTCTGATAGTCGCGTGGATTCGGCCCGGGAACGCGGCGGCCGGGTGGCCGCCGAGCCACCCGAGCGCTTCGATCTGGCCGGCTGCGAGGGCCTTCCCTCCCACGACGACTGCGTCGGGTGTGGCGACAGCCAACCTCCGACCCGCGGGCGCGAACGCGAGGCGGGTCACCGGAGCCGTGGTGCCGACGACGGTGTGCTTCAGGTGCCCGAGGTCGTACACGATCGCCTTCCCGCCGGCGCCGACGTACGCGAACGCGCGAGAATCCGCCCGCCACGAGGGCCGCACCGGTCGCACCGAGCGGTCGATGACCATGTCGTGGGTCCCGTTCCCGTAGATCGCGCGCAGGACGAATCGCCGCCCGGCGTGGACGACGTACGCGATCTGGTAGCCGTCCGGCGCCCAGGAGATCGCGACGACCTTCCCGCCTGCGCGGTGCGTCCAGGGTCGCCGATCGCCCGGCGCAATCGCGACCAGGGAGTTGCGGATGCCGGCGGCCACGAACAGCGCGTGCGGCGACAGGGCCGACGCGCTGACCGTCAGTCCTTGCATGCGGAAACCGCCATTCGTGACGACCGCAAGCCGCCCGTCGAGCACGACTGCGACGCCGTTCGCACCCCTCGGCAGCGTGAGCTGCGTGGGCCCGGGCGGCTTCTTCGGCTTGGTGCCGAAGCTCACGTGCAGCGCGCCGGCGCCGGCGAGCGAGCCGGCGGCGATCACGAGCAGGACGACCACCGTCGCGAAGGCGAGGACGGCGGCGCGCAATCCGCGCCGGGGCACGGCGACCGGCTGGAGCGCGCGCAGCGCCCGGTGAAGCGACTCCTCCCCCGCTCCCGGATCCGGCTCCGGGGCCTCGGCGAGCATCGCCTCGAGACGCCGCTCGAGGTCACTCGACATGCTCGACCTCCAGCGACTCGCGCAGCTGCTCGAGCGCGCGCGCCAGCCGTGAGTTGACGGTTCCGACCGGGAGATCGAGCGCCTCCGCGATCTGCTTCGGCGTCATGCCGACTCCGTAGCGCAGGACCACGACCACCCGGCGCTCGAGGGACAGCCCGGCCACGACGCCGAGCAGGCTGCGGTCCCCCGTCGCGTGCGCGGGCGCGAGATCGGGCGTCTCGGGCAGCTCCTCGTCGGAGAGGCGGCGCTCCGCGCGCAGGACGTCGAGCGCCCGGTTGGCCACGATCCGGTGCAGCCACGGCCCGAAGGGGCGGCGGTCGTCGAAGCGAGCGAGCGCGGCGAAGGCGCGCTCGAAGCCGTCGGCCGCGACGTCGTCCGCCAGCGCGCGGCGCCCCGTGACCGCGTACGCGGCACGCCATGCGTCGCGCCAGTAGCGCCGGAAGAGGACGGCCGCGGCTTCTCGGTCGCCGCGACGCGCCCCCCGTACGAGGTCTCGATCACTCGGTTCACGCACTCCTCCGCAGTCTTGTACGTCCGAGGCGACTTTGCGCGTCCCGCGCCCGTAATACTTCACGCGTGACCGACTGGGGGGAACACGAGAACGCGCTGGTGCGGGAGTTCGAGCTTCCGACCTTTCCCGCGGCGATCGACTTCGTCGACCGGCTCGCGGAGCTCGCGGAGAGCGAGGATCACCATCCAGACATCGACATCCGGTTCCGCAAGGTCACCGTGCGGTGGACGACGCATTCGGCCGGCGGGATCACCGACAAGGATCGCGAGCTGGCGGAACGAACGTCCGCACTCGCCGCCGCGTAACGGCATTCGCGTCGGTAGAAGGTAAGACCGTGCCCGCGCCGGACACTAATCCTGATGTGAGCGCGCTCGCGGCAGCCCCGGGACTCGAGGAGTGGCATCTCGACCTGCACGCCGAAGGCGCGCGCCGCGAGGAGGCCGTCGCCCGGCTCCAGGGGCTGCTTCTCCGCGCCGCCCGCTTCGAGGTCTTCCGCCGCGCAGGCTCTCTCCCCCAGCTCTCTGCGGTCGAGCTGGACGAGCTCGCCCAGGACGCGGCCGACGACGCCGCCGTCTCGGTTCTCCGCCGGCTCGACGACTTTCGCGGCGAGAGCAGCTTCCGCACGTGGGCGTACAAGTTCGCGCTGCTCGAAGCGTCCGTGAAGGTGCGCCGCCGCGCCTGGCGAGATCGCGAGGTGACACTCGAGCCGGAGCACTGGGAGACCCTTGCCCACGCCGGGCCGGGGCCCGAAGACGACGCCGAGAATGCGGCGCTGCTCGAGGCCGTGCGCGACGGGATCCGCACCGCGCTCACTCCGCGGCAGCGGCAGGTTCTCGTCGCAGCGGTGCTCGAGGGCGTGCCCATCGACGTGCTCGCCGAGCGCCTCGACTCGAACCGCAACGCGCTCTACAAGGTGCTCCACGACGCACGCCGGCGACTGCGCGAGCATGTCGCGGCGGCGGGATTCCCGGAGGCGAACGAATGACCGGACGCGATCTCGATCCAACCCTGCAGCGCCTGCTCGGCAGCGACGAGCCCGAGGTCAGCTGCGACGAGTGCTTCGCGCAGCTCGACCGCTACGTCGAGCTCGAGCTCGCCGGCGCCCCCGCCGACCCGCTCGTCCCCGGCCTGCGCGCCCACCTCGTCGGTTGTCCCGCGTGCGCCGAGGAGCACGAAAGCCTGCGCGCGCTGCTGGAGCTCGATTCCGTCTCCTGAAAGAAGGCGAAATGCACACGACCAAGTACCTGATCATCGGCGCCGGCATGACCGGCGACATGGCGGCGAAGGGCATCCGCGAGCACGACTCCGAGGGCGCGATCACGATGATCGGCGCCGACCCTCACCCGCCCTACAAGCGGCCGCTACTCACGAAGGGCCTGTGGCAGGGAGCGCCGGAGGAGAAGCTGTGGCGCGAGCCGGCCCAGGATGTCGAGCTCGTCACCGGCCGCCGCATCGTCTCGCTCGACCTCGCGGCGCACACGGCGACGAACGACGCCGGCGAGGACTACGGCTGGGAGAAGCTGCTGCTCGCCACGGGCGCGCGCCCGCGGGAGGTTCCCGGCGCGGAGGGCGTCGTCTGGTTCCGCACCCTCGACGACTACCGGCGCGTGCGCGAGGTCGCCGGTGAGGGCGCCCACGTGGTCGTCATCGGCGGCGGCTTCATCGGCTCCGAGCTCGCGGCGAGCCTCGTCGGCAACGGCTGCCGCGTCACGATGCTCTTCCCCGAGCCCGGCATCGGACATCGCCTCTTCCCCACCGGGCTGTCCGCCTCCGTCACCGACTACTACCGCGAGAAGGGCGTCGACGTTCGCGCTGGCGAGATGGTCTCCGCGGCCTCGGGCACTCGCGTCGAGACGCAGTCCGGGCTCGAGCTCGACGCCGACGCGGTCGTCGCCGGCCTCGGCGTCATCGCGGACACCGAGCTCGCCGAGGCGGCGGGCCTCGAGGTGAACGACGGGATCGTCGTCGACGAGTACGGGCGCGTGCCGGGGCACGACGACGTCTTCGCGGCGGGCGACGTCGCGCGCTTCCCCGTCAAGGCGCTCGGCGTCGCCCTGCGGATCGAGCACGAGGATCACGCGAACAGCCATGGCCATGCCGTCGGTGCGAACATGGCCGGCGCCGAGGCACCGTACGACCACCTCCCGTTCTTCTACTCGGATCTGTTCGACCTCGGCTACGAGGCGGTCGGGCTCGTGGACTCGCGCCTCGAGGCCGTCGAGGACTGGCAGGAGCCGTACCGCAAGGGCGTCGTCACGTTCGTCGAGGACGGCAAGCCGCGCGGCGTGCTGCTCTGGAACGTCTGGGACAAGCTCGACGAGGCGCGCGATCTGATCCGCGCCGGCGAGGGCGCTCTTGCCGTCTAGCCGCCTTGCCCGGTCGCGGAAGCCGCGGCGCGGGACCGAGCTCGTGTGCGAGAAGGTCTTCCGGCCGCTCGCGCACCCGCTCGTCCTCCTGCTCGCGCGCCTGCGTGTGCCGCCGCCGCTCGTGGTGCTCGCCGCGGGTGTGGCGGGCATCGCTGCCGCCGTCGAGCTCGGACGCGGCTCGCTGCTCGCCGCCGCGCTCGTCCTCCAGCTCAAGACGCTGCTCGACAACGCGGACGGCCAGCTCGCTCGCCTCACCGGCCGGACGAGCGCCCTCGGCCGCTACCTCGACTCGGAGGTGGACCTGGTCGTCAACGCGGCGCTCTTCGCCGCGCTCGGCTGGACGACCGGACAGCCTGCGCTCGCGCTCGCGGGATTCATCGCGCTCACGAGCGTCCTCAGCCTCAACTTCAACGCCGAGCGGCTGTCGCGCGCGGCCGGGGCCGAGCCGGAAGCGGAAGGCGGGCCGACCGCGCTGCTTCGCCGGATCTACGGCTTCGCCTACGCGCCGCAGGATCGGCTGGCCGAGGCGCTCGTCGCGCGCCGGCCGGCGCTCGCGGGCTCACTCGCGGTCTCGCTGCTCGCGAACCTCGGAATGTCGACGCAGCTCGCCGCGTTCGGCCTTCTGATCGCCCTTGGACACCCGATTGCCTTCGCCTGGCTCGCCCTGGCCCAGGCAGCCCTGATCACGCTCGCGCTCCTCCCGCGACGCGTGCCCCGCAGACAGGAGGAAGTCGCATGAGCAGCAACGTCTTCGAGCTTCCGGCCAACGACGCCCAGGGCGCGCGTGACCTGTCGCCGGCCGACTGGGCGCGCCTCGAACGCAACGCCGCCGAGATCTTCAGCGCGTTCGGGCTCGACCTCGATACGCCGGGCACCCGCGATACGCCGCGGCGCTTCGTCCGCGCGCTGTACGACGCGACGGCCGGCTACGACGGCGACCCGAAGCTGCGCACGGTCTTCCCGACGGAGCGTCCCGAGGGCGTCGACGGGCGCCACGCGCAGATCGTCGAAGGGCCGGTCGGCTTCTACTCGCTCTGCGAGCACCACGCACTTCCCTTCCACGGACGCGCGTACGTCGGCTACATCGCCGGTGACGAGATCCTGGGGATCTCGAAGCTGACGCGGCTCGTGCGGATGTACGCGCGCCGCTTCACGGTGCAGGAGCGGCTCGCGGAGGAGATCGCGGACGGCCTGCGCGAGCTGGCGGCTCCGCGCGGCGTCGCGGTCAGACTCGAGGCGGCGCACATGTGCACCGCGATGCGAGGCGTCGAGGAGGACGGCTCCGTCACGGTCACGACCGTCTGGCGCGGTCTGTACGACGAGGACGTGTCTCTGCGCTCGGAGTTCCTTACGCTGACGCGGTGATCGAAGCGCTCAGGGTCCTCGTCGATCCCGAGGACCTGCCCAGGTGGGACGTGCCGGAGCTGCTCGCGACGCTCTACGGAGGCGCGATCGGCCTCGACGAGCCCTGTGTCGTCGCCAACTTCGTCGAGTCGCTCGACGGCGTGGTCGCGGTGCCGCGTCTGGAGCGCTCGCACGCGGTTCTCGGCGACGAGAGCGAGGCCGACCGGTTCGTCCTGGCGCTCGTGCGCGCCTGCTCGGACGTGGTCGTCGTGGGCTCCGGCACACTGCTCTCCTCGCCGCAGGGGACGTGGCGGATCGATCGCGCCTATCCGCCGGCCGCCGAGGCGCTCGCGGAGCTGCGGACCCGGCGCGGGCGCCCGGAGCAGCCCCTCGTCGCGGTCGTCACCACGGGCGCGTCGCTCGACCCCGCGCACCCCGTGCTCGAGTCCGGGGCCCTCGTGCTCACGACGGTGGCTGCGGCGGACGGTCTGCGGGCGACGGTGCCAGCCGCGACCGAGGTCGTCGCGGTCACCGACGCGGAGACCGTCGATCTCGCCGCCGCCGTCGACGTGCTGCGCGACCGCGGCAGCTCGGTGATCCTGTCGGAGGCGGGGCCGTCGATGTTCGGCTCGCTCGTCGCCTCACGGCTCGTGGACGAGCTGTTCCTCACCGTTTCGCCGGTCCTCGCCGGCCGCGCGGCGGCTGCGCGCCTCGGCCTCGTAGAGGGCGTCGAGCTGGTGCCGCAGACGCGGGTGGCCGGACGGCTCCGCTCCGTCCGCACCCACGGCTCACACCTCTTCCTGCGCTACGCGCTGCGCTAGCCGCTGCGGTTCAGCTGCCGGTAGAGGCGGTCGATGAGCGCGGGCATCGCCTCGAGGCGCTCCGTGATCATGCGAAGGCGGTACTCGCGGAAATGCTCGGGCTCGACCTCGAGCGCGCCGGCGAGCGTGGCCACGACGTCGTTCGACGGGACGGGACGGTTCCCGTGGACGAGGTGGTTGAGGTAGCCGGCGGAGAGCCCTGTGCGTGTCGCGAGCTGGCGGTACGTCACGCCGTGCTCGTCCATCAGGCGTTGCACGGTGTCGCCGAACCCCTCCTCGCTGAACCGCCGCCGTCTTGCCACCGCTACGTCTCCTTGCCGAGCTCGGCAACATCTAACCGCTTCTCGGCGCCGGATGCGCGATCGCGCACGTCGACCCTGCCGTCCTCGAGGCTCTTCCGCCCGGCCGTGACGCGCAGCGGGCAGCCGATCAGGTCGGCGTCTGCGAACTTCTCCCCCGCCCGCTGATCGCGGTCGTCGAGGAGGACGTCGAGGCCTGCCGCGGAGAGCGCCTCGGCTGCCTGGCGCGCCATCTCCTCCGCGCCGGGAAGCGCGACGACGTGCGCGTCGTACGGTGCGAGCGACTTGGGCCAGACGATCCCGTTCTCGTCGTGGCACTGCTCGACGACTGCCGCCATCGTCCGGGCGAGGCCGATGCCGTAACTGCCCATGACCAGCGGCTTCTCCCTCCCGTCCTCGTCCAGAAACGTCGCACCGAAGGCTTTCGAGTGGAAGGTGCCGAGCTTGAAGATGTGACCGACCTCGATGGCGGTCTGCACGCGGAGCGTGCCGCCGCACTCGGGGCACGCGTCGCCGTCCTTCGCCTGGCGGATGTCGGCGAAGCTCGGCTCGTAGTCGCGACCCGCCTGGACACCGCGGAGATGCTTCCCGTCCTCGTTCGCCCCGGCCACGTACTGACCCTCGCGCAGCGCCTCGTCGGCGATCACGTCGACGTCGACGCCCAGCGGCCCCAGCGAGCCGCCGCCGGCCCCGAACGCGGTGCGGATCTCCTCGGCGGTCGCCGGACGGAACGCAGCCTCGAACAGGGTCTCGAGCTTCTCCGGGCTCAGCCGGTCGTCACCGCGGACGAGGGCGAGCACGAGCCGGTCGCCGGTCACTACCGGCAGGGCCTTCGAGGTGGCGGACTCCGCGATTCCGAGGAGTGCGGCCAGCTCCTCGATGGTGCCGACACCCGGTGTGTCCACCGGCTCGGGCGCGTCGAGCGCCGGAGGAAGGTCTGGCGGAGGCGGCGTGCCGCGTGCCGCCTCGGCATCGGCGAAGTAGTCGCCGTTCTCGCAGCGCATCAGCTCGTTCTCGCCCGATCCGGTGGGCGCGAGGAAGCCGAGCGAGCTCTTCCCGCCCATCACCCCGGACTCGGCCTCGACGAGGTACGCCTCGAGCCCGCAGCGTTCGAAGATCCGCGTATACGCCTTCTCGTGCCGGTCGAAGGCGGCGTCGAGCCCGGCCACGTCGGCGTCGAACGTGTACGAGTCCTTCATCACGAACTCGCGGAGACGCAGGAGGCCGCCGCGCGGGCGCGGCTCGTCCCGGTCCTTCGTCGAGAAGTGGTACCAGACCTGCGGCAGCTGCTTGTACGAGTGGATCTCGCGGCCGAGGAAGGTCATCGACTCCTCGTGCGTGAACGACAGAACCAACTTGCGGCCACCGGTGTCGGTGAGTCGGAAGAGGATCGGCACCGCGATGCGGCCGGTCGTCTCCCAGAGCTCGGCGGGCGTCAGGGTCGGGCAGCGCATCTCCTGGCCGCCGATCGCGTCGATCTCCTCGCGGATGATCTGCTCGATCCGCATGTGCACGCGCCAGCCGAGGGGCAGGAAGCTCCACAGGCCGGCCCCCATCTGGCGGATGAAGCCGCCGCGCACGAGCAGCCTGTGGGACGCGGCTTCGGCGTCCGCGGGCGCGTCGCGCAGGGTCGGGAGAAAGAGCTGTGAGGCTCGGGCGATCATCGGCGTTGTCGCCCTAGGCTATTCGAGCGGGATCAGCGAGGCCTCGGCCATCGCGAGCGCGGCCGGCTTCGCCATCTTGAGGCGCTTCGGACGGCTCATCCCGTCGGCGATCCACTTGTCGATCTCGTCGAAGAGCGTGTCGATCAGGACGTCCGACGGCACCTTCTTCAGGACGCGGCCGTGCGCGTACACGAAGCCGACGTCGCGGCCGCCCGCGATCCCGAAGTCGGCGTCCCCCGCCTCGCCCGGCCCGTTGACGGCGCAACCGAGGACGGCGATCTCGAAGTGTTCCGCGTAGTCCGCCTTCCGGCGCTCCACCTCCTCGGCGAGGGTCTGCACGCCGACGTTGTCGCGGCCGCAGCTGGGGCATGCGATCATCACCGGGCCGCGGTGGCGCAGGCCGAGCGCGGAGAGGATCTCCCAGGCCGTCTTGACCTCCTCCACCGGGTCGGCGGTGAGGCTGACGCGCATCGTGTCGCCGATCCCGTCCACGAGCAGTGCGCCCATCCCGACGGCGCTCTTGATCGAACCGGAGAACGGGGTGCCCGCCTCGGTGACCCCGAGGTGCAGCGGATAGGGCACCCTGGCCGAGAGCATCCGGTAGGCACGGATCATCGTCGGGACGTGGCTCGACTTGACCGAGATCTTGAAGTCGTGGAAGTCGAGCCTCTCGAGCAGCCGCACCTCCTCGAGCGCCGCCTCCACGAGCGCCTCCGCCTGGTCCTTGTGGGCGAGGTCGGTGAGGTGCTTCGGCAGCGAGCCGGAGTTGGCGCCGATGCGCATCGGGATCCCCGCGCGCTTGGCCGCATGCACGACCTGCTCCACCTTGTCGGGGCCGCCGATGTTGCCGGGGTTGATGCGCACGGCGGCGACGCCCCCGTCGATCGCCTTCAGCGCGAGCGACGCGTTGAAGTGGATGTCCGCGATCACCGGCAGCGGCGAGAGCCGCACGATCCGCGGTAGCGCCTCGGCGTCCTCGAGCTTCGGCACGGCGACGCGCACGACCTCGCAGCCGGCGGACGCGAGCTCCGCGATCTGGGCGGTCGTCGCCTCGACGTCGTGCGTCTTCGTGAGCGTCATCGACTGGACGACGACGGGTGCCCCGCCGCCGATCGTGACGCCACCGACCGAGATCTGCCGCTCGCTCGTCATCCGCGATTTCAGTCTAGCCAGGCGGGTTCCGGCCGAATCGCGGCCCTCAGCGGACGCTGAGGAGGGCCGGCCTCAGTGCGGTGGTCCGGCGGAAACGTCGTTCGAGAAGGCGATCACGAAGATGAGCAGGATGAAGGCGATCCCGACCACGGAGACCCGCTCGTAGACCTCGCGGGCGAGCGCGCGGCGGCGGACTCCCTCGATCAGTGAGAACAGGATGTGGCCGCCGTCGAGCGGCAGCAGCGGCAGCAGGTTGAGCAGCGCGAGGGACATGCTCACGAAGGCGAGGATCTCGAGGTACCAGCTGAAGCCGACCTGGAGCTCGTTGTGCGAGGCGCGGACGATCCCGACCGGGCCCGAGAGGTTCTGGCGGCCATGGCTCGAGAAGAGCCCCGTGAGCCCCTTGCCGGTGCCGGTCACGACGCCCCACAGGTTGGCCGCCGCCCGGTCGGCCGCCCTGCCGGTCGTGTAGTGCACGCGCTCGGTGGCAGGCTCGAAGCCGAAGACCCAGCGGCCGTCGAGCAGGATCGTCCGGCCGGGCCCGACCGTGACGCGCCGGCCGCTCCGCTGCACGGTGAGCGTGACCGGTCCTCCGCGGGTGGCCCGGATCAGGTGCGCGGCCGCGCTGAACGTGTGCGTCGGCCGGCCGTTGACGGCGACGACGCGGTCTCCCGCGCGCAGACCGGCGGCGGCTGCCGGGGTCCCTGCCTTCACGCTCGCGACCGTCGCCGAGGGATGCCGCGACGGGCCTCCGCTGATGGCGAAGACGCCGAAGAGGATCGCGAAGGCGATGACGACGTTGGCGAGCGGCCCCGCCGCGATGACCGCTACGCGCCTCCACGTCGCAGCGCGCCAGTACGCGTCGGGGGCGGTGCCCTCCTCCACGTCGCGCAGCGCCCGCTCGGCCGAGCGCTTCGCCCCCGGCGACAGCTGCGCCGCGTCGACCTCGCGCTCGAGCTCGGGGTAGGCCCGTCTCGCCGCGTCGTAGTCCTCGGCCTCCAGCGCACGCCTCACGGCCCCGACGGCCGGCGCGATGCCCGGCTGCTCGCGTACGGCCGGCTCCACGAACGCCTGCAGGTCTCGGGCGGCCGGCCTGTGCATGCCCGGGATCCGGACGAGGCCGCCGAGCGGGATCATCCCGATGCCGTACTCGATGCCGCGGCGCCGGATCTTCACGAGCGCCGGCGGGAACCCGATGTAGAAGCTCCGCGGCCGCATCCCGACCGCGAGCGCGACCGAGAAGTGTCCGAGCTCGTGCAGGAAGATGAGCAGCACGAGCCCGCCGATGACGACGACCCAGGTCATGCCGTCGCCAGCGCTCCTTCCGCGAAGGCGCGTGCGGCGCGGTCGGTCTCGACGAGATCGTCGAGGTCGCGAACGGAATCGCCGGCGGACGCCGCGAGCGTCTCCCCCACGACCTCCGGGATCGCGAGGAAGGGCAGACGCCCGTCGAGGAACGCGGCCACCGCCACCTCGTTCGCGGCGTTGTAGACGCACGGCGCGCTGCCGCCCTCCTGCCCCGCAGCACGCGCGAGCGAGAGCATCGGGAAGGTGTCGGCGTCGGGCGGCGAGAACTCGAGCGTCAGCGCGGAGAGGTCGAGTGGGGGCAGCGGCGTCGCGGCCCGCTCGGGATACGTCAGCGCGTAGGAGATCGGCACGCGCATGTCCGGGTAGCCCAGGTGTGCGAGCGACGCGCCGTCGCGGAAGCGCACGAGAGCGTGGACGATCGACGTCGGCTGGATCGCCACCTCTATGCGGTCGTAGTCGACGCCGAACAGATAGTGCGCCTCGATCACCTCGAGTCCCTTGTTCGCGAGCGTTGCCGAGTCCACCGTTATCTTCGCGCCCATCCGCCAGGTCGGATGTGCGAGCGCCTGCTCCGGCGTCACGTCCTCTAGCTCCGCGCGCGAACGGCCGCGGAACGGGCCGCCCGAGCCGGTCAGCACGAGCGTGTCGACCTGTTCCGGCTCGCGTCCCTCGAGGCACTGGAAGAGCGCCGAATGCTCGCTGTCGACGGGCAGGATCCGGCCGCGGCCGCGTTCGCGTGCGGCGAGAGCGAGCTCGCCGGCGGCCACGAGGCTCTCCTTGTTCGCGAGGGCGAGGTCGACGCCGTGCTCGAGCGCCCACAGCGTCGCGTGGACGCCCGCGAAGCCGACGACCGCGTTGAGGACGACGTCGGGCTCGGCGCGCTCGAGGAGCTCCGTCAGGTCGCCTCCGACCTCCTTCAGCGGCGCGTCGACGTCGTCGAGCGGCGTCGAGCCCGAAGCGGCGGCACAGAGCTCGAGCTCCGGATGCGCCTCGACGATCTCGACGGCCTGGCGACCGATCGACCCCGTCGCCCCGAGCAACGCGATCCGCTTCACGCGCGCAGTGTAGGGAGTCAGTGAGGGGCGTAGGCGACGACCAGGAAATACGCCGCCGGCGCCGCGAAGAGCAGGCCGTCGATCCGGTCCAGCATGCCCCCGTGCCCGCCGAGCAGCCGGCCGGTGTCCTTCACCTCGAGGTCGCGCTTCAGCGCCGACTCGAACAGGTCGCCCATCACCTCGGCGACGACGAGAACGACGCCGAGCAGGACCGCCTGCCAGACGCTCAGATACGTATGACGCGTCTTGTAGAGCGCGACGAACGCCACGAAGACGCAGGCGACGGCGCCGATCAGCAGTCCCTCCCACGACTTGCCCGGCGACAGGCGCGGCGCGAGCTTGTGGCGGCCCACCAGCCGGCCGCCGAAGTAGGCGAAGGTCGCCGCCGCCCACGCCGCGAGCACGACGGCGAAGGCGATCAATCTGCCGTGGTCGTGCATCTCGCGCAGGAGGAGGAGGAAGCCGAGCCCGAGCCCGATCCACGCCGAGCCGAGGATCGTCGAGCCGACGGCGGCCGTCGTGGGCGCACGGGTGCTCGACAGCGCGTGGAGGACGAAGCCGAGGGCGAACGTCACGAGGAAGCCGCCGAGCAGCCAGACGATGCCGCCGGCGCGGGCGCCGACGAGCGCGAGAAGGACGCCGCCGTACACCGCGGGCGCGAGCGGTCGCATGGGCCGCGCCGTCGTCACGAACTCGTGCACGCCGACGCAGGCGGCGACGGCGAGCAGCGTGAAGAGCCACCAGCCGCCGAGCCACAACATGCCGAGCACGAGCGGCAGGCCGACCGCCGCGACCACGATTCGAGAGGCGAAGTTGCTCAACGTCCGCCGAATCTACGGCGTCGGCTCGCGTACTCCTCGATCGCGGTGCGCAGCTCGGCCGGCCCGAAGTCGGGCCAGAGGGTCTCGGTGAACACGTACTCGGCGTACGCGGACTGCCAGAGAAGGAAGTTCGAGATCCGGCGCTCCCCCGAGGTGCGGATCACGAGATCGGGATCCGGCATCTCGGGTTCGTAGAGGCACGCGGCGAGCCCGGCCTCGTCGACGTCGCCGGGATCGGCGCCGCTCTCGACCAGCCGGCGGGCGGCGTCGACGAGCTCGGCGCGGCCGCCGTAGTCGAAGGCGATCCAGAGCTGCAGCCTCGACTTGTCGGCCGTCGCCGCCTCGAGCTGCTCCATCTTCGTGCGCAGCCAGTCGGGAGCGCGGTCGCGGCGGCCGACGAATCTGCACCGCACGCCCTGCGCCGCGAGGTCCTCGAGCTCCCGCTCGATCGTCTCGCCGAAGATCTCCATCAGGGCCGCCACCTCCTCGACCGGTCGCGTCCAGTTCTCGGTCGAGAACGCGTAGACGGCGAGGGACTCGATGCCGAGGTCGATCGCCGTCTCGACGACGGGCCGCAGCGCACGCGAGCCGGCGCGGTGGCCGTCGGCGACCGCGACGCCGTGCTCGGCGGCCCAGCGGCCGCTGCCGTCCATGATGATCGCGACCGCGTGCGCGACCTCGGGAAGGCGCTCCTCGGGGCTGACGTCGGTGCCGGTGCCCGGGACGGAGGCCACTAGACCTCCATCACCTCGGCTTCCTTGTGCTTCAGCAGCTCGTCGATCTGCTTCGTGTGCTCGTCGGTCAGCTCCTGGACACGGCCCTCCGCCCGGTGCTCGTCGTCGGCGCCGACCTCCCCCTTGTCGACGAGCTCCTTGAGGTGGCGCATCGCGTCGCGCCGGATCTCGCGCACCGCGACCCTGTGGTCTTCCGCCATGTTGCGCACTACCTTCACGAGCTCCTTGCGCCGCTCCTCGGTCAGCTGCGGGATCGGCAGCCTGATCATCTTGCCGTCGTTCGACGGCGTGAGGCCGAGGTCCGACTCCTGGATCGCCTTCTCGATCGCGCGGATCGAGCTCGGGTCGAACGGCTGCACGGTGAGCATCCGCGACTCGGGCACGTTGATCGTCGAGAGCTGGCGCAGCGGCGTCTGCGTCCCGTAGTAGTCGACCTCGATCCGGTCGAGGAGCGACGCCGAGGCACGGCCGGTGCGGACGGTCGCGAACTCCGCCCGGGCGTGCTCGACCGACTTGACCATCCTATCGCGGGCGCCGTTGATCAGTTCCTCCGCTGTCGCCATCTCAGCCCTCCTGGTCTGCTGTCGCGATGATCGTCCCGACCTCGTCGCCGTTCACGACGCGCGCGACGTTGCCCTCGGCAAGCTCGAAGACGTGGATCGTGAGGCGGTTGTCCATGCAGAGCGAGAGGGCCGTCGTGTCCATCACCTTGAGCCCGCGCTCGATCGCCTCGAGGTGTGTGATCCGCGGCAGGAACTCGGCGTCGGAGACGTGCCGCGGGTCGCCGTCGTAGACGCCCTTGACGCCGTGCTTCGCCATCAGGATGGCGTCGGCGCCCATCTCGAGCGCCCGCAGCGCCGCCGCGGTGTCCGTCGTGAAGAACGGGTTCCCGGTGCCGGCGGCGAAGATCACGACGCGGCCCTTCTCGAGGTGGCGGATCGCCCGGCGCCGGATGTACGGCTCGGCCACTTCGGACACCTCCAGCGCGGACATGACGCGCGTGTCGGCCCCCTCGCGTTCGAGGGCGTCCTGCAGCGCCAGGGCGTTGAGGAGCGTCGCGAGCATGCCGGCGTAGTCGGCGGTGGCGCGGTCCATCCCGCTCTCGGCCGCAGCGGCCAGCCCGCGGTAGAAGTTTCCGCCGCCGACCACGACGCCGACGTCGACTCCCTCGCCGCGGATTCCGGCGACCTCCTTCGCGAGCGCCTGCGTCACGCCGGGATCGATGCCGTACTCGCGCTCCCCCATCAGCGCCTCGCCCGAGAGCTTGAGCAGCACCCGGTGGAAAGCCGCCGCGCGCCCGGTCTTGCCCGCCTCGGTCTCGGTTTGGGCGCTCATCCCGCGAGCGAGAACCGCTCGAACTCCAGCACCTCGGCTCCCGCGTCGGCGAGCACCTTGCCGACCGTGAGCGAGCCGTCGTGGATCCACGGCTGGTCGGCGAGCACGCCCCCGCGCTCGGCGAAGAAGCGCTTGTCGAGCATTCCGGTGACGATCTTCTCACGCGCCTGCTCCGGCTTCGACTGCACCTCGTCCGAGTTGAGGTAGATCTCGCGCTCGGCGGCCACCAGGTCGTCGGGCACGTCCTCGCGGCCGATCCAGCGCGGATCCGACCACGAGATGTGCATCGCGAGGTTGCGCGCGAGCTCGTTGTCGCCCCCGCGCACGTGCAACAGGACGCCGAGCTTGTTCGCCGGCGGGTGGACGTAGGCGCCGACGTGGCCGCCGTCGACGGCCTCGAAGCGGGCGGCGCCAGCGATCGCGACGTTCTCGCCGAGCTTGCCGGACAGCCCCGCCCGCTCCTCGTCGAGCTGGGAGACGGCCTCGACTCCCTGCGCCTCGACGAGGTCGAGCGCCTTCCTGGCGAACGCCTGGAACTCCTCGTTCTTCGAGACCGGCTCGGTCTCGCAGCCGACGGCGACCATCGTCCCCCGGGCGTTGTCGTCCGCGAGCCGGTAGCCGACGAGCCCCTCGGTCGTGGCGCGGTCGGCGCGCTTCGCGGCGTTGGCCATGCCCTTCTCGCGGAGGAGGACGACGGCGGCCTCGACGTCGCCGTTCGTGTCCTGCAGCGCGCGCTTGCAGTCCATCATCCCCGCGCCCGTCTGGTCGCGGAGCTCGCGGACGAGCTGGGCCGAGATCTCCGCCGCCATCTACGCCTCCTCCCCGCCGCGGCCGCTGGAGGCGGCCGGGTCTTCCGGCCGGGCGTCGGCGGCTTCGCCGGCGACGCTCCCAGCCCCGCTCGTCTCTCCCAGTGCCGCTTCGGAGGCCTCCGTGACCTCCGCGGCCTCCTTGGCCGGCGCGTCGCCGGTCGGCACCGGGACGCTCTCGCCCTCGGTCACCGGCTCGACTGCCGCAGCCGGCTCGACCTGCTCGGCGTCTCCCTCCGGCGTGGTCTCCGCCGCGGCGGGCGCTTCCTCGGCCTGCGTCTGCTGCTGCTGCTGCTGCTGCTGCAGCTCCTGCGCCGAGACCTTCTGCTTGCCGTTCGACACGGCCTCCGCGAGTGCGTGGACGACGAGGTTGCACGAGCGGATGGCGTCGTCGTTGCCGGGGATCACGTAGTCGGCCTCGTCCGGGTCGCAGTTCGTGTCGACGAGCGCGACGACCGGGATGCCGAGTCGCCGCGCCTCGCGCACGGCGAGCGCCTCCTTCTTGAGGTCGACGATCACGACCGCGTCGGGCTGGCGGCGCATGTCGGCGACGCCGCCGAGGTTCGCCTCGAGCTTCTCGAGCTCGCCGCTCATCGAGATCCGCTCCTTGGCCGGCAGGAGCTCGAGCTGGCCCTCGTCCCGCAGCCGGCGCATCTCGTGCAGCCGGTCGATGCGGTCGGCCATCGTGCGCCAGTTCGTCAGCAGGCCGCCGAGCCAGCGGTGGTTGACGTACGGCATGTCGACGCGCTTCGCCTCCTGCTCGACGGCGTCCTGCGCCTGCTTCTTCGTGCCGACGAAGAGGACGGTGCCGCCGCGCTCGGCGACGTTGCGCAGGAACTGCTGCGCCTCGTCGAGCCGCTCCGCGGTCTGGGTGAGGTCGATGATGTAGATGCCGCCGCGCTCGGCGAAGATGAAGCGGCGCATCTTCGGGTTCCAGCGCCGCGTCTGGTGGCCGAAGTGGACGCCGGCCTCCAGCAGGTCGCGCATGGAGACTGCGCCCGTCGAGGCCGGCTCGGTCGAGACTGACATTGGGGCTCCTTCCGGATTCGTTTGTCGTGCAGCGCCGGCGGGAGTCGAGGCGCACCTCCCGCATACGAGAGGCACGCGCGCCACGGCTGGGCCGCCGGGGAGTGGGAACAGGGACGCCGGAAGGTTAGCGGCGGGCCGTCGCGAGCGCGGCGGCGAGGTCGGGCGGCAGCGGCGACGAGACGTCGACCGCGGCGGCCGTGACCGGGTGCTCGAAGGCGAGCCGCGCCGCGTGGAGGAACTGCCGTTCCAGGCCGAGCTCCCCGGCGACGCCGTACGTGGGGTCGCCCGCGACGGGGAGACCGATCGCCGCGAGATGGACGCGGATCTGGTGCGTCCGGCCCGTCTCGAGCCGGACGCGGAGGAGCGCGTGGCGCTCCAGGAGCTCCTCGAGCTCGAAATGCGTCACGGCCGCGCGGGGCGTGTCCGTGTCGAGCGAGTGGCGGAGCCGGTCGTGGCGGTCGCGGCCGATCGGTGCGTCGATCGTCCCGCGGCGCGAGCGCGGCCGGCCGACGACGAGCGCGAGGTACTCGCGTGTCAGAGCGCGGCGGCGTACGAGCCGCCGGAGCCGCTCGTACGTCTCGTGCGTGCGCGCGACGACGAGCAGGCCGGACGTGTCCCGGTCGATCCTGTGGACGATCCCCGGGCGGTCGTCCTCACCGCCCGCGGCGCCCGCGGCGGCCAGGGCCTGCGCGAGCGTGCCGCCGGCGTGACCGGGCGCCGGGTGGACGACGACGCCGGCGGCCTTGTCGACGACGAGAAGGTGCTCGTCTGCGTAGGCGATGGAGAGCTCGGGCGGCGGGACGTCGGGCCCGGCCGCCGGAGCCGGCGCCTCGATCTCGATCTCCTCCCCGCCCGCGAGCTTGTGGCTCTTCCCGCGGGGCTTTCCGTCCACGAGCACCGCACCCGCCTCGAGGAGCCGCTCCGCCGCGGCGCGCGACCCCACGTCGGCGAGCCCGGCGAGATGGCGGTCGAGCCGCTCTCCTGCGGCCTCGGACGGAACGACGAGCCGCTTCAGCGCCTGGGCGCCCGCGGCTCCCGCTCGGCGAGCACGAGCGCGGCGAGCAGGATCCCGACCCCGATCACGATGGAGCTGTCCGCGAGGTTGAACGCCGGCCAGTAGCGGAAGTCGAGGAAATCGGTGACGAAGCCGAGCCTGACGCGGTCGGCGAGATTCGAGAGGCTGCCGCCGATCACGAGTCCGAGCGCGACGGGCAGGACGGGATGGCGGGCGCCCGAGCGGGCGAAGTAGGCAAGCATCCACGCGATCGCGATCGCCGTGACGACGATCACCGCGGCGGTCGCGTGCGAGAAGAGGCCGAAGGCGATGCCGGAGTTCTCGACGTGCCTGATCGTGAACGGCCCGAGGACGTGCACTCCCTCCCCCAGCCGCAGGTTGCTCGCGACGACGTGCTTCGTCACCTGGTCGGCGAGGACCGCCGCCAGCGCGATCGCACCGAGCAGGGCCCACTGCACCGGCGTCGCCGCGAACGAGCGGGTTGCGCGGGACAGCGGCGTCAACGCATCCGTCGCCGAGCCGACCCGAACCTCGAGCTGTCGCAGAGGCTCGTTCACCCTCCCTCGGCTTTTCGCTTGCAGTCGATGCAAAGAGAAGCCCAGGGGTTTGCCTCCAGCCGTTGCTCGGGGATCTCTTGGCCGCAGTTGGTGCAGGTGCCGTACGTCCCGTCCTCGATGCGCTTGAGCGCGGCGTCGATCTCGGAGAGGACCTGCTCGGCGTTGTCGCCGAGCGTGTAGTCGATCTCCCGTCCGAGGGTGGCCGTCGCGGTCTCGGCGAGGTGGTTGTCGCTCGTCGCGGCGATCTCCTCGACCTCGTCGTCGAGCGAGCCGCGATGCTCGTCGCGGAGCGTCGCGAGCGCGTGCTCGACCCGTCGCCGCTCCTCGAGGAGCGCGTCGCGGAACCGCTCGGTGTCGATGCTCGTCACCGCCTCTCCTTTCTGCCTCGGTCGCCTCCTGCCGCCGAGGCGAGACGCCGTTCGATCAGCGCCGGCCCCATCCCCGTCAGTTCGACGATCTTCTCCCGGCCGCCGTGGCCCGAAACGAGCGTCACCGCCGCGCGGGGAAGCGCGAGGGTCTCGGAGAGGAGGCGGAGGACGGCCTCGTTCGCGCGCCCGCGCTCGGGCGCCTCGGTAACGCGCACCTTCCACGCGTCGCCGTGCCGCCCCACCACCGCCGTCCGCCCGGCGCCCGGGCTGACGCGCACGCGCAGCCGCGTCGTCTCAGCCGTCATGCGCTCAGTCTACGTCCGGGCGCCTGCCGCGCCCGCGGTGGTCAGGCGGCGTTCGCGTCCGGCAGGCTGGTCTTGTCCGGGAGGCCGTACCAGCTGCGTTCCTCCGGCGTGTCCTCGCCATCCGCGTCGGACGTCGCCGGTTCCTCCTCCCTTGCGTTGTCGGCAGTCTGCTCGGGCCCGCCGAGCGCCGTGAGCGCCTCCTGCAGCTGGGCGCGCAGCTTGCGGGACTCGTGCTCCAGGCGCTCGTTCTCGGCGAGCGCGCGGCGCTGCACCTCGCGCGCCTCGCCGTGAGCCTGGTTGAGGATGAGCTCGGCCTCGCGCCGCGCCTGGTCGCGCATCTGTGCCGACGCCTGCTCCGCGGAGACGAGCGTCGTGCGCAAGAGGCTCTCGAGCTCGCGGAAGCGGACGAGGTCCGTCTCGAGCTGCTCGACCTTGTCCGCGAGGTCGGCGCGCTCGCGCCAGACGTCCTCGAAGCTCGAGGCGATCTCCTCGAACAGCCGGTCGGTCGCCGCGACGCGGTAACCGCGGAGCTTCGCGCGCGGCGGCATCAGGTGTCTGATCTCGACGGGGGTGAGTGCCATCGGTCTCTCCTTTAATGGAAGTGTTCGAGGAGCCAGATGAGGAAGCGGTCGATGACGCCGAGCGCGAGGAAGGCCAGTATCGGCGAGAGGTCGATCGCGCCCGTCGCAGGGAGCAGCCGACGGAAGATCCGCAGGTACGGCTCGCAGACGTCGTAGAGGAAGCGCTGGATCCGGTTGAGCGTGAGCGAATACGGCAGTCGCAGCCAGCTCGTGACGATGTAGACGAGGATCACGAGGCCGTACAGCGCGAGGAAGACGTTGACGAACTTCTCGACGCTCGAAATCGCGTCGGCGAGCAGCACGAACCTGGCTGGCCAGCCCATTCTCGGCTGGTTCGCGGCCCAGCGGCTTTCTCCTATGCCTAGGCCTGGTTGAAGAAGCCGCGTTCGAGCATGCGAGCCCGATCCTCGGCAGACAGCTCGACGTCGCGCGGCGTGAGCAGGAAGACCTTGTCCGCGATCCGCTGCATCCCGCCGTCGAGCGCGTAGGTGAGGCCGCTCGCGAAGTCGATCAGCCGCTTCGAGAGCTCCGCGTCCGCCGACTGGAGGTTGAGGATCACGGGGACCCCGATCTTGAAGCGGTCGGCGAGCTGCTGGGCGTCGTTGAAGCTGCGCGGGAGGATGAGGTGGACGCGTGAGGTGCCGGGCCCGCGCACCGGCTCGAGGTTCCTGACGCGGCGCGTGTCGGCGCGTGGGCGGAGGATGCTCGTCCGCTGCGCGTCCTCGGGCTCGGGATCGGTCCAGTCGTCGTCGTAGTCGCGGCGCGAGCGGCGGGCCGGGAGACGGCGCACGTTCTCGCGCTCGTACTCGTCGGCGAGCTCGTCCTCGGTGAGGTAGCCGTCCTCGTCCCAGTCCTCCTCCTCGGCGATGCCGAAGTAGACGAGGGTACGGGCCCAGACGTCTGAGAGAGCCATCGCGCCGCCGATGTTAGCGCCGCCACAGGACTGCGCCTACACGCACGTAGGTCGCTCCTTCCTCGGCGGCGACCCGGTAGTCCTGGCTCGTCCCCATCGAGAGATCCCGGAGCCCGTGCCGCTCGGCGAGCTCCCGGAGGCGGCGGAAGTACGGCCGCGAATCCTCCGGATCGCCGGTCGCCGGCGGCATCGTCATCAGGCCGCGGACGTCGGGGTACGCCTCGAGCAGCGCCGGCAGCTCCTCCGGCGCGACGCCCGACTTCGTGGTCTCCCCGGAGAGGTTGACCTCGACGAGCGCGGGAATCGTGAGCTTCCTCGCCGCCGAGTCGGACGCGAGCGAGTGGCAGAGCTCGCAGATGCCGCTCACGAGCGGCGCCTTGCGGCTCTGGAGGTGGCCGATGAAGTGCCAGCGGAAGGCGTCTCCGTAGACGTCGTGCTTCGCCTGGAGGTCCTGCGCGCGGTTCTCGCCGACCACCTCGACGCCCGCCTCCGCGAGGGCGGCCATGTCCTCGAGGGCGACGTACTTGGTGGCGGCGACGATCGTGACGCCTGCGCCGACCTCGTCGCGGATGCGCTCGTACCGCTCGCGGATCTCAGCCGGCGACGTAGGCGATCACTCCCTGGCGTCCCGTGCGCCCGGCGTCTCGCCGGTGCGAGAAGAACGTCTCGGGCTCGCAGCAGGTGCAACGGTCGAAGCGGTCGACACGCTCGACTCCGGCGGCGAGGAGCGCGCGCTCCGCGCTCGTCCAGAGATCGAGACGCCTCTCGTGCACGACGTCGTCCCCGAAGCGGTCGCGGAACGGCGCCGCCACCTCCTCTCCCACCTCGTAGCAGCACGGCCCGATTCCCGGCCCGATGGCGGCGGCGAGCGCGCCCCCGCCGAGCGCGCGCGTGCCGGCCGCGAGGATGCCAGCGAGCAAGCCGCGCCAGCCGACGTGGAGAACGGCCACGGCCGGCTCGTCCGTGCCCGTCCGCGCGAGCGCGACGGGCAGGCAGTCCGCGGACATGGCGAGGATCGGCAGGCCGGGCTCGTTCGTCCACAGTCCGTCCGCGTGCTCGCGCCGCACTCCCGCGGCCGCCTTCAGCACGCGATCGGAGTGCACCTGGAAGTTGAGCGCGAGCTTCTCGACGTCGGCGCCGATCGCCGCGCACGCGATCCGGCGGTTCTCGTCGGCGCGCGCGACGTCGTCGCCGCTCTTCCGACCCAGGTTGAGTGACGCGAACGGCCCCTCGCTGACTCCCCCGAGGCGGGTGGTGAAGGCGATCTCGTAACCCTCGACGGCCCAGCGGATCACAGGCGCTCCTTCGCGCGGGCGAGCAACTGGTCACGGGTGTTGAGCGCGGGCTCGTCCACGACCGCGTCGAGGAGCTCGTGGAGGATGCGCCCGAGCTGCGGGCCGGGACGGAAGCCGAGCCGGATGAGGTCGTTGCCGTCGACGGCGAGGTCGCGCAGGCGATGCGGGCTCGAGAGCTCCTGCTGCACGACCTCGCGAAAGCGCGCGAGCGCCTCGATCTCGGCCTGCGGCGGCGGCTCGCCGCCCGTTCCTCGCTTCCCGAGCAGGTCGGCGTGCTTGTGGTCGATGAGCTCGAACGCGACCTCGTCGCCGTTCCGCCGGAGGAAGCGCCGCGCGCGCCGAGCGTCGCCCTTGCCCGGCTGGAACATGTGACGGCGCACGATCCGGATGACGCGCTTGCGGAGGGCGGTCGGATACCTGAGGCGTAGCAGCGCCCCCGCGGCGAGGTCCGCGCCCACCCGGTCGTGTCCCTGTTCCGCGAAGCCGTGCTTCGCGTAGTAGTGGAGCCGGCCGTCGGTCCCGCGCCAACCCACGATCGGCTTGCCGAGATCGTGGAAGAGCGCCGCGAGCCGCACCGCCAGCGAGAACCCCCTGTCGGCCGCCGCCTGGACGACCGCGAACGTGTGCTCGTCGACGGTGAGGTCGTGGTAGCGGCTCTCCTGGTCGAAGCCGATCGCCGGACCGAACTCCGGCAGCAGCTCCACGAGGACGCCCGTGTCGCGTGCGAGCCGGAGCGCGCGGGCAGGCTCGGCGCCGAGCAGGAGCTTCGAGAGCTCGCCCATCCCGTCCGCCGAAAGGCCGCCGCCGATGCGCTCCCCCGAGACGAGCTTCACGGCCGGCGCCTCCTCGCGCATCTGGGCGACCAGAGCCTCGTCGGGCTCGAAGCCGAGCTGGGAGACGAAGCGCAGGGCGCGCACGAGTCGCAGCGGATCTTCGCGGAAGCTCTGGGGCGAGACCGTGCGGAGGCGCCGCGCGTCGAGGTCCGCCCGGCCCCCGAGCGGGTCGACGAGCTCGCCGGTCTCGAGCCGGCGGGCCATCGCGTTGACGGTGAAGTCGCGGCGGCGCATGTCGTCGTCGACCGAGAGAGCCGGGTCGGCGACGATCTCGAAGTCGTGCCGGCCGGGGCCGGTGGAAACCTCCTTGCGCGGGGGCGCGAACTCGATCCCGGCCCGCGTCAGGCTCCGGATCCGGCCGTTGTCCGGATGGAGCCGGACACCGACGAGCCGGTCGGCGACGACGAGATCCTCGACGCGCCCGTGCGGAGCGAGCGCGGCCCGCAGGCCCTCGGTGTCGACCCCGGGGACGAGAAAGTCCGCGTCCTTCGACTCGTACCCGAGCAGCTCGTCGCGCACGGCGCCGCCGACGAGGTAGGCGTCGAGCCCGAGCGACCGCACGTAGTCCTCGATCTCCTTCCGCACGCGGCCATTCTCGCCGGACCGCGCCCTCCGGCTACAGGAGTGCGATCGCCTCGATCTCGACGAGGGCGCCGGACGGGAGCTTCGCCACTTCGACGGTCGCCCGCGCCGGGGGCTGCTCGCCGACGTGCCTGGCGTACACCTCGTTCATCGCCTGGAAGTCGTCGAGCCGCTGGAGGAAGACCGTCGTCTTCACCAGCCGGTCGAGCCCGGTGCCCGCCTCCCCGAGAATCGCCTTCAGGTTCGCGAAGACCTGCTCGGTCTGCTCGGCGATGCCGCCGGAGATCTCGGTGTCCCCCGGCCGGAGCCCGAGCTGGCCGGAGACGAAGACGAAGTCGCCGGCCGCGATCGCCTGCGAGTACGGGGCGCCCTGGAACGGCGCCGGCGCGACCTCGGTGCGGACGACGCGCTTCTCGCTCACCGGCGTGGCTCCCGTCTCTCGCACGCCTCGGCGAGTGCGGCGCCGAGCCCTTTGAAGATCGCCTCGAGGACGTGGCCGCTGTCGGTGCCGTTGAGGAGGCGCACGTGGAGGACGAGGCCCGCGTTCTCCGCCAGCACCTCGAGGAACCGGCGAGCGACGTCGGTGCCGAGCCCGCCGATGCGGGCCTGCGTCAGGTCGACGTTGGTGACGAACAGCGGCTCGTCGCTCGTCTCGAGCACGACGTGGGCGAGCGCCTCCGCCGACGTCATCGCGCCGGCGCCGTGCCCGCGTGCGCCGTCCGCGCGTAGCGGCCCCGCGAGCGCATGCCCGATCGCGGCCGCCGCGGCCTCGACCTCGGCCTGCGTGTCCCCGGGCTCGATGTCGAGGACGAGATCGAAGCGGGCCGTCTCGGCGAGGCGTGTGATCAGCCGGTTGAGGACGGGCAACCCCGTCTCCACCGTCGCTTCGCCGTGCCCGTAGACGTTGACGCGGACTCCCGCCGCGGCCTGCTCGCTCATCTTCGGAGCCTAGCTCCGCAGTGCTACCTACGCCTCGACGCGCTCGATCTGCGCGCCGACGGCGCGGAGGCGGTCGTCGATCCGCTCGTAGCCGCGGTCGATCTCGGCGACGTTGCCGATCTCGGAGCGGCCGTTCGCGCAGAGCGCGGCGATGAGGATCGCCATCCCGGCCCGGATGTCGGGACTCGTCAGCCGCTGGCCGTACAGCCGGGCCGGCCCGCTCACGACGACCCGGTGCGGATCGCAGACGATGATTCGCGCGCCCATCGAGACGAGCTTGTCCACGAAGAACAGCCGGTTCTCGAACATCTTCTCGAACACGAGCACCGTCCCCCACGCCTGCGTCGCCACCGCGACCGCGATCGACGTCAGGTCTGCGGGGAAGGCGGGCCACGGGCCGTCCTCGATCTTCGGCACCTGGTCGCCGAGGTCGTTCTGGATCACGAGCTCCTGGTGCGGCGGCACGCGCAGCCAGTCGTCTCCGAGCTCCACCTGGATCCCGAGCCGGCCGAACGCGGTGAGGATGGAGACCATGTCGTGCGGCACGACGGACTCGATCGTGAGGTCGCTGTTCGTGACGGCGGCGAGGCCGATGAAGCTGCCCACCTCGATGTGCTCGGGGGCGATCGACCACTCGCCGCCGCGCAGCTGCTCGACGCCGCGGATCCGGAGGACGTTCGACTCGATCCCCTCGATCTCGGCCCCGAGCGACCCGAGGAAGCGGCAGAGATCCTGCACGTGCGGCTCGCAGGCGGCATTCCCGATCGTGGTCTCCCCGGGCGCAAGGACAGCCGCCATCACGGCGTTCTCGGTCGCCATCACGCTCGCCTCGTCGAGGAAGATCTCGGCGCCGCGCAGGCCGTCGGTCTCCATCACGTAGCGGCTCTCGATCTCGATCCTCGTGCCCAGCCGCTCGAGCGCGTGGATGTGCGGATCGAGACGGCGGCGGCCGATCACGTCGCCTCCCGGCGGCGGCACGCTGGCCCGGCCGAGCCGCGCGAGCAGCGGGCCGGCGAGGAGGAACGACGCCCTGATCCGCTCCGCCAGCACCGCGTCGACGTCGTGCGACGACAGCCCCTGCGGATCGACCCGGACCTCGTTCGGGCCCGTCCACTCCGCGCTCGCGCCCGTGCCGCAGATCAGCTCGAGCATCGTCTCGACGTCGCGGATGCGCGGGACGTTCGCCAGGGTCACCACCTCGTCGGCGAGCAGGCACGCTGCGAGGATCGGCAGCGCCCCGTTCTTGTTCCCCGAAGCGCGGATGCGGCCGTGGAGCGGGTTTCCGCCCTCGATGACGAGGGTCTGCGGCGCCGTCGTGACGGACATGCCGGGCTAGGATAGCCGGGCCTTGGAGCCGACCCGCGAACGTGCCTGGGAGACCCTCAGGCGCTACACGAAGAGCGACTCGCTGTTGCGGCACGCGCTCGCCGTCGAGGCCTCGACGGCCGCCTACGCGAGGAAGCTCGG
>DATCYP010000031.1:0-31188 GCA_036526375.1 Gaiellaceae bacterium | reverse complement strand
GAGCGTTCCGTTCTCGAGCACGGCGCGGTCGAGGGCCGTGTCTTCCATCGCGGCGCGGTGGCGGCGCTGGGAGACGGCGACGGGGAGGTCGACCGGCGTCTCGTCGCTCTGGTGCGGAAGGAGCTGGTCCGCCCCGACCGCGCGCAGCTCGCGGGCGACGACGCCTACCGGTTCCGGCACCTCCTGATCCGCGACGCAGCCTATGAGGCGCTGCCGAAGGCGGCCCGCGCCGACCTCCATCGTCGCTTCGCCGACTGGCTCCAGGAGCACGGGCGGAGCCTGGTCGAGCTGGACGAGATCCTCGGCCACCACCTCGAGCAGGCCGCCCGCTACTTCGCGGAGCTCGGCCGCGACGATTCGGAGCTTGCCGAGGAGGCTGCCGGCAGACTTGCCGCCGCCGGCCGCACCGCGCTCTGGCGCGGCGACGACCGGGCAGCACGGTCACTGCTCGAGCGGGCGCTCGCACTCAGGAAGCACGTGGACGTTCATCTCGTGTGCGACTTCGCAGAGAGCCGTTTCACGATCGACCTCCAGGGAGGCCTCGCTGCCTTGGAAGAGGCGGCCGACGGTGCGGAGAAGGCGGGTGATGCCGCCGGGGCGGCTCTTGCGCGAGTCGCGGCGGCCCTGTGGCGCGAGGACTCGGGCGCGGGGTCGGCCGAGGAGGTGGAGAGGCTCGCCCATGCGGCGCTGCCGCTCCTCGAAGCTGCGGGAGACCACGCCGGGCTCGGCCAGGTCTGGTCGTGTCTCGCGTTCGGCGCCAACAGGCGCCGCCGTTACGACCAGGTGGAACAAGCCGCGGAGCAGGCGCTGCGGCACTTCGACCTCGCGGGCCAGAACTGGAGCCACCCCGGCAGGATCATGAGCGCGCTCCACTGGGGAAGCCGCCCGGTCGCCGAGGCGCTCCAGCGACTGGACGTGTTGGCCAAGCGGTACACGCATCCCCAAGTCAAACTGCTGCGAGCCCAATTCCTCGCGATGCTCGACCGGAGCGATGAGGCGCAGGCAGTCGGAATCGCCGCCGCCGACCAGTTCCGCGAGCTGGTCGGGCGGAGTCCGTGGTTCTGGGAGCTCGACGAGCTCGCGGGCAACTACGAGGCCGCCGCCGAGCAGCTCCGCGACTTCTGCGCCTACCTGACCGAGCGAGGCCAAATGGCAGCCTTCGGGGCCTACGCGCCGATGTGTGGTCGCATGCTCTGCAGAGCCGGCCGCTACGACGAAGCGGAACAGCTTGCCGAGCGGGGCCACGACCTCGCCGATGAAGACGACCCGGCTACGCAGTCGCTTTACCGGCGGGTCGCCGCCATCGTCGCAGCTCACCGTGGGGAGCACGCAGAGGCCGAGCGACTCGCATCGGAAGCACTCACCGACAGCCTCAAGACGGACTCGCCCCAGATCCAGGCCGACGCCTATTTCGACCTGGCCGAGGTTCTCGCCGTCGCCGGCCGGCGCGAAGACGCCGCGGCAACGTGGCGCGAGGCGCTCGACCGCTACGACCGCAAGGGGATCATCCCGCTAGCCCGCCGGACACGAGAACGCCTCTCAGCCCTCCAAGAGACGCCCATCTAGAAACAGCTGGCAATGGCCCGGTCTTATGAGGAAATCGAGGTGGGAGCGGTGTACACGAGCCGCTTCGGGCGCACCGTACTGGAGGCCGACAACGCCTGGTTCACGCTCCTGACGCTGAACACGAACCCGATCCACTTCGACGCGGAGTACGCAGCGACGACCGAGTGGGGACGGCCGCTCGTCGACTCGACCTTCACGCTCGCCCTCGTCACGGGCCTGTCGGTCACGGACGTGTCAGAGCGAGGAGTCAACCTCGGCTGGCGGGAGGTGCGGCTGCCGGCGCCGGTCTTCGCCGGCGACACGATCCGGGCGGAGACGGAGGTGCTCGCCAAGCGAGAGTCGCAGTCGCGGCCGGGCTTCGGCATCGTCACCGTGCGGACGCGGGGCCTCAACCAGCGCGACGAGACCGTGATCGAATTCGAGCGCTCGATCATGCTGGCGCTGTGATCGAGACCGAACGGCTCCTGCTGCGCAAACCGGTGCTCGAGGACTCGCAGGCCGCGCTCGACCTCCTGACGGATCCGGTGGCGATGCAGTTCCTCGGCGGCGTCCACCCCGACGCGGCCGCGGATCCCGAGTTCGCCGTCCGGCGCTGGCTCGAGCGCTGGGCCGAAAACGGCTGCGGTCCGTTCTCCGTCGTCCGACGCGAGGACGGGCGCTGGCTCGGGCGCGTCGGGCTGCTCGTCTGGGACGTGCGGACGTGGACGCACACGACGTTCGCGACCGCAGGCGAGTTCGGGCAGCCCGAGCTCGGCTGGGCGCTCGCGAGCGCGCACTGGGGACAGGGCTACGCGACCGAGGCGGCGCTCGCCGTCCGCGGCTGGGCCCGAGCCGATCGTGGATTCGAGCGGATCGTCTCGCTCATCACGCCTGTCAATATCCGTTCGCAGCGCGTCGCGCAGCGGCTCGGTGCCACGCCCGGCGAGACGGTCGAGCTCTTCGACAACGGCCCGCACGTCCTCTGGGAGCACCCGGTGTGATCGAGACCGAGCGTCTGCTCCTGCGCAGGCCGACCTCCGCGGACGTCGAGGATCCGCCGGCCTTCCTCGCCGATCCCCGGGTCATGGACTTCCTCGGCGGCGTCGGCGACCCGCATGTCGTCGTGCAGCAGTGGGTCGACGGCTGGGAGACGTATCCGGCCGGGAAGTTCGTCGTCGAGACGGCGGCACGCGAGCGAATCGGACGGGTCGGCCTCAACTTCTACGATCCCGTCCGCTGGGTCCGGTCGAGCCTCCCGGACGCGACGCCGGAGCTGACCTGGGCGCTCGCGTACGAGCACTGGGGCAAAGGGTACGCGACAGAGGCGGCCGCCGCGGTCCGCGACTGGTTGGGCCGCGCCGACCTGATCTCGCTCATCGCGTCGCGGAATGTCCCCTCGCAGCGGGTCGCGGAGCGACTCGGCGCGACGCCCGGCGAGACGGTCGAGCTAGTGGACGGCGGCCCGCACGTGGTCTGGACGTATCCCGCATGATCGAAACCGAGCGCCTCGTCCTGCGCAAGCCGCGCCTCGAGGACGCGGACGACCTCGCCGTCGCGTACGCCGATCCCGAGACGGTTCGCTACATCGGCGACGGCAGCACCGCGACGCGCGCCGAGGTCGAGGCGGAAATCGAGCAGTGGCTCGAGCGCTGGGACAGCTGGGGCCTGAGCCTCTTCTCGCTCGAGCGGCGGGAAGACGGCCGTGTCGTCGGCCGCGCGGGCTTCCTCCTCTGGGATCCCGAGACGTGGCAGGTTCCAGGAGACGAGACGGAGATCGGCTGGCTCCTCGGGCGCGAGCACTGGGGCCGGGGGTACGCGACCGAGGCCGCGCTCGCGCTCCGCGACTGGGCGTTCGGCGAACGAGGGCTGACCCGCCTCATCTCGCTCATCCAGCACGGGAACACACGGTCCGTCGCGGTTGCGGAGAGGCTCGGAGAGCGATACGTGCGCGACGTGGAGATTCGAGGCAAGCCCAGCGGGCTCTACTCCGTCGAGCGATGACGGAGCTGCGGCCACTCGCCGGCGTCCGCGTCGTCGACGTCACGTCCTCGCTCGCCGGGCCCACGTCGACGCAGCTGCTCGCGGCGCTCGGCGCCGACGTCGTCAAGGTGGAGCCGCTCGCGGGCGACCACGCCCGTGCCTGGGGACCGCCGTTCCTGGACGGCCAGGGCGCGATGTTCCTGGCCTCGAACGCCGGCAAGCGCTCGCTCGCAGTCGATCTCGGAGAGGACCGCGGGCGCGAGATCGTGCTTCGCCTCGCCGACCGCGCCGACGTGTTCGTGCAGAGCCTGCGCCCGGGAGCGGCGGAGAGGCACGGCCTGGGCGCCGAGGAGCTTCGCGGCCGCAACCCGCGTGTCGTCTACTGCTCGATCGGCGCGTTCGGCGCGCGCGGGCCGCTGCGCGAGCAACCCGGCTACGACCCGCTGCTGCAGGCCGCGTCGGGGATCATGAGCGTCACGGGCGAGGAGGACCGGCCGCCGGTGCGTGTCGGCGTGTCCCTGATCGACCTCGGCACCGGCGTCTGGGCGGCGCTCGGCGTGCTCGCCGCGCTGTACGAGCGCGAGCGGACAGGCGTCGGCCGCACGCTCGAGGTCTCCCTCTACGAGACGGCGCTCTCGCAGCTCTCGTACCAGCTCGTCGGCTATCTCGGCACCGGGGTCGTGCCGGGGCGGGAGGGAAGCGCGTTCTCGCAGATCGCGCCATACCAGGTCTTCCCCACGCGCGACGGCGAGCTGATGATCGTCGCCGGCAACGACAAGCTCTTTGCGGCGCTCTGCGAGGTCCTCGGCGTACCCGAGCTCGTCGCAGACCCGCGCTTCCTCACGAACCCCGACCGCGTCACCAACCGGCCGGAGCTGCTCGGGTTGCTCGAGGTGAGGACGAGGGAGCGTGAGTCGGCGGAGCTGCTCGACGCGCTCGTCGCGGCCGGCGTGCCCGTCTCGCCCGTGCACGACGTCGGCGAGGCGGCACGCCATCCGCAGACCGAGGCGCTCGGGATCCTGCAGGCGCTCGACGACTTCGTCACGGTCGCGGCCCCGCTCTCGGCCGACGGTGAGCGGCTGCGCCACCACGCGCCGCCGCCGGCGCTCGGAGCGCACACGGGCGAGATCCTCGGAGAGCTCGGCTACGCCGAGGAGGAGATCGCCGGGCTGGCGGGCGACGGCGTCGTCCGACTCGGCTGACGGAACCAGAGCCACCAGATCGCAGCGGCGCCGACGAGCACCACTGCCCAGCCCCAGTTCGGCGCCGGGACGAGGAGGCTCGGCACTTCGTGGTTCGTCCAGCCGCGCTTCACGACCTGCTCGAGCCAGTCGTCGTTGACGAGGTTCCCGACGCCGTACGCGAGCATCAGGGCGAGATAGCCGTCGAGCACGCGCGGGCGCGGCAGGCGCGAGAAGGCGAGCGCGGTCAGCGACAGCATCGTCGCCTGCCACCCGTGGTGCTGTCCGTGGTGGACCGCGTGATGGAGCACCGGATGGCCGGGCTGCGTCGTCAGCCTCGCCGTCTCGTAGAACCAGCCGAGAAACGGGACGCCGTCCAGGAAGAAGCCGAGCTCGGCCGCGATGAGCGGCGCGCAGAAGAAGAGGAGCGCCGCGGCGAGCCCGATCCGCACGCGATCGCCGCGCGTGTTCCTCGGCACGGACGGGACGCCGACCACGAACACGAGCGCGACGGCGAGCGCAAGACCGAGGGCCGGCACGGCGTTGAGCGGCTTGACGTCGAGGTTCTTCTGGTCGACCGCGAAGTAGACGACGGCGCAAAGCGCGATCGCGACGACACCAGCGATCCTCAGCCGCCCGTGGAGCCGCGACCAGACGAGGCCGACGAGCGCGATCCCGACGAGCGCGAACGGGAAGTTGAGCGCCACGAGTTCCCGGCCGAAGCCCGCGGCGACGGTGTCGCTGTGGTGGACGTGGTACAGCTCGGTGGTGGGGAACCGCGAGTAGGTCGCGATGACTGCGGCGCCGTCGAGCACGATCAGCGCCAGCACCGCCCGGATCTCCCAGGGGACCCGCCTCACGGCGGCGGCCACGCCCCGGCGCGATGGACGTAGCCCTCGAGCGTGCGGCCGAGCACGCTCTCGAGCCACTGCGAGACACCGACGAGCGCGTCGAGGTCGACGCCCGTATCGAGACCCTCCTCCTCGAGCAGGTAGACGAGATCCTCGGTCGCGACGTTGCCCGTCGCGCGCGGCGAGAAGGGACAGCCGCCGAGGCCGCCGACCGAGGCGTCGAGGACTTCCGCGCCGGCCTCGAGCGAGGCAAGGCAGTTCGCGTAGCCGGTGTTGCGCGTGTTGTGACCGTGGAAGCCGGCCGCGCGCGCCCGCTCGACGAGCGAGCCGACCGCCGAGGGCGTCGCCACGCCGATCGTGTCGGCGAGGACGACCTCCGCCCGGTCTGCGAAGCGCGCGGCGAGCTCGGCGACGGCGCCGGGATCGACGCGTCCCTCGAACGGACAGCCGAACGAGCACGAGATCGTGACCGTCGCCGGCATGCTGCGCGCAGCCGCGAGAATCGCCTCCGCGCGTGCGACCGCCTCGGCGAGCGTCGCGTTTCCGTTGCGGAGGTTGAAGGTCTCGGTCGCCGCGAACGTCACGTTGACGCGGTCGAGCCCGGCCGCGGCGAAGCGCTCCCAGCCGCGCTCGTTGAGGACGAGGCCCGTGAGCTCGATGCCTTCGCGCCGGCGCACGCCGGCGATCACCTCCTCCGCGCCCGCCATCTGGGGCACGCGGTCGTCGCGGACGAAGCTGACGGCCTCGATCCGCGGCACTCCCGCAGCCGCGAGCCGATCGACGAGCTCCGCGCGCGTCTCGGGCGGCAGCACCTCGGACTCGTTCTGGAGGCCGTCCCGCGGCCCGACGTCGCAGAGAAGGACGCGCATCGGCCGAGCGTACTCCTGCCGCTAGCGGGTGCCCAGCTCGATCCCGAGCAGCCGCGGCAGCGCGGCGCACGTCCTCGCGGCGAGCGGCGGACGCCGCTCCTCTTCCTCGGCCGCCTCACAGCTCATGATGGCCCAGCGCACGAGCCCGCCTCCGACCCGGCGGAACGGCTCCGGGGGCAGGCTCGGGACGTGCCGGGTGGCGAGCGGCGAGCGCGTCCACTCGTCGTCGGCGCCGAGCGCGAGGGAGGCGAGGATCCGGCCGCCGAGCCAGCTCGGGCCGACGCCGTGCCCGGAGTAGCCCGCGCCGTAGTGGATCCGCGTGCCCGGCCGCGTGCGGAAGAACGGGAGGTGGTCGGCCGAGACGTCGATCGGCCCGCCCCACGCCCGCTCGACCCGCACGCCCGCGAGGCCCGGCAGCAGGCGCCGCAGCCCCGCCTCCGCGCGGGCGGCCGTCGGAGCGTCCCGGGAGAAGCGGTCGTCGATGCGCCCGCCGAACCCGATCGGCCCGGAGCCGCTCCCCATCAGCACGCGCCCGTCGTTCGTGGTGCGGAAGTAGTGGAGGAACATCCGCCCGTCGACGAGAGCCTCCCCGCCGGTCCAGCCGATGTCGGCGAGCGCGGCGGGGGCGGGCTCCGTGAGGACGACGTACGAGCCGAAGTTCGTCAGGTTGCGCGACGCGGGCTTCCAGCCGGTCAGCGCGGCGTTCGTGGCGAGCACGACCTCCGGCGCTCGGAGGGTCCCGCCCGGGGTCTCGAGCTCGTTAGGCGAGCCGGCGCGGACGGCCGTCACCGGCGTCCGCTCGTGGAGCGCCACACCGGCGCCGAGCGCAGCCCGCCGCAGCGCCCGCACGAGCAGCCCGGGATGGACGGTCGCGCACTCCGGGTAGAAGACGCCGGCACGGAACACGGGAGACCGGACCCGCTGCGCGACCTCCTCGGGCGAGAGCGGGACGGCGTGCTCGGAACGCCCCACGCTGGCCGCGGCGGTGACCGCCTTCTCCACCGACGCGTCCTGCGCCGGAGCGGCCGACACCTCGAGCATCCCACCCTCGCGCAACCATACGTCCTCGCCGCGCGCCTCGGCCCACGCTCGGATCCCCGGGATGATCCGCTCGCCTTCCTGCGCGAGCTCGAGCGCCCGTTCCGCGCCCAGCAGCGGAAGGATCCCCGGGAAGGAGCCCCAGTAGCCGTGGACGAAGCCGCCGTTGCGCCCGCTCGGCCCGTGCCCGCAGATCTCGCTCTCGAGGAGCGTGACGCGCAGCTCGGGCGCGCGCTCGCGCAGCGCGAGCGCGGTCCAGAGACCGGTGTAGCCGCCGCCGACGATCGCCACGTCCGCGGTCGCGTCGGCGGCGAGCGGCGGCGCGGCGGGCGGATCTCCCTCGCGCGCGAGCGCGTCCTCGAGCCACCAGGGCGGCAGCCGCGGCTCGACCGATGGGAGGCTCAAGCGGCCTTCGCGCGGCGGTTCTGCAGGAACACGTTCCCGAGCATCGCCGTGACAGCGATCACGAAGAACGCAATGCCGATCACGTTGATCTGCGGCGGCGTCGCGACGCGTGCGGCCCCCCAGACGAAGATGGGGAACGTGACCCGGGACCCCGCGACGAAGTACGTCACGACGAAGTCGTCGACCGAGATAGCAAAGCAGAGGAGCAACGCGGCGAGGATCGCGGGCGCGATCAGCGGCAGCGTGATCTTCTTGAAGGTGATCCACTCGTTTGCGCCGAGGTCCATCGCAGCCTCTTCGAGGTGACGGTCGAAGCCGACCAGCCGCGCCTTGACGGTCACGACGGCGAAGCTGACGCAGAACATCACGTGGGCGATGAGGATCGTCCAGAAGCCCAGCGGCGTGCTGAAGTTGAGGAACAACGTCAGCAGCGACGCGCCGAGGACGATCTCCGGCGTCGACAGCGGGAGAAACACGATGAAGTTCGTCGTCCCTCGCCCGCGGAACCCGTAGCGGACGAGCGCAAGTGCCATCAGCGTGCCGAGCCCGGTCGCGAGGACGCTGGCGATCAGCGCAATCTCGAGCGAGAGCTCGACGGCGCTCTGAATGCCCGGGATCGCGTTCCAGTTGGCCCAGTTGGACCAGGTGAAGCCCTTCCAGACGAAGTTGAAGCGGCCGGTCGGGTGGTTGAAGGAGAAGACCGCCACGACTGCAATCGGCAACAGCAGGTAGGCGAAGAAGAGCACCGAGAAGACGGTCAGTACATGGTGGCGGGCGAACGCCAACGTCGCGGCCAGCGGACGGCGGCGCGGCTGCCGGAGACCGACGGCGACCGACGTCATCCCGTCAGCTTCTCCGTGCCCACCGCGCGGGCGTAGCCCAGGACCATCGCGAGGATGATCGCCATCAGGATGAACGACATCGCAGCGGCCGCCGGATAGTCGATCAGCTCGTTGAACTTCGAGTTGATCACGTTCCCGATCATGTGGCTCGTCGGGGAGCCGAGCAGCTGGGCATTGATGAAGTCACCGGCCGCGGGGATGAAGGTGAGGAGCGTGCCGGCCACGACTCCCGGAAGGGAAAGCGGGAACGTCACGCGCAGGAATGCGCGCCACTTGCTCGCGTAGAGATCCTCGGCCGCCTCGATGAGGGTCTGGTCGATCTGCTCGAGCGAGACGTACAGCGGAAGCGCCATGAAGGGGAGGAAGTTGTAGGTGATGCCGGCCACGACGGCGGTGCCCGTGGCCAGCACCCGACCTCCCGGCGAGATCAGATGGATGTCGGTGAGCAGCCGGACGACGAGCCCGTGGTCGGAAAGGATCGTCTCCCAGGCGAGTGTTCGGATCAGGTAGGTGACGAAGAACGGCGCGACGATGAAGAGCAACAGCAGGTTTTTCCAGCGACCGCCGCGGAACGCGATCCAGTACGCGACCGGGTAGCTGACGACGAGGGCGATCAACGTCGCGAGCCCGGCGTATTCGAACGAGCGCTCGAACTCTCCGCGATACCCCTTGATCGCGTCCCAGTAGTTCCCCCAGTGCCAGTTGAAGTGGTAGCCGAAGTCGATGCTGCCGGACTGCAGCGACTGGTAGATGAGGAACCCGAGCGGGACCAGGAAGAAGATCCCGAGCCAGAGCATCCCCGGTGCCAACAGCAGATACGGGGTCGAGCCGCGGTGCCGGTGGAAGAAGCCCAAGCCCATCAGCTGGTCGTCAGGCCGAGATCAGGTTCTGCCAGGTCGTCTGGTACTTCTCGTTGTTGAGCGCATTCGGGTCGATCGTGTGCGCGCTGTCGAAGTCCTTCTTCGTCGGGAAGATCAGCGTGTTGTTCGCGATCGCCGGGTCCTTCTTCAGGAGAGCTTGCTTGGCCCCGAGGACCGGGCAGACGTAGTTGACGTAGTCCTCGATCTCCGCGGCGATCTTGGGGTCGTAGACGAAGTTCATGTACACGCTGGCCGTGTAGACGTTGCCGCCCTTCGGAATCAGCATGTTGTCGGTCCAGATGTCGCCGCCGGTGTCGGGCTGCTGCCACTTGAGATGCGGGTTGTCGGCCTGCAGCTGGACGATGTCGCCCGACCAGGCCATCGTGGCGAGGAGGTCGCCGTTCGCGAGCGCCGGAGCGTAGTCGTTGCCGTAGAACTGGCGGATCTGACCGGAGTGCACCGCCCTCTGGATCGTGCTGATCGCCTTGTTGAACGTCTTGTCGGTGATGTGGCTCGGGTCGTCGCCGTTGTAGGCCATGACCAGGGCGAGCGTGTCGGAGAACTCGGTCAGGAGTCCGACCTTCCCCCTCAGCTTCTTGTTGCCGAGCAGGTCGCCCATCGTCGTCACGGGGCTCGTCAACTTCTCGTTCCAGCCGATCCCAGTGAAGCCGGACTGCCACGGAAGGCTGTAGTCGCGGTTCGGGTCCCAGCTCGGGTGCCGCTGCTGCGGGACGAGGTTCTTGATGTTCGGGATCGCGCTCTTGTCGAGCTTCTCGACCCAGCCCTTCTTCACCAGCAGGCTCGGGTAGCGCGAGTTGTCGGTCATCACGATCAGGTCGCGGCCGGTCGACTGTCCGCGCGCCAGATCCGGCTCGATCTTCGAGAAGAACGATGCGTTGTCGTTGATGTCCTCGCGGTAGTCCACGTGAACGCCGTACTTCTTCTGGAACTGATCGAGCGACGGGTGCGTGTTGCCCTTCTTGTCGATGTAGAGGGTCCAGTTGGAGAAGTGCAGGGTCTTGGCGAGCTTGTGCGCGACGGTGTCACCGCCTGTCGCGCCGGGGCTCGAGCCGCCGCCGCCGCAGGCGGCGAGGAGACCGGGAACCGTGAGGATCGAGCCGCCTGCTGCAGCGCGGCGAAGGAAGACCTGACGAGTGATGCGTTCGCTCATTGCGTGCCCTCCTGGGCGTCGACGACGAAGGTGCTTTCCGGGCTCCAGCTGAGCGTCAGGCGCTCCCCTGTGGCGACCTGGCCTCCCGGCCGGTCGTTCTGGACGTAGACGGTCACCGGTCCGGCCGGTGTGTCGACGATGTACTGGGTCGAGACTCCGATGTAGGCGCTCTCGGTGACGACACCCGAGAGCGAGTTGCCTGCGTCCCCGCCGATGCGGAGCTTCTCCGGGCGGACGCCGATCTGGACGGTGCCGCTTCGCCCGCCCAGGACCTCGTGTGGACACTGCACCTCGGTGCCGTCGACCAGCTTGACCCGGTCCCCCGCGACGGCCGTCCCCTCGAGGAGGTTCGAGACGCCGAGGAAGCCGGCGACGAACGGCGTCCGCGGCCGCTCGTACAGCTCGGTCGGAGTGCCGAGCTGCTCGATCCGTCCCCCGTTCATGATCACGATCCGGTCGGCCATGGTCATGGCCTCTTCCTGATCGTGCGTGACGTGCACGAAGGTGATCTCCACCTCGTGCTGAATCCGCTTCAGCTCGAGCTGCATCTCCTTGCGCAGCTTGAGGTCGAGCGCGCCGAGCGGCTCGTCGAGGAGGAGCACGCGCGGCCGGTTGACGAGCGCGCGCGCGAGCGCGATCCGCTGCTGCTGGCCGCCCGAGAGCTGCCGCGGCTTGCGCCGCTCGAGGCCGGCCAGGCCGACGAGCTCGAGCGACTCCCCGACGCGGGTTCGCAGGTCGCCGCCCTTCACGCCGCGGCGGCGAAGCCCGAAGGCCACGTTCTCGAAGATCGTGAGGTGCGGGAAGAGCGCATAGGACTGGAAGACCGTGTTCACGTCGCGCTTGTACGGCGGCAGCGGCGCGACGTCGACACCGCCGAGCTCGATTCGCCCCTCGGTCGGCTCCTCGAAGCCGCCGATCATGCGGAGCGTCGTGGTCTTGCCGCAGCCCGACGGGCCGAGCAGCGCGAAGAAGTGGCCCCGGTCGATGTCGAGCGAGATGTCGTCGACGGCCACGACGTCGTCGAACCGCTTCGTCAGCCCGATCAGCCGGATGTCGTGCTCGGTCGCCGCAGGCGCTTCCGGAGGCGGTGCCGCCTCCACGGTCAATGCACTTTCTCCCACGCCTCGGCGAGGACGTCGCCCAGGATCCCGGTCATCTCATCGAACTCTGCCTGATTTGCGACGAGCGGGGGAGAAATCTGCACGACCGGGTCGCCGCGGTCGTCGGCGCGGCAGATGAGGCCCTTCTCGAACAGCCGCGGCGACAGGAAGCCGCGCAGCAGCGTCTCGCACTCCTCGTCGGAGAACGTCTCGCGCGTCTCCTTGTCTTTCACGAGCTCGAGTGCGTAGAAGTAGCCCGTCCCGCGCAGGTCGCCGACGATCGGCAGGTCGAGGAGCTGGCCGAGCGTGTTGCGGAAGGCGTCCTCGTGGCCGAGGACGTGCTCCATGATCCGCTCCCGCTTCATGATCTCGATGTTCTTCAGCGCGATCGCGCTCATCACGGGGTGCCCGCCGAACGTGATCCCGTGCGTGTACATCGAGGCGGTCTCGAGGAACGGCTCCATCACGCGATCGGTGGCGACGACCGCGCCGATCGCGGCGTACGAGGAGGACAGCCCCTTCGCGCACGTCACGATGTCCGGCCGGATGTCGTACCGCTCGGACGCGAACCAGTGGCCGACCCGCCCGAAGCCGGTGATCACCTCGTCGGCCGAGAGGAGGATGTCGTACCGGTCGCAGAGCTGGCGCACCCCGCGCCAGTAGCCGGCCGGGGCGATGAAGGAGCCGCCGGCGTTCTGAATGGGCTCCATGTGGATCAGGCACACCGTCGCCGGGTCCATCTCCTCGATCGTCCGCTCGAGCTCGTCGAGGAGGAAGGCCGTGAACTCCTCCTCCGTCTCCTCGAGCGGGCGGTGGAAGCGGTTCGTGTTGCTCACGTGCCGCACCTCGGGGACGAGCGGCTCGAACGGCGTGCGCAGCTCCTTGACGCCGTTGATCGAGAGAGCGCCGAAGGTCGTGCCGTGGTAGGCGACGTTGCGCGCGATCGCCTTGTACTTGTGCGACCCGCGGGTGCCCGCCTGCCCCGGAATGCGGTGTCCCGGCTCGACGCCGGTCGCTTCGGCCACGCCGTCGCGCACCTGGAAGTACTGCCGCGCCAGCTTCCACGCAGACTCGACCGCCTCCGAACCGCCCGAGCAGAAGAAGACGCGGTTGAGATCGCCGGGCGCGAGCGAGGCGACCTCCGTGGCGAGCTCGATCGCGCGCGGATGCGCGTACGTCCAGTTGGTGTAGAAGGGCAGCTCGCGCATCTGCTCGAGCGCCGCCTGCCCCATCTCCTCGCCGAAGCCGTAGCCGATGTTGACCGAGAAGAGCCCCGCGAGCGCGTCGAGATAGCGCTTGCCGTCGGCGTCCTCGAGGTAGCAGCCGTCGCCGCGCACGATGATCGGCGGCTTCTGGGCCGCCATGTTCGTGAAGTGGAGCCAAAGGTGCTCGTTCGCCATCCGCCGGAGCTCGTCGGCCGACGTCGCGCTCTGCGTGGTGCTCATGTCTTCGGTTCCTCCTTTGGCATGCCACTCCCCCAGTCGTAGAGCTGCTTCCACATCTCCAGGTACACGAAGGTCTCGGTCGAGACGACGTCCGGCAACGCGCGCAGCCGGCTCGTCAGCTCGAGCAGATGCCGGCGGTCGGCCGCGACGAGCTCGACGACGAGGTCGAACTGCCCTGCCGTCGCGATGACGTAGTCCGCCTCGGGCCAGCGCGCGATCGCGTCGGCGGCGCTCTCCGGAGAGCCGGAGGTCTTGACGCCGACGAGGGCCTGCTCGTACCCGAGGCCGAGCGGGTTCGTGACGCCGACGACCTGGAGGATCCCCTCGGCCGTCAGCCGTCCGTAGCGCGCGCGCACGGTCGCCTCCGAGACGCCGAGGCGCGCCGCGATCGCGCGGAACGACTCGCGCCCGTTCGCCTGCAGCGCCTCGATGATGCTGCGGTCGAGGTCGTCGGTCCGCCGCGCCGGGGCGACCGGGCCACGTTCCGAGCCGCTGGTGGGAATCCGGAGCGGCTGGACGTCGTCGCTGCGCATCGCGCACGATTCCTACCATTCTGCCGCGCATTTCGCCAATTCGACCGCGCAAGAGTGTCGCTTCGCGGGGGTTGACGAGCGCGGCGGCTCCGCCTACGCTGCCTTCGTCCGTTTTTCCCGGCGAGAGGAGGATCGAACAATGAAGCCTGTGCCTGCCGCCTCCTCGGTCCTTCTGACCTAGCGCCGGCGCTCCTCAGCGGGGACGCGTACGGCGTCCCATCTTTCGTGAAGGAGCTTTGCGTTGCCTGGATTCGAACTGGACGAGCTGGGATGGAACTCCGAGCTCGCCGAAAACCTGGAGCCCGCGCTCGTGGCGGGCCGCGTCGCGGCAGTCCACCGCGGCGCCTTCGACGTCTGGACGGCCGGGGGCGCCGTTCGCTCCCGCCTGCCCGGACGCCTCGTGCACGACGGCCTCGACGTCGCCGTCGGGGACTGGGTCGGGCTCGGCGACGGGCTTGTTCGCTGCGTCCTCCCGCGCCGCAGCGCGATCGTCCGGAATGCCGCCTCGAATCAACAGCGGCTCACGCAGGGGCAGACACTCGCGGCGAACGTCGACGTCGCCTTCGTCGTCTCGTCGCTCGGGCCGGACCTCGAGCCGCGCCGCATCGAGCGCTACCTCGTCACGATCTGGGAGAGCGGCGCCTCGCCCGAGATCGTGCTGACCAAGGCCGACCGGCACGACGACCCGTGGCCGCTCGTCGCGGAAGTCGAGGCGGTCGCGCTCGGAGTCCCGGTGCACGTCGTCTCGGCGGTCACGGGGCAGGGCTGCGACGCGCTCAGGGCGCGCATCGCGGCAGGCGCGACGTCCGTCCTGCTCGGCTCGTCCGGCGTCGGCAAGTCGACGCTCGTCAACCGCTGGCTCGGCGACGAGGTGATGGCGACGAAGGAGACGCGCGAGGACGACGACGAGGGCCGCCACACGACGACGCATCGCCAGCTGCTCGTCCTGCCGGGCGGTGGGCTCGTGATCGACACCCCCGGCCTGCGCGAGCTGCAGCTGTGGGACGCCGGCTCCGCCGCGCTCGACGCGACGTTCGCGGACGTCGAGGAGCTTGCCGCGGACTGCCGGTTCGGCGACTGCACGCATACGCACGAGCCCGAGTGCGCCGTGCTCGCGGCGGTCGAGGCCGGCGCCCTGCCACACGACCGCCTGCACAGCTGGCGCAAGCTCCAGCGCGAGCTGCGGGCGATCGAGTTGCGCCAGAACGTCCTGCTGCGGAAGGAGGAGACGCGGAAGTGGAAGCTGCGGGCGCGCGAGGCGCAGGCGAGGACGCGGCTGCGCTGACCTACATTTTCATGCCGGGACAGCCGCCGCCCAGCTTCACGAACATCCCGCGGACACCGAGCGGGCACGTGCCCGCGACGTAGCCGCGGATGCGCTTGGTCAGCCACGCGTGGGCGTAACTCAGCCGCACGTTCGAGAGCGCGCCCTGCGACCGGTGGAGGTTCGTCATCGCGTCGTAGACGAGCGTCGCCCGCAGACCGGCGACGGTGCGGCCGGGAGTACTGCTCGCGACGGCCGCGAGCGGATGCCCCGGCCGAAGCTCGTGCTTCAGCTGCGCGAGCGGTATCCCGAGGTAGATCGACGCGGCGGTGAGCAGGCTCTTGCCGGCCACGTGCGGGACGGGAGCGGCCTTCACAGCTGCGTGGCTGCGGGCGGCGAGCGCGCCGCCGGTCGCTCCGCCGGCGACGAGAAGCACTGCGGCGAGCGCGGCGAGCTTGCGCCTCGAGCTCATGTGTGGATTATGGCGAACGCAGACCGGGCTTCGCCAGTGGGCCTGACCCTGCGGGCCGACCCGCTAGATCTTGGGCGCGGCCGCCGCGACCTCGGCCGGGGCGTCGGCGTGCTTCGTCGCGAAGTTCTCCGCGAACATGTGCGCCAGCTCTCGCGCCTTCCGGTCGTACGCCTCGGGATCCGCCCACGTGGAGCGCGGGTCGAGCAGCGACTCGTCGACGCGCGGCGCGCGCACCGGAACATCGAAGCCGAAGACGGGATCCGTCCGGAACTCGACGCCCGCGAGCTCACCCGAGAGCACCGCGGCGAGCAGCGCGCGCGTGGCCTGGATCGGCATCCGGTGCCCTTCGCCGAAGGGGCCGCCCGTCCAGCCGGTGTTGATCAGCCAGACCGTCGCGCCGTGCTCGTCGAGCTTCTCGCCGAGCAGCTCCGCGTAGACCGTGGGCGGCTGCGGCCAGAACGGTGCGCCGAAGCACGTCGAAAACGTGGGCTGCGGCTCGGTCACCCCGAGCTCCGTGCCGGCGAGCTTCGACGTGTAGCCGGAGAGGAAGAAGAACAGGGCCTGCTCCCGACTGAGCCGCGCGATGGGCGGCAGGATCCCGAAGGCGTCGGCGGCGAGGAAGATGACCGAGCGCGGATGCCCGGCGCGCTTGGCCGGCAGGGCGTTCGCGATCCGCTCGAGCTTGTACGCCGCGCGGGTGTTCTCGGTCTTCGCGTCGTCGTCGAGGTCGAGGACGCCGCGGTCGTCCACGACGACGTTCTCGAGCACGGTGCCGAAGCTGTGCGCCGCGTTCCAGATCTCGGGCTCGGCGTCGGCCGAGAGCCGGATCGTCTTCGCGTAGCAGCCGCCCTCGAAGTTGAAGACGCCCTCGTCGCCCCAGCCGTGCTCGTCGTCGCCGATCAGGAGGCGCTCCGGATCCGCGGAGAGCGTCGTCTTCCCGGTCCCCGAGAGGCCGAAGAAGACCGCCACGTCCTCGAGGTCCTGGGAGGCGTTCGCCGAGCAGTGCATCGGCAGGACGCCCTCGAGCGGCAGCCGGTCGTTCATCAGTGTGAAGACGGACTTCTTGATCTCGCCGCCGTAGAACGAGCCGCCGATCAGGATCTCGCCGCGCGAGGGATGGAGGCAGACGAACACGCCGGTGCGGGTGCCGTCCTGCTCCGGCTCGGCCTCGACGTCGGGCTCGTGGAGGACGAGCACGGTCGGCTCGAAGTCGGCGAGGTCGGCTTCGGCAGGCTCGATGAACATCGTCTTCGCGAAGAGCGCGTGATACGGGTGGGTGGTGAGGACGCGCACGGCGCAGCGGTGGTTCCGATCGGCGCCGCAGAAGGCGTCGATCACGTAGACGTCGCGCGTCTCGAGGTGCGAGACGACCTTCGCGCGGAGCCCGTCGAAGTGCTCCTCGGAGATCTCGGCGTTGGTCTCGCTCCACCAGATCCGGTCCTCCGAGCCCGGCTCGCGCACGACGAACTTGTCCTTCGGCGAGCGGCCGGTGAAGCGCCCGGTGTCGACCACGAGCGGCCCGTCCTCGGCGAGCACACCTTCGCCGCGATCGAGCGCGGCCGTGTACAGCTGCGACGTCGTCGGGTTGCGGAGCACGCGTCCCGCGACGCGCAGTCCGTGGACGGCGAGGCTGTCTTCCGGCCGGTCGGTGATCGTCAACGCGCTCCTCCTCGTCGGGTGGCGGGCCAGGTGTCGCATGGTAGTGGCCGTCGCCCGAGCGGCGCGCTATTCGGATGGCGTCGGCTCGGTCGCGCCCGGATCCAGCCGGAACGGCGGATACTCCGGGGTCATCAGCAGCGCGTAGGCCGTGACGCGGATCACCCAGCGGTTGAACCCCATCATCACGTCGAAGACGTCACGCCGATAGCTGTTCTTGAACAACAGCAGCAGCGCGGCGACGAGGACGAGGACGCCGACCACGCCGACTCCCCACCCCTGGCCGCCGTCCGAGAGCAGTCCCGCGATCGCGTACTGGGGAATCCCCAGCAGCCACCAGCCGATCAGCGGCAGACCACGGCGGTGGCGCTCGGGGTAGTCGATCTCGAGCCGCGCCGGATAGTCCGGCGCCTCCCCCATCGTGAACGGCGGATAGCGGTCGGTGGCGAGAGCGCTGTAGCCGTAGAACGAGACCCGCCACGACCAGCGCAGGAAACCGACGTTCCAGTCGAAGAGACCGCGCGGATAGCGGCCCGTGAAGAGGAGCACGAAGAAGGCGGCGATCGTCGCGAGGACGACGGTGACGAAGAGCAACGCGAGACAGATGAAATGCGGGATCAGGAGCAGCCACTTGACGAGCCACAGCCAACGCGACAGCGGCTCCGTCGGCTCGCCTTCGATCCGAACGGGATAGGCAACCACGGCACAAGCATCTCGCGTGGCCCGATCGCTTGCATCGGTGGAATCCCGCAACGAGTACGATCGCCGTCGTGACTCCGGCAGCGAGCTAGCGGTTCCGACTTCGGGCGAGTGTCCGGCCGCCGCCAGGCGGGTGGATCTTTGCCGCAAACCGCCAGCGCAACGGAGGAACACCATGCATCGTCAGAACCTGTTCGCCGACGGGCCCTGGGACTCGGAGGAGCGCGGGCCCGAAACCGGGCTCGTGCATCGCGCCTTCTGGCGCCCGGACAACGCCCGGATGGGCGCGACCCTCTGGGGCCTGTGCCCGGGCGCGGCCGGCATGCGCATGCACATGCACTACGGGGCCGAGGAGATGTTCTTCGTCCTCGGCGGAGCCGTCGTGTTCCGGACGATGGAGGGCGAAGAGGAGCTCGCCGCCGGCGACTTCGTCTCTTGTCCCGAGGGACGGGCGGGGGCGCACGCCTACAGCAACCCGCACGACGAGCCGGCCCGTCTGCTCGGGATCAGCGCCGGGAGCTTCCCCGACGTCGTCGCCTACCCGGAGCACGAGTACGCCTGGGTCGCCACGCGGGATCCCGACCTGCCGGCCGGGGACGATCCCGGCATCATCCAGCGCTTCGACTTCCGGCTGGAGTAGCCGTCCAGCGGGGAGAGGCCGCGAGCGCGGCCTCTCCCCGCCCTTCGCCGGAGTGCTGAAACGGTGAGGGTCGAGCCGGACATGTCCCGGTTGTGCACGGCCACGGTCGCGATCAGGATGGGCTGATGGGTGACGGGGCCGCCGATCGCCGCGCACGCTTCGAGGCGGTCTACCGGGAGCTATACGCGCCGATCTGCGGTTACACGCTGCGCCGCGTCCGCGAGCCGGAAGACGCCGCAGAGGTGATCGCCGAGACCTTCGCCACGCTGTGGCGCCGCTTCGACCGCTGCCCGCAGGGCGACGAGCTGCGGCCCTGGCTGTTCGGCGTGGCCCGGCGCGTCATCGCGAACCAGCGCCGGGGCGAGCGTCGGCGCAGCGCCCTCGGCGAACGGCTCGTCGAGAACATCGACCGAGGCGCATTCGAGACGGCCCTCCCGCCCGAGGAGACGAGCCCGCTCGCCCGCGCCTTCGCCTCCCTCAGCGAGTCCGACCGCGAGCTGCTCTCGCTCGTGGCCTGGGAGGGCCTGAGCAGGGAAGAGCTCGCCGTCACGCTGGGCACGAGTCGCGCCGTCGTGCGGCTCCGCCTGCACCGCGCGAGCAAGCGGCTGCGCACCGCGCTCCGACCCACGCAAGTCCGATTCGCCGGAGGTCAAGAGCATGAGTGGACATAGCCCGATCGATTCCCTGCGGCGACTTTCTCGGGTGTCGGATGCGGAAGCAGCCGCGGTCTACGGCGCCGGTCGCGAGGGGCTCCTCGCGGATGTGACCGACCTGCCGTTCGGCCACCGGCGTTCCGGCAAACAGACGACGCGCAGCCGTCGACCGCTCGTGTTCGCTCTGGCGGTCGTAGCCGCGGCGGCGACCGCCGCCGGCGCCTGGGCCGTCCTGCGGGGCTCGCCGGCACACGAGACGACGAGCGTCGAGTGCGTCATCCACGGAGTCGACGCGATCATCCCCTCGACCTCCGGCGATCCGACACACGACTGCGCCGCCGAGTGGAAGCGCGAGCTCGGAACCGCCGCGCCGCCGCTCCGCGCCTATGACAACGGCTACGGCGGGGTCACGGTCCTCGTCCGTGGCGTGACGCCGCCGGCGAGCTACAAGCGGCTCGTGGCCGGGCAGGACGCCGACCTGATCCAGCTCCAGAACTCGCTCGACGACTTCGTCAACGGCCTCGACTCGCGCTGCTTCACCAGCACCGCCGCGAGCAACCTGACGCGAGGAGAGCTCGCCCGGTTCGGCTTCACCGGCTGGACGATCACCCTCACCGACCCGGGCTCAGGAGGATCCACGCCGCCCGCGCCCGCGGGAACCAAGAAGGCCCCCACGGCGAACAGCGACGGAAGCACGTGCTGGCAACTCGACGTCGTCGACCCGAGCGCGCAGACCGTCTCGCTCATCGCAGCATCCGATCAGAACGGCGGGACGCCGACGAGCCTCGCCGACAAGCTGCGGCCGATCACACAGCGCTGCGAGTCGCTGCCGTCCGCCGTCGCGTCGGTGCGTGCCGCCGCGAGCGCTCTCGGCCTCTCCGAGTCGGCTCGGGGCTACGACCTCAACACGTTCACCGACAACTCGATGCGCTGCGCCTCGATCTACGAGACCGTCGGCGGCACGATCTTCCTCACCGTCCGCGGCCCGCACCGCTGAGCTGCGGCATGATGCGGCCGGGTGGAAACAGCGGCCTCCGATCCTCGGGTCGCGCTCGTCGCGGGCGCGACCCGCGGCGCAGGGCGGGCGATCGCCGTCGAGCTCGCGCGCGCCGGCTTCTTCGTCTACGGGACCGGCCGCAGCAGCCGCACGGGCGGCCCGTCGGAGATCGGCCGGCCGGAGACGATCGAGGAGACCGGTGAGCTGATGGAGGCGGCCGGTGGAATGGGAGCCGCGCTCGTCGTCGACCACGAGGATCCCGCCGCCGTCGGCGAGCTCGTCGCAGGCATCGAGCGCGACCGTGGCCGGCTCGACGTCCTCGTCAACGACATCTTCGGCGGCGACCGCTACATGGAGTGGGAGAAGCCGCTCTGGGAGCACGACTGGGACGGCGGCCTGCGGATGCTGCAGATGGGCGTGCACACGCATCTGATCACGTCCCGCGCCGCGATCCCGCTCCTGCTCCGCACCGCGCGACAGCATGGGACGCAAGGGCTCGTGGTCGAGATGACCGACGGAACCGCAGAGGCGAACGCCGACTTCCGGCGCAACGTCGGCTTCTACTACGACCTCGTGAAGGCCAACGTCGAGCGGATCGTGAAGGGGCTCGCCGCCGAGCTGGAGGGACTGCCGGTGACCGCCGTCGGCGTCACACCCGGCTGGCTCCGCTCCGAGAAGATGCTCGAGAACTTCGGCGTCACCGAGGAGAACTGGCGCGATGCGGTCGAGAAGCGACCCGGGTTCGGGATCTCGGAGTCTCCGACCTACGTCGCCCGCGGCGTCGCGGCGCTGGCCCGGGCCGCCGACGCCGACCGCTGGGCGGGGACGATCGTCAGCGTCCGCCGGCTCGCCGACGCCTACGGCTTCACGGACACCGACGGCAGCAAGCCGGACTGCTGGGGCCACCTGGCCGCGTACGGCTGGGACCACGCCGGCGGCCGTGGCATCGAAGACTTCCGCTGAGCGACCTGTCAGAGCGTCCCGGCGAGGCCTTCGAGGATCGGCCGCTCGGCCGGCTCGGCGCCGGCGAGCTCTTCGTACAGCTCGTCGACGCGGCGGTGGAGCGCGAGGAAGGCTGCGCCGAGCTTCTCCGTCTCCTCGTCACTGAGGCTCCCCGCCGCCATCCGGCGGACGGCCTGGCGCTCGAGCAGCTCGCCGAGGATCTCGACGAGCATCAGCACCAGCCCGGCAAGGCCACGCTGCAACGAGTTCTCGTCCGCCTCGACCCGGGCCGGGAGCCGGGCACGCCGCTCGCGGCCGGGGAAGGCGAGGTCGTCCGCGCCCTCGGTCCCGACGGAGGCGAGCAGCGCCTTCAGCCGCAGAGCGATCAGATCGACGCCGGCGACCGAGATCGTCACATCACCACCCGCCGCGACTCCCGTGTCCACGAGCGAGTCGAGGAGATCGACGAGGGAGTCGCTCACGGGAGGCGCGCGAACGAGTACGGCGGCCAGGGACCGGTCACTCGCAGCTCGTACCCCTCGGCCTCGAGCGCGGAGACCGCGGCGGCGAACTCGTCCTGCCGGGCGCGGGAGACGAGATACGCGTCGCCGGCCGCGTCCTCGCTTGCAGCGGCGAGCCGCTCGCGCAGACCGGGGCGCACGGTCGTCGCGAGGCGGGCTCCCAGGTACTCGGCGGCGCCGACGTCCGGCACCGTCCCGACGGGCTCGACGCTCCACTCCGCGGTCCCGCGCAGCCGTTCGAGCTCGGCGGAAAGAGCGTCGCGATGTCGTTCGAGCCAGTCCTCGAGCGCCGCGGCGTCCGGGAACGTCGTGCCGAAGCGGAAGGGCACGACGGCTCCGTCCTTGAGCGCGCCGAGCAGGAGCTCGTTGTGCTCGCGGACGAGCCGCTCGAGCCGGGCCTCGTCGTCGAGGTCGCCGGGCGCGAGCTCGAGCACGAGCGGCCGCACCCCCTCGGCCACACCGGCCAGGGCGACTACCGGCTTACCTCCCCTTCCCAGCTGCTCGCCGACGCGCCGCAGCAGGTCGTCGCGGAAGAGCCGGCGCAGGATCTCGGCAACGTCCGCGCGGGCGTCCTCTTCCGCCTGCCGGATCAGATCGCCGACGTCGAGGTCGCGCTCGGCGAGGATCCGTTCCAGCTCGTCGTGGGCGGTCACCGGCCGTTCCTCTCGATCGCGCGCTCGAGCCGGTCGAGGCGTTCGCGCAGCTCGCGGTTCTCCTGCTCGAGCTCGCGATCGCGCGCGAGCGAGCTGAGCGCGGGATCGTGCTCCCACCAGTCGATGCCCATCGACTTCGCGGTGTCGGCAGAGGCGATCAGCAGCCGCAGCTTCAGCGTCAGCAGCTCGATGTCGAGCAGCCGCACCTCCACGTCGCCCGCGATCACGATTCCCTTGTCGAGCACCCGCTCGAGCAGGTCCGCCAGGGACGTACTGCTCGGCGCCTGGGCACGCATTCCGAGCGCGCTCATGAGTCCTCCCCCTGTTGCACCGGGTCGTATTGGTTGCGTGGATAGCGGCGCACCCGCCGGGCGTCTAGCAGGTTGCCGTCGGCGTCGAGCGTCGCCTCGTACGTGCCGAGCAGGCTCGTCGTGTCGGGAATGCGCTCCAGCTCGAGCAGCTCGAGCGTCACGGTCCAGCCGTCGCCGTCGTCACCGTTGTCCCCGTTCGGGTGCCCGAAGCCGGAGACGGCCTCGACGGGCTTGCCGAACAGCTCCTCGACCTGCTTGCGGGCGCGGCCGACGAGCTCGGGCGGCGACAGTTTCTTTCCGCTCTCAGCCATGGAGACGATCGAGGAGCTCGCGCTCCAGCTCTTCGTAGGTTGCCTCGTCCATCTCGCCGCGCTCGAGGGCTGCCTCGGCGTCCGCGAGCTCGGCGCGGATCCGGGCCGGATCGTGGAGCTGCGCCTCGGCCTCCTGCACGACCTGGTCGAACACCCAGACGAGCCCGCGGGCCGGCGCGAGCGGAAGGGTGAGCAGGCCGCCGATCAGTCCCATCAGGCCACCGCAGGCATGGCGAGCCGCACGAAGCTGTACGGCGGCAACGGACCCACCAGCTTGAAATGGAGCGGCGGGGACAGGCCGGCGGCGAGCTCCTCGACTCGCGCCTCGACCGGCTCCACACGGTCGCGCTCGACGAGCAGCGCGAAGTTGAACGCGGCAAGCTCTCCGTTCGGCTCGCTCACCACCACGTCGAGGGCGATCGGGTTCAGCCGGTCGAGCACCGCCGCGGCGTCGCGGGCACGGCGCTCGGCGAGCCCTTCCCCGACGGCCTCTCCGAGGGCGATGCCCATGTCGACCGACGGCGCGGCGCGGTAGGCCTCACGGAGCGACTGCAGCCCGGCCCCGACTTCGGCGAGGACGGACTCGTCGTAGGTCCCCCTGAGCGTGAGCTCGCAGGTCTTCTCGTGCCGCTCGAGCAGCGACTCGATCTCGGGCAGCGCGAGCAGCTCGAGCACTTCGTCGCGGCTCTCGAGGACGTAGCCGAAGCGGGCGGGAAGCACCACCGCGTCCTCGTGCAGCTGCTCGACGACGTCCGCGTGCGCGAGCAGGTTGCGGCGCGTGGTCTCCACCGGACCCTCCGAGAGCTCGGAGACCACGGCCGCGCGGCCCGCCGCGGGGACGAGGGAGATCCCCTCATCCTGAAGCCGCTGCGGCAGATCGCGAGGGCGGGTGATGCCGTAGAGGTAGAGCCTGCTCACCGGTCGTTGCCGCGACCGCGCGAGCGGCTGCGGGACCGCCCTTCATCCTCTTCGTCTTCATCGTCGTCGCCGCCGCGTCCACCGAGGCCGATCTTCTCGCGGATCGCGTCCATGCCGCCCTCGACGGCGCCCTTCGTCTTCGACGAGGCCACCTCCTCCGTTCCGCTCTGGAACAGGTCGGGGACGCTCTTCGAGTCGTCGACCTGACGCAGGTCGAGCCGGTTGACGGCCTCGGCGAAGCGCAGGTACGTGTCGACGCTGGCGATCACGACGCGCAGGTCGATGGTCAGGAGCTCGATGCCCACGAGCGAGACGCGCACGTAGGCGTCGATGACGAGACCTCGGTCGAGCAGGATCTCGAGGACGTCGGCGAGGCCACTCGAGCGTGGCGCTCGTGTGATGTAGCCGGCCGACGATTCGCGTTGCATTACGGCCACTTCAGATCACCCTTTCGGTTCGCTTCGGCCTGCAGCGGCCGTGGGATCGAAATCCCCGGCCCGGAAAGTCCACAAACCGCGCCTACGCGCCTCGTGACAAGCCGAGCTGGTTCGCGAGGTCGAGGTAGTCCCAGCTGGACCACTCCTCGGCGATGCGGTCGCCGTCGAAACGGAGGATCGCGATCCCGTCGATCTCTCCGTCCCGGCCCGTCTCGTCGTGCGAGGCGTGCATCGTCGCGCGTACCGCGACGCACCCGTTGTGCGCGATCACCTCGTGCAGCTCGTACTCGACCTCCGAGAACGCGTCCGCGTGGCCGTCGACGACGGAGAGCAGCTGGTCGGCGTCGCGCTCCTCCGTGCCCTCGAGCCCGTGGACGTGCGCCTGGTAGTCGTCGCTGACGAGATCCCTCATCGCCTCGCTGTCGCCGTCCGACCACGCGTCGAAGTACGCGCGGACGACGTCCTCGTGTCCGCCGTGGTGGCGCCGCCTGAGTAGTCGCAGAAGCGCGGCCGCGACGGCGGCGCCGCCGAATGTCAGCGCCGCTCGCTTCATCGGTCGAGCATGACTCGCTCCGGCGGCAGGAAGATCTCCTTCTTGCCGTCGAAGCACGCATCGAGGTAGACGCGCACCGACCGCTCGTGCGCGTTCACGCCGACGATCGTTCCCGCGGCCGAGGCGCCCTTGCCGAGGAAGATGCCCATGGTCGGCAGTCCGGAGAGATCGACCCGCACACGCGCGCCCGGCATGTACGGCGGAGCGCCCACGAAGGAGACCGGGGCCGGCGTCGGCTGTGGCGGCGCCGCCCACTCGAGCTCGGCGCTCCAGTCGAGCTCCGTGTCGTCGACATGACGCGTGCGCCGCTGCCGCTCGTCGCCCTGCTCGTTGCGCTGGTCGTCCCGCTGCCGGCTCTGTTCCCGGTCGTCGCTCTCCGCGTCGGGCTGCTCGTCCTGCCCTTCCTCCTGCCGCTCGTCGCCGCGGGAGCGCGCGTCCTGGTCGTCGTCCTCGTCCTCGTCCTCGTCGGAGTCGTCGCGCACGGCGTCGACCGCCTTCCCGATCTCGTCCTTCGTCAGCCGGCTCTCGACGGCCTGGACGAGCTCGTCCTTCGTGCGCGAGCCGAGCTTGCGCAGCAGCTCGTCCTTCGTCCCGTCGCTGTCGTCGTCGAGGAGCTTGGAGATCTCGTCCTTCTTGAGGCGCGAGCCGAGCAGCTCGACGAGCTCCGCCTTCGTCGACTGCGAGCTCAGCTCTTCGACGAGATCCGACTTGGTTTCCGAAGCCATCCTTTCGCTCCTTCGTCCGGGTGCAGGGAAAATTCCCGACACGCGAGACCCCAAACGAGGCCACGGCGCTGGCAAGGGGCAGCGGGAACTACGCGCCTGAGCATTTCACGGCGCACCCTCCAGACGCAGGTTGCGCCCTGAGGGGGGCCGGGGGCAGGACAGACGTCACGACGTGACACGGCTCGAGGCGGCTTCTTCGGAGGCCGCTCTCGTTTCAGCGCTGCGCCGGCTAGGCCGAGCGGCGGTCGCCGTTGCCTTCGCAGCGAAGGAGGCGGATCGCGTATTCGTCGGTCTCCTTCACCAGCTCCGTTCCGTCGATCGTGTGCCCACGAGCCGTGAGGCAGCCGCCCGAGTCTTCGCGGACGCGGCGGTACTCCTCGAGCGAGATCATCACGATCGCCCGGCAGGCGGGGGTGCTGCACTCGCAGAGCATGGGCACCCGGGACACGAACCGGAGCTGCTCTGCCTTTTCGGCGATCCGGTCGTTTGCCGCGCGAGCATCCATGGCCCGAGTGCCTCCTCGCGTCAGTTCTGGTGTCTGTACCCGAATTGCCATTCGTGTCTTCCTCTTCGGGTTGAAACGGCTATTGCCGGAGTTCGGTAACGGCTAACCTGGCAAGCGGTCGTGTCGTCACTGTGGGAGCAACGGGCCGCCCGAAACGAGGCGCTGTTCCGCGAGGTCAACGAGAACATCGCGCGCCTCGAGGAGCGCCACGGAACGACCGTGACCCAACCGGTCTACATCTGCGAGTGCGCCAACGCCGGCTGCGCCGAGCAGATCGCCATCGACCCCGACGCCTACAGCCGGGTGCGTGCGCAACCGCGCCTCTTCTTCGTTCGCCCCGGCCACGAGGACCCTCAAATCGAACGCGTCGTCGAGCGTCACGACGACTACCTGGTGGTCGAGAAGACCGGCGCTGCCGGCGAGGTCGCCGAGCACACGCAGGACTGAGGATCTTCGGTCCAGGCCCGCTTCGGCCGAACCGTGCGATGGAGCTAGCCGGACTCGAACCGGCGACCTCCTGGGTGCGATCCAGGCGCTCTCCCAACTGAGCTATAGCCCCGCGGCGCCTCAGTGTAGCTAGGCCGTTTGTCGCTTCTCGTCCAGCCTTCCGGCCCGGATCGTCTCGGCCATGTCCTTCGACTCCTCCCGGTAGACGCTCCCGTCCTCGAACTCGATCCACGGGAACTTCTTCTGGCCGGTCTTCTCGATCGTCCGCCCGCGGCTCGAGCTCTTGAACGACGAGCCCTCCTGGACGAGCTCGTACTCCACGCCCGACTCGTCGAGCGCCTTCTGGACACGCCAGCACGGGTGGCCACCGAACTTCACCCACATGACGCTGCAGCGGTGCAGCTTCACTGCCATCTCGAGCCTCCTCCTCTTCGCCCCTGCGACGGTCCTACGATACGAAGATGCGCGCGGTTTACGAAATCCGGCCGGCGGCCTGGGCCGAGACGCTCGCGATCCTCCAGTCGGTCAGCCTGCCGGACGGGCCGGAGCACGTACGAGCGCGCGTCGTCGCCGTCGAGGGGGAGCGAGTCACGATCGACTTTCCGGCGCTGGAGGGGGAGACGGGCGCCGAGCAGCTTCTCGCCGTGTGCGTCGCCGGCGAGTGGGCCGACCGCGGCGACGTCGAGTCGTGCCGGCTCGTCGAGGTCGAATGGCCGGAGGGACTGCCGGGACCGGCGTTCCGCGCGCGGCCGGGCGTCTCGGTCGGCGCGATCCTCAAGCCGGCGCTCGGGCTGGCGCCGGAGGAGGCCGCGGCGGTCGCGGCCGAGCTCGCGGCCGGCGGCGCGGTGCTCGTCAAAGACGACGAGCTGCAGCGATCGTCGCGGGAGCGGGTGCGCGCGATCGAAGCCGCGATCCCGGAGCACGTCCTCTACGCGGCGAACGTCACCGGCAGCGACGTGGACGCGATCGTCGAGGCGGGGGCGCGGGCGCTCATGGTCAACGCGTTCCTCGCCGGCCTCGGCTCGATCTCCCGGCTGCGCGAGTACGGCCTGCCGATCTTCGTCCACCGGGTGGGCTCCGCCTTCCTGCGTCGCGGCGGCCCCGTGTCGGTCTCAGCCGGTGTTCTCGCCGAGCTCACGCGACTGCTGGGCGGGGACTACGTCCAGGTCGGTTCGTTCTCGCCGCGCACGTTCGACACGGACGAGGAGGTGCGGGAGCAGATCGCGGCGGCGCGGCCGGCCACGGCGGTGCTCGGCGGCGGAGTCGGCGCCGAGAACGCTCGCGAGCAGCTCGAGCGGGCGGGAACGCGCGACGGCGTGATGCTCCTGCTCGGCTCGGCGGCGTACGCGCATCCCGACGGTGTTCGCGCGGGCGTCGCCGAAGCCGTCGCCGCAGTCGCCGGCTAGGCCGCGAAGAGCGTCAGGTCGGGCTCGCGCTCACCGCGGAGAACGGCCAGGTCGACCGCGACGGAGCGGATTCCCCGCGACTCTGCCAGCGCGACGGCCTGCGGCTTCAACCGCTCGGCCACGAGGATCCCGCGACAGCCGGCCTTCGCCGGATCGCGACGGATGAACTCGAGGTACCGGGTCAGCTGCTCGACCGCCTCGATCGTCCCGACGCGCTTCACCTCGACCGCGACCCACTCCCCGGCCGCGTCGTGGCACATCAGGTCGACCGGCCCGATCTCGGTCTGCCATTCGCGGCGCACGAGCATCAGCGGTTCGCCGAGCGACTCGGGCGCGGCCGCGAGCGCCTCCTGCAGGTCGCGCTCGACGCCGTCCTTCTGCAGCGCGGCCGACTCCCCCATGTCGTGCTCGACGTCGCTCAGCACCTCGAGCAGGCGGATCTCGAGCGCGTCGTCGCCCTTCGGCTTCGTCACGACGAGCCGCTCGCCCTCGTCGGCGAGGAAGGTGGGCGCCGTCATCCAGTTGAGCGGCTTGTAGCCTCCGGCGTCGTCGTGGACGAGCACCGAGCCGTCGCCCTTGAGGATGAGGAGGCGAACCGCCTCGGGCAGCACGGCCGAGACGCGGCCGGAGTACGTGACCTCGCAGCGGGCGACGATGAGACGCACGCCGCCCAACCTACTGTCCGTTTCGGACAGGTCTTCGGTTCGGCGGCCTTCCTACTTCCAGCCTTCGCTGCGGCGGAGATGCGCCACTGCGAGAGCGAGCAAGGTCTTCGCGCCCCTGGCCGTATACGCCATCACGACGACCGCGAACCGTCGAATTGCGACCGACGAAGACGGAACGGCCGACGATGAGTCGCGTGCCTCCAGGCGCGCGAGGCGAACGGCCGCCGCATGCGTCTTCAGGAGCGCATCGTTGGTCTGCTCAGCAGAGGTCCGGCTGAACTTGACGGTCACTGAACCGAGTGTGTGGGCGCGCCGGTCGGGACCGCGGCGGACGATCTTCACAGGCCTGAATCCGGCCGGCCCCTCGGACGGCAAGACCGGCGTCGTGGCGATCCGTTACAGGCCGGCGGCAGCGTTGGGACCTGGGCGAGCATCGCCACCAGGTACGGCAACTCTCTCGGTTCGGTTTGACCCAAACGGGGGAATCGGACAGGTCTGCGCTCTAGCCGCGTTCGACGCGCGAGCCGCCGACGGTCGCCTCGCTCCCGTCGTCGAAGCGCACCCATGCCTTGCCGTTGCCGTCGTAGTCGGGCGACCAGACGAGGAGCGTCGCGTCGCGCCCGCCGACGCGGACGCGCTCGCTTCCCTCCTCCTCCGCTCCGCTCCAGACACGGATGAACGGGTTCTCCCTCCGCTCACGGCCGATCGTGGTCTCGTCGGCATGTCCGGGCAGAACGCGGGTCGCATCGGGCAGCGTGAGCAGGACCTCCATCACCGACTGCCGCACGACCGCCACGTCGCCGCCGCCGACGGCGTCGCGGAAGAGCGTGTCGCCCGTCGCGACGACCTCGTCGTCGACGACGAACGAGAGCCCGTCGTCGGAGTGGCCGGGCGTCGCGAGCCCCTGCACGCGCAGCCCGTCCCACTTCCACTCGCCCGGCTCCGCGAGCACCGGGATCGAGTAGCGCCGCACCAGCACGTCCTCGTTCTCGACGTGGTCGCCGTGCGCATGCGTGCGCAGGATGGCGACCGGCGTCGCCCCCCAGCGCTCGACGGCCTCGATCAGCGGCGCGACGTCGGCGCCGGAGTCGACGAATACGGCCGGCCCGCCTTCGGCGGCGACCGCGAAAGCGTTGCTGAGCCAGTCCGGATGCATGCTCTTTTCCACCAGCATGGCGCTAGGCTAACTGCGTTCCCCACGAGGAGGATTGATGGCGGGCCTGATGCAACGCACGGCGCTGATCGTGAAGGCGAAGTACTCGAAGCTCCTGAACCGCGCCGAGAACCCGACCGAGACGCTCGACTACTCGTACGAGCAGATGCTCGAGCAGCTCCAGAACGTGAAGCGCGGAACCGCCGACGTCGTCACCTCGAAGAAGCGAATCGAGCTCCAGCAGCAGAAGCTCGAGCAGAACGTCGTCAAGCTCGAGACGCAGGCGCGCCAGGCGGTCGCGGCGAACCGCGAGGACCTCGCCCGGCAGGCGCTCGAGAAGAAGGCGGTCGCGCAGGGGCAGCTGCAGGACATGGACACGCAGGTGAAGCAGCTCGAGGACCAGCAGGAAAAGCTCGTCGCCGCCCAGCAGCAGCTCGAGACCCGGATCGAGTCCTTCCGCTCCCAGAAGGAGGTCCTCAAGGCCCAGTACTCGGCCGCCGAGGCCGAGGTGCGGGTCGGCGAGGCGGCGACCGGGATCGGCCAGCACATGCAGGACACGGGCCTGGCCATCCAGCGCGCCAAGGACAAGACCGAGGAGATGCAGGCGCGCGCCTCGGCGATCGACGAGCTCACGTCGAGCGGCGCGCTCGAGGACTTCACCGCCGGCGACCAGACGCAGCTCGACCGCGAGCTCGCGCAGATCTCGTCCTCCTCCCAGGTCGACGACGAGCTCGCGAAGCTGAAGGCGGAGGTCGGATCGGGTGAGCCGCAGAAGGAGATCGCCGCCGGGGACGCGGAGCCCGCGCCCGCGACGGAAGCGCCGCCCGCGGCAGCCGCGGAGCCGACGGAGCAGCCGGCCCAGGAAGCGCCCGAGAGCTGAGCCGGTTCGGCGACATCCTCTTCGGCCGCAAGAAGCTGCAGGAGCCGGCGGCCGAGAAGCTGTTCGCGCTGTCGACGGCCGCGGTCACGCTCCAGACCGAGTGCTCGCTCAAGACGGCCGGCGACGCCGCGCTGATCTTCAAGCCGCTCTCCGCCGGCGAGTTCAGCTCCACGGAGAGCGACGCCGAGGAGCTGCTCCGCAGCGTCGCGCAGAGCTCGGGCTCGACGATCGACCGCAAGACCGACTCCCTCGGCTTCGAGTGGGTGCTCGTCCACGACCCCGATCTCGACGACCAGGTCGCAGGGGTTCACGCCCTCGCGTCGGAGCTCGAGCAGCACGGCTTCGGAGGCCAGCTCCTCGCCGCTGCCTTCCGCTTCGACGGCGGCACGTGGGGCGGCGACGAGCCCGTCTACTGGATCTACGGCTTCAAGACCGGCACCTGGTGGCCGTTCATCCCGACCGGCGAGAAGCAGGAGCGAGACAACGCGCGGGAGCTCGAGCTGAAGGCGAAGCTGGAGCACGAGCTGCCGGTCGAGCCCGACCTGAGCAAGTGGCTCGCG